>JAPXRP010000256.1:0-5070 GCA_033813475.1 Candidatus Hydrogenedentota bacterium
ACGGGCGCGGACGCCGGCTCCTCTGCGGGCCTTTGGGACCAGGTCACCTCACCCCCTTCGGCGGGACGGCCGTTTTCGCCGTTGAAGGGGTCGCTGACGCCGCCCCCCTCGGTCCACGGCGCGGCGGCGGCGGACACTCCCGCCGGGGGCGGTGTCCCCTCGACGCGGTCGCAGTGCATCCACAGGACGGCCTTGGAAAGCGGCGCTGTGGCCGGGATGGAAGAGAGGTCAAAGCGGACCAGGGTGTCGCGGCGGCGTCCGGCGCCGGCAGAGACGTTCAGGAAAGCCTCGCCGCCCGTGTTGTGGCCGGGCAGGTCCTCCGCGAGGGTGGCGTCGCTGACGCCGAGGTAGGGGCAGTACCCGCAGTCCTTCGCGTTTCCGGGGGCGCCGTAGGCGGGCATCTGCTGGAAACAGTGGCCGCCCGCCGCCTCGGCGTACCAGTACCGGCACCACATGGCGCAGGCGGCGGCGTTGTGCTCGATGCCGCCGAAGTAGTAGTCCTCCAGATGGGCGACCGTCCACGGAAGCCGCTTCTCATAGTCCGCGGCGAAGGGTGCGGTGACCAGGGGGGCGCCCCACATAATCATCTGCTCGCGCACATATCCCGTGCGCAGCTGCTCGCGGGTGACGGAAACGCCCGACGCGGTGAGGGCCGCGTGGACCGTGTCGAGGGGATAATAGTCGTTCAGCATGCCCCAGTGGCGCATCCGGTCCTTCTGGTACCGGATGAAGTCGCCGCCGATCTCGGTGACCAGGTGGGTGCCCCCCTCCATTTGGGCGCTCTTCTCCAGGAAACTCAGGTCGCCGCCGCTGCTGAAGTGCCAGGGAATGTCCGCGATGTTGTGGCAGACCGCCCCCAGAAAGAAGGCCATCTCCCGCTGCATGTCGGCGGACGGGGTGAAACTTGCGCCCCGCCCCCGGAGCTCCCCGGCCCACGCGCGCATGAAGGGGTGCCAGTGCGACGCCTCGCCCGCGTCGGGGTTGATGTTTCCGTAGCCCCAGTCGGGAAAGGCGCAGGCGGTGTAGAGAATCTTGAGGGTCGCCCGCTTGGACACGAGACTGCCCAGCCCGGGCAGCATGTCATCGGCCCCGGCGAGGTACTGCTCCGCGCAGCGGCGGCCGATCTCGGCATGCGTGCGCGTGCCGATGGCCGGCGCGCCCGGACACAGCGCGAGCACAAGCAGGAAGGACAAGAACGCGGCGCGCGGCATGGGGAAGACATCTCCGGGGTTCACAGGGGACGCCCTATTGACCCGGCGCCGCGCGGCCCAGTTTCGCGGGCCGAAAAGAAAGAAGCCCGCCTGCGCGCTCCGGCGCAGGCGGGCAAAGATTCGGCGGGAGCCAGGACGGCCTACAGCTCGACGCCCGTGGTGTCGGTGCCGGTGTCGGTGCCGGTGTCCGTGGTGTCATCCACGCTGCCGCTGGGGCCGGTGGCTTTCCACGGCGCCTGGCGGTTGGCCAGCAGCAACCGGTCAATGATCTCGGTCGTGCTTTCCATTTTGACCTGGAAATTGCTGATCTGGGCCTTCTCCGGGGCAAGGCTTACGGTCTTGATGTGGCTCTTGTGCTTCATGGCCGGTTCCTCCGCTCAGGACGTCTTGATGAACGCGTATTCAATGAGCTGATCGGTCAGGTTGATCAGGAACTCCTTGAACACCTCGAAATTGGAGATCTGTGACAGGGCAGGTTTGCGCGTCACAGGCCGCATGTGCTTCATCTAACAATCCTCCTGGTCCGTTTCCGGGACGCAATCCACCCGGGCTACGGCACTTTTATACCATGAACCGCAGAGTTTGTCAACTGTTTTCTTTTCCGCCGGAACGGATCAGAGCTTGGGACCGAAGGCCTCAACCGCCTGCCCGCTCGGGGTGCCCGTGAACTTCTTGAAATTGTCCACGAACATCTGGCCCAGCTTGAGCAGACCCGCATCGTACGCCGCCTTGTCCGGCCAGGTCTCCCGGGGGTCGAGGACCTTGCTGTCCACGCCGGGAAGGGTGACGGGCACGTCGAAGTTGAAGACGGGCATCTTGCGGAACTCGGCCTTCTCCACCGACCCGTCCAGAATGGCGTCAATGATGGTGCGCGTGGCCGTGATGTCCATGCGGGAGCCGACGCCGTAAGGGCCGCCGACCCAGCCGGTGTTCACGAGGTAGGCGCGGGTGCCGTGCTTCTTCATCTTCTCGCCGAGGATGTCGGCGTACATGGTGGGGTGGACGGCGAGGAAGGCCGCGCCGTAGCAGCTGGAGAAGGTGGCCTTGGGCTCCGTGACGCCGAGCTCCGTGCCGGCGACCTTGGCCGTGTAGCCGCTGAGGTACTGGTACATGGCCTGCTCGTAGGAAAGGCGGGCCACGGGGGGCAGGATGCCGAAGGCGTCGCAGGCGAGGAAGATGACCACCGAGGGGTGGCCGCCCTTGGAGACGGGCTTCACGATGTTGTCAATGTGCTGGATCGGGTAGGAGACGCGGGTGTTCTCGGTCTTGCTGCCGTCCTTGAAGTCCACCGTGCCGTCTTCCCGGATCACCACGTTCTCCAGCAGCGCGTCGCGGCGGATGGCGTGGTAGATGTCCGGCTCCTTCTCCGCCGACAGGTTGATCACCTTGGCGTAGCAGCCGCCCTCGAAATTGAAGATGCCCTCGTCGTCCCAGCCGTGCTCGTCGTCGCCGATGAGCGCGCGCTTCGGGTCCGCCGACAGCGTCGTCTTGCCCGTGCCGGACAGGCCGAAAAAGAGCGCCGTGTCGCCGTCCCTGCCCATGTTGGCGGAGCAGTGGAACGCGCCCACGCCGCGCAGGGGCAGGAAGTAGTTCATGATGGTGAACACGCCCTTCTTGATCTCGCCGCCGTACCAGGAGCCGCCGATGAGGGACATGCGCTCCTGGATGTTGGACGCGGCGAAGACCTCGGACCGCATGCCGAACTGCGCGAAGTCGGGGTTGCTGGTCTTGCAGGCGTTGAGGATGGTCCAGTCGGGCTCGAATCCGACCAGTTCCTCCTCCGTCGGACGGATGAACATGTTCTTGCTGAAATGGGCGAGCCAGGCGACTTCGGCGACCACCCGGACGCGGATGCGCGTGTCGGGGTTGGTGCCCACGAACCCGTCCATGACGTACAGGTCCTTGCCGTCCAACTGCGCCTTGACGATCCCCTTCAGATGCGCCCACGCCTCCGGGCTCAGGCGCTTGTTGTTCGACCCCTTGTTCTCGGGGCCTTCCCACCACAGGTTGCCGCGCGAGGTCTCCTCGTCAACAAAATACTTGTCCTGCGGCGAGCGTCCGGTGAAGCGGCCCGTGTCCACGGACACGGCGCCGAAACTGGTGACAGTGCCCTTCTCCAGCCCCTCAAGCGCCGGGTTGGTCTCGTGCTTGAACAGCTCATCATAGGAGAGGTTGTAGTAAACCTTTCCGGGCACGATGCCGTGCTTTTCGAGATTCGGGGTGGTCATTGGGGGGATCCTCCTGTGGGTTGGATTCGGTGGGCAGACAGCCCGCGCCGGAACGGCGCGTCCGCCTGTAGTACTGAACGCCTCGCAGTTGGACCGGAATCGTAGCACACTCCGCCCGGACCTGTCCATCTTTCGGTATCTCCGGGCGGGAGTGCGGCGGGAAAGGTTGGAAGACGGCTACAGCTTCTTGGGCCCCTGCAGGATGGCCTGGGTGAAGGGGTTGCAGTGCTCCCCTTTGTGCTCCGCAGGATGGCAGAGCAGGCAGTCCATTTTTCCGCGGGTGTGGGATTTCTCGCCGACATCATGGCATTTCAGGCATCCGGTGGCCTGCGCGGGGACGGGGTGGGCGCGCTGGAAGGTTTGTGCCTGCACCGCGTTCAGCAGCTCCACGGCCTTCGCCGCCACGTCGCCCGTGAGGCGCGCGCAGCGCTCGGAACGCTCCGGCGTGCCGCTGCCCAGGTCGGCCGCCTTGCACCAGCGGGTCACGGACAGGTGGCACAGGTTGTCCCCGGCGACACTCTGCGGCAGCGCGGTCCGGATGGTGTACGGGTCGTCCTCAAAGTACCCCCCGTCCGCGGCGTAGCCGTTGCTGGTGTCCGTGGGGAGCACGGCGACGGCATACCAGCTCAACAGCTCGCTCATGACCTCCTCGGCGGCCTTCTTGCCGCATACCAGGCTGACGGCCGCGCCGCAGCCGTTCAGCGCGCCGCACAGGGAGCCAAACCCGGCCACGCCGCCGCCGCCGTACCCCATCATGCCGCAGGGAACCTTGTCAAAGGGGTGCCCTGCGGCGTCGGCCAGCGCGCCGACGATCGCCGAGAAGGCCCCCTCGCAGCAATGGCCTTTGGCATAGTGGCGGTGCGCCCGCTTCCGGATATCCTCCGGATCCAGGGGGGCATAGGACCAGGGCAGGGGCGGCATCGCCGGTTCGGACACCGGCGCGGGGGGAGCCTCCGCCGAGGCCCTGCCGACCACCAGACCGCCCAGCCCCGCCGCCCCCAAGACGCCCGTGTGAATGCCCAGATTTCCCAAAAACTGACGACGGTCGGAAGACTGCATGGGTACTCCTTATGCGCGCATTCTGCGGCGGCGCGTCTGCCTCGATGCGCCTGAAACCCCGGCCATTCGCGGGGCCTCCCGCCGCAACCTAATGAGAACGCCTCTAATTTAGCACAAGCGCGTCCCCTCGCGTAAAGTGTTTCCCTCTTCCAGGATTTCCGGAAAAGACAGGCACCTTCATGGGCGGAATGCGCCTCCCCCTGCGAATGGGACGGTCCTGCCGTGCAAGGAAGAGGGCGCGGCAAGCGGCGCCCCTACGGGAGGGTGCCCTGGTGTCTTCGTGAAAGCCCAAAGTGCGCGCATGTAGGGGCGCCGCTTGCCGCGCCCCGGTGCGGACACGAAGGCGGCCGCTTGTCCGTCTTCCTTCCCCCATCGGTGTTCATCGCCGTTCATCGGTGGTTCCGTCCCGTTTGTCCGGGGCTTGGGCGGCGGAGTATGATTCCGGCATGGAATACTGCATCGAAACGGAGGCCCTGACGAAGCTGTACGGGGAGTTCCGCGCGGTGGACGGACTGTGCCTGCGCGTGGAGAAGGGGTGTTTCTACGGGTTTCTGGGGCCGAACGGGGCGGGC
>JAPXRP010000257.1:0-4951 GCA_033813475.1 Candidatus Hydrogenedentota bacterium
GGCCTGGCCTGGGCTATATTCGGCAACGCTTTCAGCGTTGAAGAGGGCGAGCAAAGGGAAGTGAATGGCTCCTTTCAGAACGGGTGCACGGATTTTAGTGCGATTGCCCTGGCCCGGCTCCCGTCTCGGCGACGTATGTGCCATAATAGGCGGCACATGGAGGGTCCGGTCATGTCCGCCTGCCGCATCGCCGTCTGCTGTCTCCTGTCCCTGCCCGCGCTGGCCGCGCCGCCGCCCGGGTGGCCGCCGGTCACAAAGGAGTGCCGGCCCTGGACCTACTGGTGGTGGATGGGCAGCGCGGTGACGGAGGCGGAACTCGCGCGGCACGCGGAGGTCTACGGCGCGGCGGGCCTCGGCGGCATGCACATCATCCCCATCTACGCCGCCGAGAACGCGGAGGCGGAGTCCGTTCCCTTCCTGTCGGACCGGTGGATGGAGCTGCTCGCAACCGTCGCGGGGGAGACGGACAAGCGCGGCCTGGGCGTGGACATGACCCTCGGCACGGGCTGGCCCTACGGCGGGCCGTGGGTCGGGCCGGACGAGGCCGCCGCCCGCGCCTTCTTCCAGGTCTACGCCCTCGACGCCGGACAGCGCCTCGGCGAGAAGCTGGTCTGCGCGGAGCAGCCGGAGGCCGCGCTGAAGCGGGTAATGGCCTACGCCGCCGACGGCGCGGCGGAGGACGTGACGGCGCGCGCGGGCGCCGACGGCACCCTGGACTGGTCGCCCGCGGACGGCCCCCGCACGCTCGTGGCGCTCTTCCAGGGCTGGACCAAGCAGCAGGTGAAGCGCGCCGCGCCGGGCGGCGAGGGGAACGTGCTGGACCACTGGTCGCGGGAGAAGCTCCTGCGCTATCTCGCGCGGTTTGACCAGGCGTTCGCGGGCTACCAGGGCAAGAAACCCCGGGCCTTCTATCTGGACTCCTACGAGGTCTACAACCAGAACTGGACCGACCTGCTGCTCGACCGCTTCCAGGAGCGGCGCGGCTACGACCTGGCGGACCATTTCCCCGCGCTGCTCGGCATGGGCGACCCGGACACGGTGGGCCGGGTGCGGTCGGACTACAACGAGACTGTGGGCGACCTGATGCTGCTGGACTTCGCGGAGCCCTGGGCGGCCTGGGTGCGGGAGCGCGGCAGCGTCAGCCGCTACGAGGCCCACGGCTCGCCGGGGAACCTCCTCGACCTCTACGCCGCGTCGGACATCCCCGAGACGGAGGGCTTCGGCCGCGAGGGCAGCGAGATACTGATGACCAAGTTCTCATCGTCCGCCGCCCATGTCGCCGGACGCGGCCTCGTGGCCTCCGAGTCCTGCACCTGGCTCGACGAGCATTTCCAGGAGCGCCCCGCCGCCGTCAAGGCGGAGATGGACAAGCTGTTCCTCGGCGGTGTGAACCACGCGCTCTTCCACGGCACGGCCTACTCGCCCGAAAGCGCGCCCTGGCCGGGCTGGCTCTTCTACGCGTCCACACACTTCGGCCCGACCAACCCGTGGCACCGGCACATGCCGGAAATCAACGGCTACCTCGCGCGGTGCCAGTCGTTCCTCCAGGCGGGCCGACCGGACGCCGAAATCCTGCTGTACTTCCCCGTGTACGACCTGTGGGCCACCCCCGCGAAGGACCCGCCGTCGCTCCACCGGCTCACGGTCCACAACACGAAGGAATGGCTGCACACCGGGCTGCGCCCGGCGCATGAGGCCGCCGCGTGGCTGTGGGACCGCGGCTACGACTTCGACTATGTCTCCGACCGCCAGCTCGCGGCGGCGGACCTGTCGCGCTGCCGCGCCGTGGTGATGCCGCACTGCGGGCTCCTGCCGCCGGACACGGCCGCCGCCCTGAACCGCCTCGCCGACCAGGGGCTGCGGGTGGTCTTCCTCGGCGCGCCGCCGGCGGACGTGCCAGGGCTGGGCGCGCTGGAAACGCGCCGCGCCGCGCTGAAGGGCGAGATGGACAAACTGGTCCCGCGCGCGGTGGTGACGGAGAATCCGGAGGAGGCCGTGGCGGGACTGCGCCGCGAGGCCGCCGTGGACCATGGCGTCTTCTTCGTGCGCCGGCGGATGGACGACGGCACGGCGTGGTTCCTCGTGAACCGCTCCGCCGCCGCCTTCGACGGCGAACTGCCGCTGTCCACCGGCGGGGCCGCCGCCGCGCTCTTCGACCCCATGACCGGACGCTCGGGAATGATCCCCCTGCGCGCGGCGGACGGCGGGGCCCGGGTGCCCCTGGCGCTGGAGCCGGGGCAGTCCTGTGTGGTGCGGGTGTACGACGCCGCGCCCGCAACGCCTGCCGCCGCGTGGACCGCCGCCAAGCCCGCCGGAGCGCCCTTTGCCGTGGACGGCAAGTGGTCCGTCACCTTCACCGAGGGCGGCCCGGCGCTGCCCAAGCCGCTGAAACTGAAGCAGCCCGCGTTCTGGACCGAGTCGCCGGGCACGGAGGCCTTCTCCGGCACCGCCGTCTACCGCGTTGAATTCGAGCTGCCACAAGAGGCGGCCGACTGGCGGCTGGACCTGGGCGACGTGCGCGAGTGCGCCGCCGTGCGCGTCAACGGGCGGGAAGTCGGCACGGTCTGGATGCCGCCGTACCGGCTGGACAGCATCGGCCCGCTGCCCGCCGGGAAGAACACCCTCGAAATCGAGGTGACCAACCTCGCCGCCAACCGCATCGCCGCCATGGACCGCAACAAGGAGAAATGGCAGCGTTTCTTCTTCGTGAACATAGACTACAAGCCCTTTGACGCCGCCAAGTGGCCCGTGCTGCCGTCCGGCCTCGCCGGACCCGTCACGCTCACGCCGCTGGAGGGGGCCGCCCCATGACCGCCGGACTGAACCCCGTGCTGCTGGCCACCCTGGCGGTGCTCAACGCCCCGCTGTACTACCTCGCCTACCGCGTCATCTTCAAGGACTGGGAGGAGTTCACCGAGGCCGTCTGGTTCTGGCTCAAGCCCGACCTCTGGTCCGCCCTCCGGGGCGAGTTCTTCGAGGACATGTGGGCCGAGATCAAGCTGGGCATCCTCTTCGCCGCGTGCAGCGGCGCGGTCTACCTCGAGACGCTGGCCATCCAGACGCGGTTCCTGTAGAGGGGCGGGCCGTATTTGCCTCCCAAGGCACCGGATGAGACGCTTTTCGTGCCCGCGCTGGGGCGCGGCAAGCAGCGCCCCTACGGGAGTAAACAGAGGTCCTTGCGCGTGCCTTGGTCGCATGCGGGCGGGGGCGCGGCAAGCAGCGCCCTTACGGAACGGTTGCTCCGTGTCTTCGCGCAAACCTAAGTCTCGCGCATGTAGGGGCGCTGCTTGCTGCGCCCTCTTCTTCGCGGCATGGCCGTTTCGCCCGGAGGGTCAGCCCGCCAACCCCGCGCGGCGGGCCATCCACGCGCCGAGGGGGCGCGCCTTGGCGAGGCAAACGAGGCACAGGGCAATCATGAAAAGACTCCGGAAAAGCCCCTCGCCGCCGTCAAAGTGCATCGGGCCGGTCTCATCGGACATCGCCAAGGAGAGGGTGAACCACACTTCTCCGGGAAGTTTCACCAGAAGAGGGACCATCCGGTAAAGGGCGATCAGGCCGGCGAGATGGGAAAATGCGTCAGCGCACGTCAGGGCCGACGCGGCCTCCGGGCCGTCCCCCCAGAGGCTCCGCGCCACGGCGCGCGTCCGCAGCACGAGAAAGATGCCGACGGCCGCCAGCAGAACGCCTTCCCCCATCATGCCCACGGCACTGGCCCGCATCAGAAACAGCATGAACGGGCTGGGGAGGCTGGGGGCCCCGGATAAGGAGTGCGCCATCTGGGCCATGCCCTGCATCAGCGGCATCCACCCTTTGGTCAAAAACACGATTCCCACGCCCGCCAGCGCCGTGTCCTGAAGGGCGGCCAGCGAAACACCCCCGCCGGGGGACACCGTCTCTTCCGGGGGGCGTGTGTCCAGAACCGTGTCCATCACGCGTCCTCCCCGGGTTCGGTCGGGGCGTCCTGCGGCGGCGCCGCCGCGCCACGTTCGATGGGGGCGGAAATCCAGGCACCGATCTCCCGCGCCCGGAGCACGCACACGGCGGAGAGGAGAACGGGCACCAGCAGCACGGCCCAGTCCACAAAGGAAGCCGGGGCCTCGCTGGAGAGGATGTCGGCCAGACCTCGCCAGCCAATCGCACCGAAGTTGTCCACGGACTGCAGGGAGGCGGAGAGCCCCACCACGGCGACCCAGAAGGCCATGGTCATCTTCGGCAGCGGGACGGGGTCGTTGTCTGCGCCGTCCTCCGGCCAGATCCGCCTGCGGACGGCGTCAGTCCGGCGGAGAAAGACCCATGTCAGGCCAATCCATACGGCCAGCATGCCCAGGTGAAAAATGCCCATGCCCAATCCCAGAAGCATGCTGCCCGACGTCAGACCTCCGAGCACCGTGAACAGGACAGCTTGTAGCAGGGAGAAGGTTACAACCAGGCAGTAGACCCCGACAATCTTCAGGATCAGGTCGCGTATCTGGGGAACATTCATGCGGGCCTCCTCTCCGTCTTTGGCGCCGGGCCGTCCGGCGCTTGGGACTACGATAGGACATCTCCGCCGGAGAATCAAGGCGCGGGGCGCCACACTTGGAAAGAGATGCCAGATCCGCACACCGGGGGGACACGGGCTTCCAGCCCGTGTCTTGGGTCATGGATGCAGCCCAAGAACCACGGGCTGGAAGCCCGTGTCCCCTCCCCTGCGCGCGCACGACATCCTGCGGCGAATGCCGCCTTACTCCTGAGATTGCCAAAATGGCACCGCCCCCAATGAGGCGCATTGCCAGAGGGCGGCGCCGACCCGCGCCGTTCCCCTTGGGGAGAAACCCCGTGAATTTGGGATGGATGGGCAGGACTTCCCCCAAGATTTTCGGGTAAAGGCTTCGCCTATGACGAGTCGTAGGCGAAGAGGTCCATCTGTCTGGGGGCGTTTCTCGGGCCCGGGGCCACAGGTTTTCCCGGA
>JAPXRP010000258.1:0-4884 GCA_033813475.1 Candidatus Hydrogenedentota bacterium
CCCCGGCCACTCTGTGGGATCCGCGACATCATCATGCAGGGAGCCAACTTTCTTATGCGAATCCCCGCCTCACGGCGGTCAGGGGCTCGCAATGACGCGGGGACAAAAGCCGCTGTAATGACGCAAGAACACCCGTCATTGCGAAGGAGCGAAGCGACTGACGCAATCTCGTGCCCGGAAGACACCATGGGCGGGCTTCCAGTCCGTGATTAAGGAGCATTCACCATGAAGACGACACGCAGGGCTTTCCTGGGCATGGCGGGGGCGGCGGCGCTGGCCGCCGCGCGGCACGGCGCGCCCGCCCACGCCGCGGCGAAGCCGCCGAACATCATTTTCATCCTCGCCGACGACCTGGGCTACGGCGACCTGGGCTGCTACGGCCAGGAGCAGGTGCTCACGCCGCGCATTGACGCCATGGCCGCCGAGGGCGTCCGGTTCACCCAGTGCTACGCGGGCAGCACGGTCTGCGCGCCGTCGCGGTGCTGCCTCATGACGGGGATGCACACGGGCCACGCCCGCATCCGCGGCAACGACCGCGTGCCCCTGGAGCCGGGGGACACGACGGTGGCCGAGGTGCTGCGCGGCGCGGGCTACGAGACGGCCCTCATCGGCAAATGGGGCCTGGGCGAGCCGGACACCACCGGCGTCCCCACGCGCAAGGGCTTCGACTACTTCTTCGGCTTCCTCAACCAGAAGCACGCCCACAACCACTACCCCGATTATCTGTGGGAGAACGAGACGCGGGTGGAGCTCCCCGAAAACGTCCAGCACGAGAAATTCGAGGGCGTCTGCGCGCAGTGCGAGACCTTCGCCGACGACCTGTTCACGGAGAAGGCGCTGGCGTTCATCGAAAAGGGGCGCGAAAAGCCCTTCTTCCTCTATCTCAGCCACGTCATCCCCCACGCCAACAACGAACGCGGCGCGGCCCTCGGCAACGGCATGCAGGTGCCCGATTTCGGCCCCTACGCCGACAAGTCCTGGCCCGACCCCATCAAGGGCCACGCCGCCATGATCACCCGCCTCGACAGCTATGTCGGCCGGGTGCTCGACACGCTCCGCGCCAAGGGCCTCGACCGCGACACGGTCGTCCTCTTCACCAGCGACAACGGCGTTCACAAGGAGGGCGGGATAGACCCGAACTTCTTCAAGAGCTCCGGCCCGCTCCGGGGCATCAAGCGCAGCATGCACGACGGCGGCATCCGCGTGCCCATGGTGGCCTGGGGGCCGGGCCGCGTGCCCGCAGGGGCCGTGAGCGACCAGGTCTGGGCCTTCTGGGACTTCCTGCCCACGGCCGCCGAGCTGGCGGGCGCGCAGGCCCCGGCGGGGCTCGACGGCGTCTCCGTCGCCGCCGTCCTCACCGGCGCCGCCAAGGGGAACCACCCGCCGCTCTACTGGGAGTTCCACGAGGGCGGCTACCTCCGCGCCGCCCGGATGGGCGACTGGAAGGCCGTCAGCCTGGGCCCCGACGAGCCCACCCAGCTCTACACCTTCCCCGAAGACATCGGCGAGGCGGACAACGTCGCGGCTGACCACCCCGACATCGTCGCACAGGTGGACGCCTTCATGGCCTCCGCCCGCACCCCCTCGGAGCACTGGCCGGGACGGCCGGGAAAGAAGAAACAGAAGTAGGCCGCGCCACGGGACCTCCAGCATGGCACACCCCCCGCCCGGCCGCCGGGCCTGCATACACACCCTCGGGTGCCGCCTGAACCAGGCGGAGAGCGCCCTGCTGTGCGACCAGCTCGTTGCGGCGGGGTATGTGGTCGTGCCTTTCGGCGAGCCTGCGGACCTGGGGGTGGTCCACACCTGCACGGTCACGCGGGAGGCCGACGCGAAGTCGCGGCAGATGATCCGCCAGTTCATCCGGGCGAACCCCGGTGCGCGGACGGTGGTCATCGGCTGCTATGCCCAGCTCCGGGGGGCGGACATCGCGGCGATCCCCGGGGTGGACCTCGTGCTGGGGAACGCGGAGAAAATGCGCCTCGCGGAGCACCTCGCCGCGCTGGACGCCGCGCCGGCGGAGGACCGCGTGCGCGCCCCGCGCCTGGGCCGCGCGCCGTTCACCCTGCCCTGGACCCCGGACGGCCCGCCCGTCACGCGGCGCATGAACCTCAAGATCCAGGACGGCTGTGACTTTATGTGCAGCTACTGCATCATCCCCTTCGCCCGCGGGCGGTCGCGGTCGCGGCGGCTGGACGACCTTGTCGCCGAGGCGGCCTCCCTCGCCGCGCGCGGCGCGCGGGAGCTCATCCTCACGGGGGTGAACCTCGGGGGCTACGCCTGCGACGGGAAGACGCTCGTGGACGTGGTAGACCGGCTGAACGCCCTGCCCGGCGTGGAGCGGATCCGCATCAGCTCCATCGAAATGACGACGGTCCTCCCCGGGCTGCTGGAGCGCATGGCCGACCCGGCCCACCGCCTCGTGCCGCACCTGCACCTGCCGCTCCAGTCGGGGTCCGACCGCATCCTCGCGGCCATGCGCCGCCACTACACGCGCGCGGAGTACCTGGACACCCTGCGCGCCGCCGAAGCGGCCGTGCCCGGCATCGGCCTCGGCGCGGACGTGCTCGCGGGATTCCCCGGCGAGACGGAGCAGGACCAGGCGGACACCCTGGCCCTCATCGCCGAAAGCCCCCTGGCCTACCTGCACGTCTTCAAATACTCCCCCCGGCAGGGCTCCGCCGCCGAGCGCCTGCCCGAAAAGGCCGACCCCGAAACGGCGAAGCGGGGGAGCGCCGCGTTGCGCGCCCTGGGCGCGGAGAAACACCGCGCCTTCCAGGAGCGTCACTTGGGCAAGACGGTCGAGGTGCTCTTCGAGGACCGCGCGGGCGGCCGGTGGACCGGATTCACGGGGAACTACCTGCGCGTCGGCGTCCGCAGCGGGGAAGACCTGGCCAACCGCATCGGCCGGGTGGCGGTGGAGGCCGCGCACAAAGACTTCGTCACCGGCGCCCTCGACGGCCCCCTCCGCTGAGGGGAGGAGCGGTGAGACCGGGTGCCGGAGACATGCGGGCCTCCGTCGGGGTGGGTTTCCGGCGGGCGGCGGGCGGCCGCCCCCGCCCCCCCAAAAAAAATAGGCCGGGGAAATCTATTGACACTTCGGGGGGGGTTGTGCTAGTTTTTGAAGCGTGGCAGTGTGCGCATTTTGGACGCTGCGGGGACGGCGCGCGACCGCGCCCCCCGTTGGCGGGTGCGCGCACGGGCCGGATTCCCCGGCGGAACACAGGAAATGAGGATAGCCATGAAACCGGTAACGAAACGTCTGGCCGCGACCTTCGCCGTCTTCCTCGCGCTTCCCCTGGCGGTCCCGGCGCCCGCGCGCGCCTGGGAGACCAAGTCCATGCAGGCCGTGGGCGCCATGGCCATGCAGATGCTCAAGGGGGACTACTCCGACGTCTTCCGCCCCGGCGGCGCGGTGGGCCCCAACTTTGAGAAGGACGTGCTCGCCGGCGCGCGCGACGGCTACCGGAAACTCGGGGACGGCGTGCCGCTGGGCGGGGATTCCGAGGTGGTGGAGGCGATCGCCAACGAGATCGCGCTGCTGCGCGCGGCGCGCCAGTACGGCCCCACGCCGTATTTCGCCTACCGCATGGGCCTGCTCGGCTCGCTCACGGCCAACGCGGTGCTGCCCTTCGGCTTCGCCTGGACCGAGGAGGAGAAGGCGCTTCGCCAGCGCATGGTGGCGGACATCGAGAAGAACATCAACGGATACAGCTTCACCCCCACGACCGGCAAGCTCCAGTTCCTGTGCGACGCCCAGGCGTACTTCCGCACGCGGCAGTCTTTCCTCGCGCAGGACAAGGCCATGATCAAGCACGACTACCAGCTCGGCCGGGGCTATGAGGGGTTCCTGCGGCAGGGCGGGCCCGCCTACTTCACCCGGACCGTTGAGGCGGTCGCCGACGTGTGGAACACCGTGCTCAACGCCGACTCCGTTTGCCCGACGCCCCTGCCCCGCCCCTCCGACCGGGCCCTCACCTGGTACTTCGTCAGCGAGATGGAGTTCCTCGTGGTGAACAAGGACAGCGTCCGCCAGGCCCAGGCCGTCTATGAGAGCTTCGAGAAGGTCAACCCGCGCATCCCCGAGAGCTACGTCCGCGTCGGCGACATCTTCTACGCCCACGGCTCCCGCGAGGCCCGCGAGCGCGGCGTTCTCGAGTGGCAGAAGGCCTACAGCCTCGGCGGCCCCGGCCGGTCGGAGGTCGGCAAGAAGCTCTCCGCCCACTATGTCACCGAGGGCCGCTTCTACCTCGACAAGGCCGGCAAGCCCGGCGCCGAGGACACCGACCTTCCCAACGCGCTCAACGCCCTGGAGCGCGGCCTCGACTTCGACCGCACGAACGCCGAGGTGGCGACGCTCATCGAGGAGACCAACAAGGCCATCGTCGCCCGCAACGAGCGCCTCGAGACGACCATCAACATCATCGCGAACGGCGAGAAGATCCGGGCCGAGGCCGACAACTTCCGCGACCGGAAGGACTTCGCCAACGCCATCAAGACCTACCGCCAGGCCACCGGCTTCTTCGAGGCCGTTGACAACGAGTTCCGCGAGCAGTCCAACACCGCCAAGGAAAATGTCCGCCGCCTCCAGACCGCCATCAGGGAGGTGATCAACGACATCCTCGACGCGGCCAGCGCCGCCATAGACGAGGGCGACCGCTCCAAGGACGCCAACCGCTTCGAGGACGCCATCTCCAAGTATGACCAGGTCGCCACCATCGTCAGCGTGATCCCCGACGACGAGCGGCAGAGCGTCAAGGAGGACAAGGAGAAGCTGATCCAGCTCGCCGACAGCAAGAAGGAGGAGGCGAAGGTCGCCAAGATCCGCTACGAGCAGGCCATGCAGGAGCAGGCCGCGGCCGCCGCGGCCGCCCCGGCCGGCGC
>JAPXRP010000259.1:0-4874 GCA_033813475.1 Candidatus Hydrogenedentota bacterium
CTCCCGTAGGGGCGCCGCTTGCCGCGCCCTCCCGTAGGGGCGCCGCTTGCCGCGCCCTCCCGTAGGGGCGCCGCTTGCCGCGCCCTCCCGTAGGGGCGCCGCTTGCCGCGCCCTCTTCGCGCTGCGCCTTGACACCGCCGGAGGCTTTCGCCTACAATTCAGGCATCGGGGCGGCATAGCCAAGTGGTAAGGCAGAGGCCTGCAAAGCCTTTATACCCCGGTTCAAATCCGGGTGCCGCCTCCATTTCTTTTTAACTCCCGCGCCGCCGTGGACGTTGCGGACTGAGCGGACGGGGAAACGGCGGTCAGGCGTCTTCCACCGCCTCCTGGGGGAAATTCCACGCTCTGGCGGGTATTCTTGTCCGCGCCGTGGCATTCACGGGAAACCACCGCATCCCAGCCCGTCTCCTGAAGGTGTTTCAGGCGCTTGCGGATGTTCTCCGCGTTCATCCCGCCACTCAGGGTCCGTCAGTTGTCCGTGTGCATGCCCAGTTCGACCATGGCGCAGTCCTCTCCCGGTGTCCGAACCGCTCAGCCCGGCAGTTTCTGCGCCAGCAGCCAGGCGACGGCCTCCGGGTCGCCGTAGGCCTGGTCCCAGGAATTGTGGCCCGTGCCGGGGTACTCCGTGAGCCGGGGCTTGCCGCCGGCCTTCTCCACGGCGCGGACCATCTGCCGCGTGCGGAACGGCGGCACCACGTCGTCGTCCTTGCCGTGGAAGGCCCACACCGGACGGTCGGCCAGGAGTTTTCCGCGCTCCTCGATGGACGGGAAGACGTCCTCCCCCGCCTTGGGGCAGAACCGGCGGATGTCGGCAAACGACCCGCCCCCGCACACGGGCAGGTACGCCGCGAAGACGTCCTTTTTCACAGGCCCCCAGATCCAGGTGCCGTAGCCGCCCATGGACAGCCCCGTCAGGGTGACCCGCTTCGCGTCCACGGAGTACGCCGCCTTCGCCTTTTCCATCATCGCCTCGATGGCGGGGAACATGCTGTCCCAGAAATGCTCCTCCGGGCACTGCGGCATGAGGACCAGGCAGGGGAAACGCTCGGGATTCAGGCGGACGGCCCGGCCGATGCCCACATCGGACTGCTTGAGCCCGTCGGCCCCGCGCTCGCCCGCGCCGTGCAGGAACACCACCAGCGGCCACGCGCGGTCCGCCGCGTACTCCCTCGGCACATACAGGACGTATTTGTGCTCCGTCCCGTCCACGGTCACGGCCTCGTTGAGGAATCCCGTCGCAACGGCGGGGTCTGCGCAGAAAACGGTCATGGCGGCGAGCAGCGGTGACAGCATGGGGGCGGGGTACTCCTGTTGTGTCCGCGGACAAGCCGCCGCACGCGGCGGCCCCCCTTAAAATACGCCTTCCCCCGGCCCGCAGACAAGCCCCGGTCCGGACAGGGCGTCCGGACATAAAAATGGCGTCCCCAAGGGGATTTGAACCCCTGTCGCCGCCGTGAAAGGGCGGTGTCCTGGACCAGACTAGACGATGGGGACGCTGCGCGCGTCGGACAAAAACAGCGCCGCAGTTCCTGCGGCGCCGCCTGTCACCAGCGGGATTATTCTATCAGGGAACGCCCGGAGGATGCAAACGCGCGGGGCGCGTCGGGCCGCGCGGGCGCCCGGCTGTGGTACATTCTTGGCACGCGGGCGGGCGCCCGCAGGAGAGACCATGCGCGAAAAGACGGACTACACGAAACTCCGGGTGGTACCCGGCCGCCCCTACCCGGTGGGCCCCGCGGTCTATGACTCCGGAATCCGCTTCACGGTGTTCAGCCGCCACGCGCGGCGCGTGTGGCTGGCCCTGTTCGACGGGCCGGACGACACGGAGCCCGCCTGGGAGTATGAGCTGGACCCCGCGCACCACCGCACGGGCGACATGTGGTCGGTCTTTGTGGAGAATCTGCGCGAGGACGCGTATTACCTCTTCCGCATGGCGGGGCCCTGGGACCCCGCCCAGGGACACCGCTTCAACCCGCACGTCTATCTGCTGGACCCCTACGCGAAGGCCCTGGTCGGCGACATCCACCGGGGCCCCGGATTCATGAAGTGCGTGGTCGTCCGCGAACGCATGGACTGGCCGGACGATGTGCGGCCGCGCATCCCCATGGAGGACCTGGTCATCTATGAGGCCCATGTCCGCGGGTTCACCCGGCACCCGTCTTCGGGCGCGGCGCACCCGGGCACCTACCGCGGACTCATCGAGAAGATCCCGCACCTGAAAGCCCTCGGGGTGAACGCCGTGGAGCTGCTGCCCGTGCATGAGACCGGGGAGTACTGGCTGGGCCGGTGCAGCATGATCACCGGCCAGGAGCTGACGAACTACTGGGGGTACAGCACCATCGGCTTTTTCGCGCCGACGGGGCGCTACGCCGTGCGCGCCGCGGCCTGCGAGCACCTGGAGGAGTTCCGCGAAATGGTGCGCGCCCTGCACGCCGCGGGCATCGAGGTGATCCTCGACGTGGTGTTCAACCACACCTCCGAGGGGAACGACCGGGGGCCGACGCTCTCGTTCAAGGGGATTGACAACACGATCTATTACCTCCTGCGGGACGGCGAATACCTCAATTTCAGCGGCTGCGGCAACACGGTGAACTGCAACCACCCGCTCGTGCGCGACTTCATCCTCGACTGCCTGCGCTACTGGACCGCCGCCATGCATGTGGACGGGTTCCGCTTTGACCTGGCCTCCATCCTCGACCGCGACCAGCAGGGGCATGTCCAGGAGGACGCCCCCCTCCTCGCGCGCATCGCCGAGGACCCCGTCCTCCGCGACGTGAAACTCATCGCCGAGGCGTGGGACGCCGGCGGCGCGTACCAGGTGGGCAGTTTCGGCGGCGCGCGCTGGGCCGAGTGGAACGGCATGTACCGCGACGACATGCGCCGCTTCTGGCGCGGCGACCCGGGCCTGGCCGGCGCCTTTGCCACACGCCTCGCGGGGAGCGAGGACCTCTACGCCCGCTCCGGGCGCACGCCCCTCCAGTCCATCAACTTCGTCACCTGCCACGACGGCTTCACGCTGGCCGACCTCTGGGCGCACAACCTCAAGCACAACGCCGCCAACGGCGAGGGCAACCGCGACGGGCAGGACGAGAATTTCAGCTGGAACTGCGGCGTGGAGGGGCCGGCGGACAACCCCGGCATCCGCGCGCTGCGCCTGCGCATGCAGAAAAACCTCGCCGCCACGCTCTTCCTCTCGGCGGGCGTCCCCATGATGCTCGGCGGCGACGAGTTCGGCCGCACCCAGCAGGGGAACAACAACGCCTACTGCCAGGACAACGAAATCTCCTGGCATGACTGGTCCCTCGCGGAGACGAACGCGGAGCTTCTCCGGTTCTTCCAGGGCGTCATCGCGTTCCGCGCGGAGAACCCGGGCCTGCGCCGCAAAACGTTCTACCGGGGCGACGGCCCCGACGGGCCGGACCTCGCCTGGCGGGCGCCCGACGGCGGACCGCCCCGGTGGGACGCCGGCGGAAACGCGCTGGCCTGCCTCCTGCATCCGCGCGAGAACGCGGGAACCGCCGTCTTCATGGCCTTCAACGCCGGCGCCGCCCCCGCGGCCTTCCGTCTGCCGGAGGGGGACCCCTGGAGGAGGCGGGTGGACACGGGCGCGGACGCCCCGATGGACCTGGCGGGGGAAGACGGCGCCCCGGAGGCGCGCGGGGAAGTCCTGCTGGCCCCCCGGTCGCTGGCCGTGCTGACCCGGAAGGGCGGGTGACCGCTCAGCCCGCGAGACCGCGCATCCAGCCGACCGCCACCCCGGCCACCACCGACGCCAGACCGAAGGAGACCACCACGGCGTAGAGCGCCAGCACCGCCTGCCCGCAGCGCCGCAGGGTGGCGTCCCACCCGTTCACCATGGGCAGCCCCCCAAGCACAAAGGCGGGCACCGCGCACGCCAGCGCGCCCGTCAGCAGCAGGATCCGCTCCTCCACAAACCAGCCCCAGCCGCCGAGCGGCGGCATTTCCTGCTTCAGCCCCTCGCGCATGGCCCATTCCATGCCGGACAGCGCGTAGCCCCCCGCCGCGTGGAGGACGGCGCAGACCGCCGCGGCCGCCAGCACCCCCCCCGCCAGGCGGAACCACCGGACGCGCGGCTGCTCCTCCGCGAAGGCGCCGCCCAGGCGGAGAACGAGGTAGAGAACCGCGTAGGCCGTCAGCGCCGCGGGCGCGGCGAGGATGCCCCCGCCGATGAAGGCCGCGCGGATCAGCCACGGGGGGAACCCCGACCGCTCGGCGAAATGCAGGCACACCCCCAGCCACCGCGGGTCGCCCAAATCCCCCGCCCGGGAACCCGTGAACCGCTCGGCGCTCATCAGCGCGGCGGCGGCCGTCTCCGCATCGGCGTACTCCGCCACCACCCCCTCCACCTGGCCGTCCGTCACCGCAACGCCAAACCGCTCCAAGGCGCCCTCGATCCGCCCGCGGAGCCGGGCCACCGCGCGCTCGCGCGCCGCCGCCGTGATGTCGGCGCGCCGCGCCAGGGCGCGCGACACCGCGTCAACCGCGCGCTCAACGGCGCGCTCCTGCCTGTCTGTGAGACGCATGGAAACCCTCTTGCGAAGCCCCGCACCGGGGCCGGTAGAGTATAGACAAACCCGCCGCGCGCGCGCCAGCGCCGGGCGATGGGGTAAAAGCGGGCGGCCGCCCGCGCCGCCGAAACTACCGGTCCTGCATGCCCGCGCCCAGCAGCGCGGTGGCTGCCTGAAGGTAGGCCTCCTGCGCCTCATCGCCGCGCGAAAGCGCGTCCAGCGCGCAGCCCCGGTAGATGGGGGCCCAGGGCTGGTCCGGAACCTGCCGCGCCACCTCCGCCCATCTTCCCGGCCTTTCCTCGGGCGCGCACTGCGCCGTGTAGAGGGCGGCGAGCCCCTCGTAGG
>JAPXRP010000260.1:0-4846 GCA_033813475.1 Candidatus Hydrogenedentota bacterium
TACGCTCTCCTGCCATTTGGTTAGCCTCCCTGGCTGGTAAGATCGCAAATGGCATGACGATACCTCCTTCGGTAAGATCTTAGACGGCGCGATGCGCCCCGCCGTTCACGGGGCAGGGCAATCGCACCAAAATGCCCCTTGAATTTGCACCTTTGTCTTTGTTGGGTCAACCGGACATCCGCATAGGACCCAGGCAGGCCGCCGCCCATTACAGCAGCCCCGGGTCCGCACAGCGCGCAGCGCCTTGGAGTGCGGTAGCTTGCTGCCGCCTTTCTTCGCGTGGGCTTGCCCGCGCGGGGGCGCACGAAAAACGACTGGGACCGCGCGTTTCCCCAAGGCCGACACGGCACTCCCCGCCGTAATTTCGGCTGCCCCGTTGGGGCATGACGGTTCTGCGCGGGCACCCCAGGGCAGGCCTGGCCCTTCGGGCGGCGGCCTGGCCTGGGCTATATTCGGCAACACTTTCAGCGTTGAAGAGGCCGGACAAAGGGCAATGAACGGACCCCAACCCGAAAGCGCCCACGGATTTTGGCGCGATTGCCCTGGTTCACGGGCGCGCCCGCCCGGGGGATGCGGAGAACCCGGGGCCCGCCGAAACGCCGGGCTCCCTACGTCTCCGCCGGGTCCTCGCCGAGGAGGAGGCGGACAACGGCGTTGGCCTGGTGGTGGGCGGCCACGCCGACGCGGGGGGCCATGAGCCCCCGGCCGGGTTCGGCGGCGGCGGTCCCGTCGCCCACGAGGTACAGGTGGGGCGCGGCGCGGCGGGTGCGGATGGTGTTGGCGGGGCCGTGGCCCGCGAGGCCGGACGCGGCGACGATGGGGACGCCGGGGAAGGCGCGTGCGTAGGCGGCCACGAGCAGGGCCTTCTGGTCGGCGCGGTCGAAGGCCTCCACCAGCACGTCCATGTCGCGGAAAATGCCCGGGATGTTCGCCTCCGTCAGGCGCACGGCGTGGGCGGTGAGGGCGACCCCCGGGTTCACGCGGCGCAGGGTGGCGCAGAGCGCGTCGGTCTTCAGCATCCCCAGCTGGTCCGTGAAATACTGCTGGCGGTTCAGGTTGCTCGGCTCCACCACGTCGAAATCCGCCAGCACGAGCCGGCCCACGCCCATGCGCGCGAGGGCCAGGGCGACGGCGGAGCCCAGCCCGCCGAGCCCGGCGATCCCCACCGTGGCCGCCTTGAGCCGCCGGTGCACGCCGGGCGTGTGGCGCGCGGCCATGAGCGCCTCCAGCTCCTCCGGCGGCGGGGTCTCCCCCCGGCGGATGAACACCACGGCGTCCCCCTCGCGGAGCGGCAGGTCCTCCGTGACGGCCGCGCCGTTCACCACCACCACGTCGGCGCCGGGCTTGACGGCGTCGCGCAGGGAGAAGGCCGTCGCCCCGTCGGGGGCGTCGTGGGGCTGTTCGGACAGCAGAATTCGGGGCATGGGCGAATCCCTCATTGCGCGCGGGCGGTCCAACTTGGTAGAGTCAGCGGGGGCGCGGGACACCCCGGTCCCCCACGGAACAACCTCCCAAGGAGAGACACACGATGCGTCGCATGACTGTTCTTTCGGGCCTTCTCATTGTAGCATTCGCGGCGGCCGCCGCCCTTCCCGCCCTGGCGGCGGACGATGACAAGGTGATGGGCGTGTACGAGGGCGCCTTTGACGGCGGCGGCTGGGACGGGAAGACGATCCGCGCCCAGGTGCGCGCGGAGAGCAAGTTCGCCCAGACGGCGGTGATCAAGATCGGCGACGGGACGCAGGAGGTCCGGGTCGAGGTGCCGGGCAAGGGCCGCGAGGGCCGCTTCACCTTCACCGGCGAAGTGGACCTCGGCGCGCTGGGCGGCAAGGCGGAGGTCTCCGGCAAGATCGCCGGCGAGACCTTCACCGGCGCGATCAAGACCAGGAAGGAGGCGGCCTTCACCCTGAAGCGGACCTTCCCCGAGCCGCCGACGCGCGGCATGGCCGCCCCCGAGGGCGCGGTGGCCCTGTACGACGGCACGAACCTCGACCAGCACTGGAACCTGATCCCCCACTGGTGCCCCCAGCCCGACGGCTCGGTCCAGATCTGCAACACGAACCTCCAGACGAAGGAGGAGTTTGGCTCCGGGCTCTACCACATCGAGTTCATGACGCCCTTCCTGCCCGAGGAGCGCGGCCAGGGCCGCGGCAACAGCGGCTGCTACATCCTGGGCCGCTACGAGGTGCAGGTCCTCGACAATTTCGGCTGGGAGCCCAAGGACAACCTCTGCGGCGGCATCTACCAGAAGGCCGTCCCCATTGCGGACGCCGTGCTGCCGCCCCTCCAGTGGCAGACCTATGACATCACCTTCACGGCGGCGCAGTACGACGCGGCGGGCAGCAAGACCGCGAACGCCCGCATCACCGTGGTCCACAACGGCGTCACGGTCCACGACGACGTGGAGCTGGACAGCCCGACGCCGGGCGGCGTGAGCGACCAGGACGGGCCGAAGGGCCCGCTCTTCTTCCAGGACCACGGCAACACCGTGAAGTTCCGGAACATCTGGTTCAAGCCCGCCGGCTGAGCCGCCCGCAAACACAACGGGGCCCCGCCCCCGGGAGGCATGAGGCGTGCGCCTTTCGCTGGTGATTCCCGCCTACAACGAGGCGGCCCGCATCGGGCCGACCCTTGAGCAGGCGCGGGACTATCTCCGCAGGCAGGAGGGCGGCGCCGAGATCGTCGTGGTGGACGACGGCAGCACCGACGGCACGGCGGACGTCGTGCGCGGGTTCGCCTCCGGCGACGGCCCCCCCGTGCGGCTGCATGTCTTCCCGGAGAACCGGGGCAAGGGCGCGGCGGTGCGCGAGGGCATGCTGCGCCAGGCTTCGGGCGACTTCCGCTTCTTCACCGACGCCGACGGCTCCACCCCCGTGGAGGAGATGGACAAGTGCGGCGCCCTCTTCAGCGGCGACGCCGACATCGTCATCGGGTCGCGCGCCCTGCCGGAATCGCGCATCGAAATCCACCAGGCGTGGCACCGCGAGCGCATGGGCCGCATGTTCAACACCCTCCTGCGGACCGTCCGCCTGACGCGGTTCCGCGACACCCAGTGCGGCTTCAAGGGCTTCACCGCCGGCGCCGCGGAGCGCTGCTTCTCCCGGCAGACACTCGACGGCTTCTCCTTCGACGTGGAGGTGCTCTTCATCGCGGGGCTCCAGGGCCTGCGCGTCCGGGAGGTGCCCGTCGTCTGGCGCAACAGCCCGCAGTCGCGCGTCCACGCGTGCACCGACTCCACCCGCATGTTCCGCGACGCCCTGCGCATCCGCCTCAACGCGGGCGCGGGGAGATACCGGTAAGAAAGCGCATGGGCAGGATGTCGGATATGGAAACGAGAGAACGGCTGGCTGCGGGAAAACGCGCCCGCCAAAGGAAGACCGGAGGCATTCCGACAAGAGATTGCTTCGCTACGCTGCTAAGAAAGTGCTTGTTTTGCCGGGGTCGCCGCCCCCTTCCTGGGAACGCCAATCTCCTGATTGGCAAGCGTTTAGGATGCCAATCGGGAGATTGGCGTTCCCAGGGCAAGCCTTTCTTCAACGACATTCCCGCCCCCGGGCGGTCAGGGGCTGCTAAGAAAGTACTTCTCCGGAATTTTCCACAACGAGCTGGCAACCCATTCTGCTGGCTTGTCTTGCGAGATTCTTGAGCAACCGCTCCTGGTACTGCCGTTCGTATTCCTCCTGTCCGCGGGCGACATACTGCTCTCCGTGCTTGAGCATGCGGTAGATGATCTTGGCGAGCTTGTGCGCGGTGGCGACGATGGCCTTTGCCGCGCCGCACCGTCCCTTTATGCGTCGGTAGAAGGCGCCGAGGGCGGTTTTGCTGCGGGCAAGGCTCTGGGCGGCCACGCGCAGCGCGCGGGCCGCGCGGGAGGCGACCCGCCGCGTGGATTTCTTGCGGACGCGCCCGCCGGTGATCTGGTTGTCCGGACACAGCCCCAGGTGGGAGGCGAAGTGCTTCTCCGTCGGGAAAGGACTCATGTCCACCCCCTGCTCGGTGATGATGGTGAACGCGGTCAGCGCGTCTATGCCCTCAATGCGCGTGAGGTCCACGCCGGCCATGCGCAGCGCCTCGCCCGCCAGGTCGAAGTGGCACTGGTTCTTCCGGCGGCCGCCCCGGGGCTTGCCCTGCCCCTGCTCCTGCGCGCCGCACTCCTGCGGTCGCGCGGACGCGAACTCCCGTGTCGCGCGGTGAAGTTCCCCGTCGAGTTCGGCGATCTGCCTCTGGTACATGTCATACCGGTCCAGCGCCTGGCGCAGGGCGAACAGGTGCTCCGCGGCGTAATGGCCGGTCAGCGCCTTGACAAACTCCTCCGGCGCCGACTTGCAGGCCCTGTGCACCATGGGAAGAAAGCTCTCCGGGTCCCTGCGGCCCTCCACGATGGCCCGGATGATCCGCATGCCGGTGGCGCCGGCGATGTCGGAGACAACCTTGTGCAGCTGCAGGTTCATCAGCTCCAGCGCCTTGTGCATGTGGTGGAGCGCCGTCGCGCACAGGGAGACAACCTCCTGCCGCTGCCGCCAGTACGACCGGAGCGGAAGGATCTCGGACGCGGGGCGGAAGGCGCCGCGCAAAAGCCCGCAGGCGTACAGCTGCCGGATCCACTGGCAGTCGTGCACGTCGGTCTTGCGCGCCGACAGGCGGTGCGACTCCCGCGCGTCCACCAGCGCCACCTGGAGCCCCTCCGCCTCGAGCACGGTGGCCACGGGGACCCAGTAAACCCCCGTGGACTCCATCGCGGCGTGGGTGATGCCGCAGTCCTTGAGCCAGCGCGCCATCTCCACAAGGTCCGGCGTCGTGCACCCGAAGGTGCGCACCGGGTCCGGCGAGCGGTCCGCCGGGACGG
>JAPXRP010000261.1:0-4845 GCA_033813475.1 Candidatus Hydrogenedentota bacterium
GCAGACGGCGCCCGTGGCGCGCACGGCGCGGCGCAGGTTGGCGTCCGCCCCCTTGGGGGCCTCGCTGCGGCTGCTGCCCCCGGAGATGACCATGAGCGCCGTGGGCGTCGTGACCTTGGCGGGGACCACGATTTCCAGCCAGTGCTTCCAGACGGGCTTGTCCACCTCTTCGGGGCTCCGCCAGGTCTGCGAGGTCATTTCCAGAACGTATCCCGTGTAGTCGCTGCCCTTGTTGGTGGCGACCAGGGACCAGGCATAGGAGTCGTCGGGGGCGGCCACATAGTCGTCCAGGGCGGTGCGGGCGCCTGCGGGGGCCCGCAGGGTGTCGGCCGCGCCCGGGAGGGCTGTCAACAGGCACAGCGAAGCCAGAAGCGCTGCAAGTCCCAGGTGTTGGCGGAAAAGCATGGCGGAATCTCCTTTTGTCCGGTTCATGGTCTCCCCCGCCTTTATGAGACGTTCCGGAACGCGGCGGGGTTTCAGGGATTAAACAGGAAACCGCCCCGGCGGCGCAAGGCGCCCTGCCGGGGCGGGGAGGGATGGTCCTGTTAGCGATCAGGGCTGTGCGGGCGGCGCCGTCACGGGGGCTTCGACCACTTGGCGGGCGGCTTCGGGGACGGCGACCGGTGCCGGTGCCGGGGCCGGGGCCGGGGCCGGGACCGCCTGGGCTTGGGGCGCGGCGGGCTTTCTTCCGAAAGCGGGCAGGTTGTAGACTCTGATGGGAAGGGTTGTCTCGGGCGTTTCGGGGTTGTCAATTTTGATGATGAACGCCTTGCCGTTCAAGTCCATCTTGCGGGGGATGTTTGAGAGCTTGACCTGGTACCAGTCGTCCCTGGGGGTGATCTCCACGCCAATGCCCTTCACGGGCGGGATCACCTCAAGCAGCTTGAACTCCTTGACGCGGCCCGCTTTGACGGTGACATGCTGGGTGTCTGTCGCGTCCGGCTCGTCCGTCGCGCGGATGCTGATCGTCTGGGGGGTGATCGTGACGGCCCCGACAACCTGGCAGGTCATCGAGAGGAAGATGACCGCCCGGTCAACGCAGTCGGTGCGGATGGTGATGCGGCCGTTGTACATCGCGGGGGGCAGCGCGCCCTTGCTGAAGATATCCACCTTATATTCGCGCCCCGGATCCGTCTCCGAGATGGTGAAGTCCATCAGCGGGCCGGAGGGGGACTCGAACCCGGTAATCTCCACGGACTGAATTTTGAACACCAGGTCGGGCTTGTTTGATTTCACGGTTAAAGAGGCGGAGCGGGGCTCATCGTCCATGATTCTGCCCAAATTGATCGTTTCCGGCGCAACGGCGATCTTGGGAATGACGGACCCCTTGAGGGCCAGTTGCAGGACAGGGGTCAGGGGGTCGTTCGACTCAATGCCGATGGTCTTGTTCTGCATGCCCTGGCGTCCCTTCAGGGAGAGGGAGGTTTCCAGCTTGACTTCCTGTCCCGGCTCCAGGGTCTGCGTCGCCATCTTCGCCGTGGTGCATCCGCAGGCGGGCTTCACCCCCGTGATAATCAGCGTGGCATTGCCCGCGTTTTTCAGCACGAACGCATGGTCAATCTTCTCCACGTCCGTCTCGCCGAAATCAAACACGGGCTCTTCGCACACAATCTTTGGTCCGTCTCCCGGCGCGGCCGGCGCGGCCTGGGCGGGCGGCGCGGCCGGGGCGGGCGGCGCGGTCGGGGCGGCCAACGTGGCCTGGGGGGCTGGCGTGGCGGGTGTGGGCGGGGCGGCCTGCGCAGGCGCCGCCACCGGCGCTTCCTTGATGGCCGGCACGGGGGCGGGGGCGGCGGGGGCGTTTTCCTCCGCCGGCGCGGCCGCGGGGGCCTGCTTTGCGGGAGCCTGCGGGGCGCTTTCCCCGCATCCCGGCAGGGCGATAAAAGAGGCAAGGATCAAGCAGCACAGCGCTGAAAACAGGAAGTTTCTCATGGGACATTTCCTCGCGAACGGTTTGCCGGTTTCCCGGAGAAGTGGATACAACAGGCTGAAATACTACCACTTTGACGGGGGAAAATAAACCGCGCACGGTCTTTTTTTCCCTCCAAAAAACGCGCGCCCGGCGGAAAAAGCTGACAGGACGCCCGGGACGCGCCGAAAAAATTGCCCGACCGCCCCGGTTTTTCGTACAGTGGGGGGCCTTGCGCGGCGTCCGCCGCCGGTTTGGAAACCAACGACAACTCAAGGAGTGTGCCATGTTGAACAGGAAACTTGCGGTTGCGGCCCTGCTGGCCGCCGGGCTTTTGCTGTCCGGGGGCGCGCAGGCCCAGGCCATCGCCGAGGGGCAGTGGATCAACCTTTTCGACGGGGAGACGCTGTACGGCTGGAACGTTTTCGGCAACGCCGAGTGGGGGGTGAAGGACGGCGCCATCGAGTGTCTCAAGGGCGAGACGGGGTTCTTGGCGACCACTTCGGCTTTCGGCGATTTCGAGCTGACCCTCAAGATCAAGGTGGTCGGCAAGGGTTCCGCCGGCATCGCGGTGCGCACCTCGCTGGACGGGCATTTCTCCGAGACCGGCGGCGCGGCCGTCTCCATCCCCGCGGGCAAGGCCGAGTTCATCCCGGTGCGCATTGTCGCGCGCGGCGAGACCGTCGAGGCCGAGGTGGGCGGCGAGAAGACCACCCTCTCCGCCACGCGCCCCGTGGGCAACATCGAGATCCAGCACCAGCGCTACCACAGCGTGAACCAGTCCCCGAAGATCACGGTCTCCGAGGTGAAACTGCGCCCCCTCGGGCTGAACCCGATTTTTAATGGCCAGAACCTGGACGGCTGGAACATCCTTCCGGACCACAAGTCGGTGTTCTCCGTGGTGGACGGCGCGCTGAACATCAAGGACGGCAACGGCCAGATTGAGACCGACGCCCAGTACAAGAACTTCCTGCTCCAGCTCGACATCTTCTCCAACGGCGACCATCTGAACAGCGGCGTTTTCTTCCGGGGCCCCAAGGGCGTTTTCTGGAAGGGCTACGAGTCGCAGGTGCGCAATGAGTGGGTGAAGGAGGACCGGACCAGACCGGTGGACTTTGGCACCGGCGGCATCTACGGCGTGAACCAGGCGCGCAAGGTTGTCTCCACGGACCGGGAGTGGTTCAGCAAGACCGTGGTCGCCAACGGCAACCACTTTGCCGTGTGGATCAACGGCGTCCAGGTCAGCGACTACTACGACATGCGCCCCGTCAGCCCCGAGGGCGACGGCAAGAACGGCTATGTGGACCAGGCCGGAACCATCCACCTGCAGGGCCACGACCCGACGACCGACCTGAGCTTCAAGAACATCAACCTCCAGGCATATCCGGGGGACTGACCCCGGCAAGCCAGCGGACCGCGCGGGCGGGAACTCACCGGGTTCCCGCCCGTTTTTCTTTGCCGGGCTTCTTCCCCCGGCGTGAATAAATCCGCCCCCGGGCGCGTTTATTTTGATGAACGCGGAGAAGGGCCGACAAGATGAAGACAGCAGACCACAGGGAACAGTCAGTGAGGCTCGTGAGGGACTTCTATGAGACCCTCCTGTGCGGCGGCGGGAAGCCCCTCGATTTCTTTGAACTGCTGTGGGTGGTGGACGGCGCGGTGGAGGCGGCGGGTGTGGAAACGGCCCGGACGGTGCTTGAAGAATTTCTTTCGGACCCCGGGGAATATGACTCCCTGGCCGAACGTTTACTTGAACGGTTGACGGAAGCGACGGTAGAGACAAAGTTGAACGACAACGAACTGGCCAACTGGTTTCAGCGGGCCGTCCAATAGAGTTTGACCTCCCCCTCCCCCTTGACCGAGCCTGGTCCGTCAGTCTCCCCGACTGGCGGGCCAGGCAACCTCTTTTTAAGGCCCCGTCGCCGCGAATCCTTCGCGGACAGCAGGCGTTTCCGAAAAAAAAGAGGGGGCGAATGATCATTCGCCCCCACAAGACACTGCCTGAGCGCGGTTCCTTCCCTACGCCTCCAGAAAGAGTATCCAGGGCTGCTCCAGGACTTCGATGAGCCGGCGGAGGAAACGGGCCGCGTCGGCGCCGTCTATGAGCCGGTGGTCGTAGGAGAGGCTCAGGGGAAGCATGAGCCGGGGGACGAACTGCCCGTTGGCCCAGACCGGCTCCATCACGGCGCGGGACATGCCGAGGATGGCCGTCTCGGGGGCGTTGATGATGGGCGTGAACGCATGGCCGCCCAGCCCGCCGAGATTGGTCACCGTGAAGGTGCCGCCCTGCATGTTCTCCAGGGCGAGTTTGCGGTCGCGGGCCTTCGCGGCGAGCTCGCCGAGCTCGACGGACATCTCCACGATGCTTTTCTGGTCGGCGTCCTTGATGACCGGCACCAGCAGGCCGTTGGGCGTGTCCACGGCGACGCCGATGTTGTAGAAGTGCTTGTAGACCGCCTGCTGCCCCGCCATGTCGAGGGAGGCGTTAAATTTCGGGAAGCGCTTGAGGACCTCGGGCAGGGCCTTGAGCACGAAGCTGGTGATGGTCAGCCTGCCCCCCGCCGCCTCCACCCTCTTCCCGTATTTCTTCCGCAGCTCCTCCAGCCCCGTCACGTCCGCCTTGTCGAAGTGGGTCACATGGGGGATCGTGGCCCAGCATTCCGCCATGTGCTCCGCCGTCTTCCGGCGGATGGCGCTGAACGGCTCCACCGTGGTGCCGCCGGGGGCCGGGGCGGCCGCGGCGGGCGCGGGCCGCGCGGGGGCCTCCTCCGCCGCCGCCGGGGCGGGAGCCGCGGAGACAGCGCCCCCCTGGGCGAAGGCCAGCACTTCCTGCAATGTCACCCGGCCCGACGGGTCGGCCGTGGGCACCTCGTTCAGGTCAATGCCCAGTTCGCGTGCCTTGGCGCGCACGGACGGCGCGGCGCGGACCAGTCCCGGAC
>JAPXRP010000262.1:0-4828 GCA_033813475.1 Candidatus Hydrogenedentota bacterium
CGTCCATCTCGTCCATATCGTCCATCGCCTTTGCCCCTCCGCCCCCCGCGCGGGGCTGTGGTATACTCGCGCGAAACCCCCTGTTAAACCGACCCAGAGAGGGAGTCGCCATGCTGAAAAAGGCCCTGAAGATCGCGGCGGTCGTGCTGGTGGTGCTGGTGGTGGCGCTGTGGATGCGCAAGGCGCATTATGACGCGCACTACTTCGACAAGTACGACCCGAAGGCCCCGCTGAACGTGACGGTGCTGGAGACGGAGGAGCTGCACGCGGACACGCCGGAGAAGGCGTACACCCTCACGAAGCTCACCTTCGACGGCTACGGCGGCGAGAAGGTGCCGACGCTCATGGCCGCGCCGAAGCGGGCCGACGGCAAGCGGATGCCCGCCGTGGTCTTCCTGCACGGCATCGGCCAGAACAAGAACTTCCTCAAGGAGCTGGCGCCTCCCTTCTGCCAGACGGGCTTCATGCTGCTGTCCTTCGACCAGTTCATGCAGGGCGAACGGAAACTGCCCAAGGGCACCTCCGGGCTTGCCAGCCTCCAGGCCTTCCGCGAGCGCCCCTGGAAAACCGTCAACGAGACGCGGCGGCTCATTGACTGGCTCGCCGACCACCCGGACGTGGACGCACGGCGCATCTACCTCGTCGGCGCGAGCTACGGCGCCATCACGGGGAGCACCGTGCTGGCGAAGGACAAGCGCCTGCGCGCGGGCGTCATGGTCTACGGCGGCGGCGACCTCGGCAAGCTGGTGGACTCCGTGGCCACGCGTCTCGGCATCGGCGCCGCCTTCGGCTTCATTGACGGCAAGACCTTCAACCCCGAGAAGCCGCCCCTGCCCAAGCTCACGCCGGGGCAGAACCGCATCTGCGGCGCCGTCGTCAAATGCGCCACGCCGCTGGTCCGCTATTTCGGCGGGGCCATGGACCCCATCCACTATGTGGACAAGATCGCGCCGACACCGGTGTACTTCCAGAACGGGAAGTACGACGTGCTGGTGCCCGCCGCGGCGGGCGAGGCGCTCCAGCAGGCCGCGGGCGACCCGAAGGAGATCATCTGGTACGAATCGGACCATGTCGGGATTGACCTCGCGCAGACGAACGAGGTGCTGCGCGACGGCCTGATGTGGCTGCTGAAGCAGGACGATGAATTCCGGCTGGAGGACGAGAAGATCAAAGAGCTTCCCCCCTTCGCCATTGAGCGGACCTGAGCCCGGACACCCCACGGAGGACTCGCGGCATGGACAACGTCAACCGGCGGCGCTTTTTGCAGACGGCCGCGGCGGCGGGCATGCTCGCCGGCACGGCGGCGGCGAACGCGCAGGAGGCCGCCCCCGCGGCGGCCCCCGCAAAACGGCGCAAGTACTGGATCTACGGCTGCGGCGACCAGCCGGAAGAGACCGCGAAGGCCATGCGGGAGCAGGGCTTCGACGTGGTCGTGGGCGGCGACGCCAAGACCGTCGCGGCCGTCCGCGCCGCGGGCATGGAGGCCTGGCAGTGTGGCGGCGCCTTCGGCACGGCGGCGACGGACACCGAGAACCTCGCCGTGGACATCGAGGGCACCCCGCAGGTCTGGTTCGGATCCGGCTCGCCCAACAGCCCCGCGATCCGCGCGAAGAACCTCGAATCCTACCGGGCGATGGCCGCCATGGAGGGCGTCACGGGCGTCCTCGTGGACGGCTGCCGCTTCGCCTCGCCGGGCTCCGGACTCATGCCCTTCCTGACGGACTTCTCGGTCCACAGCGAGAAGCGCGCCGCCGAACTCGGCTTCGACTTCGCCCTGATGAAACGCGATGGGACCGCGCTCCTCACGATGGTGCGGGGCGGCGGCGCGGCGCGCCTGCGCCCCTGGCTGGCGACGCCCACCGGCGCGATTGAGGCGCTGACCGGGCTCCCCGGCCTGCTCGAATGGCTCCGCTTCCGCCGCGCCTGCGCCACGGCGCACTTCCGCGACATTTCAGAGATCCTCCACGGCGCCGGGAAGCAGATGGGCGTCTACATCTTCACCCCCTCCCTCGCGCCCCTCGTCGGCCAGTCCTACGCCGACCTCGCCCCCTTCGTGGACGTGTTCGCCCCCATGATCTACCGCAACTACCCCGACAAGCCCGGCATCGCCTGCCTCAACTGGGAACTGGCCTGCCTCCCCGACGAGCTCGGCGTCGCCGGCACGCCCGACGAGGAGGCTGTCATGCGCCTCATCCTCGCGTTCACGGGCCTCGACCGGGCCGTCACCTCCCGGCGCGTGCGCCACATCCTCACCGCCGTGCCCCCCGAGGCCGTCGGCCACGAGACCGCCATGGCCCGCGCCCAGCTCCCCCCCGACAGGGAGCTCGCTCCCATCGTCCACATAGACGACCCCCAGATGGCCGAAACCGCCGACCAGGTCCTCACCCACGGCGCCGACGGCATCGCGTTCTTCCTCTACAAGGAGGAATGGAAACGCATGACCGCCCCGGCCTTCGGCTGAGGGGGGGGTCTGGACGCGCCGCTCTCTGTGCCATAATGACCCGCCCCCTCCGGGGCGTTTTTGGAACTTCAACGAACAGGGAGACACAGGGATGGGCGACTGCAACACGGACCTGGGCCGGATACCGACCCTTCATGTGGTGGGGGATTCGATCCCGCAGGCGTATTACCGGGCGATCAAGGCGGTGTGGGAGCACGGGTACTCCATGCGGACGGAGTATGACCGGAAGAACGCGGCGGGGGTCTTTATTGACCCGCCGAGCCGGGACGCGCGGGTGCTGGTGGAGATCACGGACCCCTTCGCGCAGCCGCGCTTCCCCCCGATATCTTTCTGCGAGATCGGCACGTACATCGCCGAGATCATGGGGGTGAAGGACTACCGGGTGGTGCCGTTCGACAAATTGCAGGGGGCGGTCCACGGCGAGCTGGAGGCCCACGAGTGGCCCTACACCTACCACCAGCGCCTCTTCGCCCACCCGGACGCGGGCGGGTCGGTGGTGGACCAGATGGCCCTGGCGGTGGAGCGCGTCTGCGCCACGCCGCACAGCCGCCGCGCCGTCGCCACGACGTCGGTGCCCAACCTGGACCCGTACCTGAGGGAGGACATCCCCTGCCTGCGCGAGGTGCAGCTGCGCTGCCCCGAGGACGCGGACGGCACGCTGGTGCTGAACATGAACACGATGTGGCGCTCCCGCGACCTGTACAAGGCGTGGGGGGACAACATTGTGGCGCTGACGTTCCTCCAGCAGGTGCTCGCCCGCCAGATCGCGGAGAAGACGGGCCGGAAGGTGCGCGTGGGCAGCTACGCCGACTACAGCTGCTCGCTCCACATCTACGGGCAGGACTTCGGCGCCGTCGGCGGCAGCGCCGAACGCGGCCTCAAGAGCTTCTTCGACACCTTCGACGAGGAGAGCTTCGTCGCCCGGTCGCTCCCCAGCGAGTTCGCCAGGGACATGCTCGTCCTGCCGCAGCTCCAAAACCTCCTCAGCGACCGCGAAATCGAGCAGTGGGGATTCCCCAAAGAAAGCCAGGACCTCATCCGCAGCCTCATCGCCGACATCGAAAGCGGAACGCTGGAGGTGTGAGAAAATTGACACGATCGTTCCTGTGACCTTACGATACCCTTAGTCCGTTAGTGTACAGGCAGAAGAAACAGAGGAGACGTGTTCAATGTTCTTGCATATCCTAACCGAACCGGAAAAGTCGGCCTTTCTAGCTCTTGCATCGCGCTTGATCGGCGCGGATGCCGATCGCGCGGACGCGGAAGTCGCTCTGCTGGCGCAATTAAAGGCTGAAATGGGAATCGAAGCGGATGACCTACTAGAATCCAAGGATGATATTACAGCCATCGCCAGTCATCTGCTGTCCCATCAGAGCCGTGTCGCAGCCCTTTTTGAGTTGGTGGGGATCTGCCATGTTGACGCTGACTACAGCGCGGTCGAACACGACATGATCCGCGAGCTGGGCCGTGTCTGGGAGATCACCGAAGAGGAAATCGTGGCGATTGAGAACTGGGTGTTGAGGTTGATGGCGCTGATGCAGCAGGCGAAGACCCTGCTCGACGGGGAGAAATAACCATGCCTCTTCCCCTTCTTCTTCTGGGTGGCGCAGCCTTTCTAAGTGGCGTTAAAGGCGTGATGAATGGGGTAAAAGCCTATTCGGACAGCAAGCAGGCCAAAGAACTCTCCACGGAAGCCGGAAAGGTCTTCGAGGACGCCGAGAGCAAGATGCTTAAGGCTAAAGAAGCAGCAAGTGAAAGTCTGGCGTCCTTGGGAGAATGTCGGCTTCGGGCCTGGGACGCGCAACTTGGGCGCTTTGTGCGTCTATATGAACAGTTCCGCGATGTGGAGCTGGAGGGCAACGTTGCTTCGGACGGCCGGCTTGTTGAAATCACCCAGCAGGATATCAAGGAAATTCGCGCCGTGTCCTTGCGGGCCACGGAGGTTGTCAGCGGAGGCTTCGCCGCAGCAGGCGCAGGTGCGCTTGCAGGGTTTGGCGCCTACGGAGGCGCCACCGTGCTGGCCACAGCGTCAACGGGGACGGCCATTTCCAGCCTGTCCGGTGTTGCAGCCTCAAACGCAACAATGGCGTGGTTTGGTGGTGGGTCCATCGCCTCAGGCGGTTTGGGCATGGCCGGAGGCACCTTGGTGTTGGGCGGTCTTGTGGCCGGTCCAGCCTTGCTGGTAGGGGGAATGGTCCTTTCTGCTCACGCAAAGAGGAAGCTGGCCGAGGCGCGGTCAATCCTAGCAGCCTGTGGCAAAAGGCTGAATTGAGCGGGTCATGTTGAGGTGGTTCCATGCGGGCGTTTTTGGGCGCGTCGTGCCGCGGGATTCCCTGTAAGTGCGCAGACACGCCCAAATGGCCTGTC
>JAPXRP010000263.1:0-4726 GCA_033813475.1 Candidatus Hydrogenedentota bacterium
GGGGCGCAGGGGGGTGGGGTCCGGGTCGAAGAAGCGGGCGTGCAGCGCCGCGCCCAGCCGGGCGGGCCGTTCGGCCACGAGGGCGACGGTGGCGGGGCCGGGGTCCTCGGCCGCGCCGCGGCGGCGTTCCTGAAGGGCGATGTCCCGGAAGGTCTCCAGCACCGCCGAGGCTTCGCGCTGCGGCGGGTGGATCGTGTAGTTCCCCATGGCAACCTCCGGCTTGAAGACAACCAGCCCGGTGTTGCCCAGGGCGCGGCTTTCGGCGGGGAGGCCGTCATAGGGCACGGTCACGGGCCCCAGCCCGAGGAGGGACAGGTTGGCGCACTGGAACAGGGCGGCCGCGCCGAACAGGACGGTGGCCACGGCGCGGAGGGGGCGTCCGGGGATCACGTCAAAGCCCCGGTCGGCGAGGAGTGCCAGGGCGGGCAGCACGGGCAGGAGGAAGCGGGGGTTGCGCAGGGTGAACACGCCCGCGAGCATCAGCACCGCGCCCCCGACCCACACGAGACAGAGCAGGGAGGACGCGTTCCAGTTGCGGCGGCGCAGCAGCGCGGGCACGCCGAGGGCGGCGAGCAGCGCGAGGGGCAGGAAGAGGGCCTCGTTCACCGCATGGGCGGCGTAGACGGGCCAGAAACGTTCCACGGCGGCGGCGGGGGCTGTCTCCGGGGTGCGGCGCGCCGGAGGCGGCGGATCCTGCGCGAGGTCCGGGTCGTCGAGGGGCGGGCGCGGGGGCTGGGGCGTTTCGCCGAAGGGGCCGAGCCATCCGGCGGCGTCGCCGTGGACCAGTCCTTCCGCCGTGCCCCGCTGGGCGCCCCACCAGGTGAGCAGGTCGGCGCGGTGGTACAGGGACCATCCGGCGAAGGGGCCCACCGCGAGGAGCCCCACCAGCAGCAGGCGCGCGCATTGCCGCCGCGGACCGAAGGGGGACAGGTCGCCGGGGACCGCGCCGGCCGCCGCGCGCAGGATGCCCCACGCGGCCCATGCCAGCGCGGGGGCCAGCAGGCAGGCCGCGGCGTCGGGCTTGCAGAGTCCTGCCAACCCCGCCAGCAGGCCGAAGGCGCGCGCCCAGCCGGGGCGCAGCAGGAACCCGCTGCGCAGGAGGGCGTAGAGCGCCCAGAGGCCCAGGGCGGCCGCCGCCATGTCGGGGGAGAACAGGCGGGACATGCCGAAGGCCAGGGGCATGCAGCTGAACAGGAGGGCGGCGCGGGCCGCCTCTCCGGAGCGCCGCGACCGCCGCGCCAGCAGGTACACGCCGAGGATCATGCTTTCAAACAGGAGCAGCGGCACAAGGGTCAGGCGGTCGGGACTGAACCCGAACACGAGGGCCGCCGCCGCCCCGAGCAGGTGCGGCAGGGGCGGATAGGGCGAGCGGAAGGCTGCCAGCGCGGCCAGCCGCCCCTCCTCCGGCGGCGACACGAGGAGGGCGTAATAGTCCGCCGCCGTGCGCAGATGGTGCGCCTCGTCGCCCCGGAGGTCATGGTGGTCCATCACCAGCCAGACCACGCCGAGGATGAGATGGGCCGCCAGGAGGAGCGCCAGCACCCATGCGCCGTGGCCCCGGTCGGGCCGGGGCGCGGCCTGCGGCGGCGGCACCGCCGCCGGGGCGGGAAAGGGGTTCTCCTCGGTCATGCGGGGAGTTTCCCGGGGCATGTCAAGCACGCGCGTTGAGGTGGCACGGGCTTCCAGCCCGTGATCAGGGTCATGGATGCGGCCCAAGCATCACGGGCTGGAAGCCCGTGCCACCTCGGTGCCCATGTCCGGCATCTTTCTGGCAGAAACGGCATCTTGACCTTTGAATAGTCTAAACCACGCAGCCGTTTGGCACGGCGGGGGCGGCGGCGGCCTCCACGGCGCGCTGCGCCGCCAAGCCAACGGAGAGCGGACACTGCGGCGCGCGGTGCGTGGCGGCGGCGTCCAGCCAGTCGGCCAGCAGCAGGGCCTCGGGGGACAGCGCCGCGGGCGGCGCGGATAGCGTCTCCTCCGCGCCGGTGTCGGGGAGGAGGCGGACCCGGTCGGGGAACAGCTCCAGCGCCGCACGGTCGCCGCGCAGCATGACGGACCGGTTCCGGGAGACCCACGGCCCGGAGGCCAGGTGGACTTCCGCGCCGCCGGCGAAGTGGAACGCGGTCATGAGGGCGTCGGGCGTCTCGCTGACCAGGTGCCAGATGCCGCCGGCGGAGCAGACCCGCGCGGGCGCGCCGAGGTCCAGCAGCGACAACAGGGGGCAGAGCTGGTCGAAGTGCGCCTGCGCGGCGGGGCCGAGGCTGTCGGCGCGCCGCGCGCGCCAGCCGTCGGCGGGGAGGCAGCGGGCGGCGGACTGGCACCAGGCCACGCGCCCAAGCCTGCCGGAGGCGAGCACCTCCGCCGCGAGCCGCCAGCCGGGCGACAGGAGGGCCGCCGCGCCGACCTGCACCGCCGGGGCGTCGGGCCGCGCGGCCCAGGCGGCCAGGCGCGCCGTGTCTTCGGGGGCGGCGGTGAGGGGTGTTTCGAGGTAGACCGGGAGGCCGGCCGCCAGCGCGGCGAGGGCCGCCGGGGCATGGCCCGCATCGGGCAGGGCGATCACCACCGCGTCCGCATGGGCGGGGTCGGTGATCTCCTCCCAGGACGACGTCCCCCGCGCGCCGTGGCGTCGGGCCGCGTCGCGGGCGCGGGCGGGGTCGGCGTCGCACACGAGGGCCGTCTCCACGGGGAAGCCCGCGCGCCGCAGGGCGTCGAGGGCGTCCAGCAGCGCCGCGCCGCGCGCGCCGCATCCGGCGACGGCGACACGGCGGACGGGGCCCGCCGCGCGCGCCCGCGAGGCGGCCAGGCCCGCGGCGGCGGCGGTGAGAAAGGCGCGCCGGTTCATGGGGTGTCCTCCTTGAAAAGGCGGGAGGCGGACCCTTCCGGGCCCGCCTCCGCGCGTTCAGTGTCTCGTGTGCCTGGGGCCCCTCACGCCTTGAACGGGGGCTTCAGGCTCCAGCCGTTGCGGTACTCGCGGTAGGCCCAGGCGTTGGCGGTCTTGACGGCCTCGGCGTCGCCGCCGGTGAACTTCTGCGTCTCCGCGTCCCAGCCCAGGGTGGCCGAACCGTGGATCGGGGCCTCGTCCGGGATGCTGTCTCCGGTGACCTTCGCGCCGGAGGCGAACTGCGCCCCGGCCACATAGGCGCAGGTGCCGATGTGGCAGACGCGCGTGGTGTTGAAGAGCACGTCAATCGGCGAGTTCGGCGTGGCCGTGCCGCGGATGCTGTCGGCGAAGTTCTGCCAGTGCGGCGTGTTCAGCGCCGCCTCCTGGTCCGGCGTCTCGGGCTCGATCCGCTCGGTGGCGGTCTTGGCGTCCGCCGTCTGGTTCTGGGGCGAGGCGTACACGTCCAGCCCGTTGCGGTCCACGCGGACCACGCCGCGCTCGCCGTAGAACACGATGCCGTGGTCCGGCTGCTGGCCGTCGAAGGTCAGGGGGTTCCACACCCGGTTGTTGAAGGAGAGGATGAAGTCGTCGAAGCGGTAGAGCACCTCGAGCGTGTCCGGCGTCGTGCGGCTGTCCTTCATCAGGTACTTGCCGCCGACGGTGGACACGGACTTCGGCTGGAGGCCGTCGCCCAGGGCCATGAGGGCGATGTCCATCAGGTGGGCGCCCCAGTCCGTGATCTTGCCGCCCGAATAGTCCAGGTACCAGCGGAAGTTGTAGACCCAGCGGTTCACGTTGAACGGGCGGTGCTCCACCCAGCCCTGGTGCGCCTCCCAGTTGAGCCCCTTGTCCGCGTACTTCGCGGCGTCCGTGTCGCCCATGCCGATGCCCTCGAGGGGGCCGTTGTCCAGGGAGAAGGTCTCCACGCGGGCCACCTTGCCGATGCCGCCGGACTTCACGATCTCCACGGCCTTCCGGAAGTGCTGGCCCGAGCGCTGCATGTTGCCGCCCTGGAAGACGACGCCGCTCTCCTTCACCGCCTGGAGCATGGCGTGCGCCTCGGCGATGGTGGTGCTCAGCGGCTTCTCGCAGTAGATGGACTTCTTCGCCGCCGCCGCGTACAGCGTGGGCAGGCAGTGCCAGTGGTCCGGCGTGGCGATGACCACGGCGTCCACGTCCGGGTTGTCAATCACCTCGCGGAAGTCCGAAACGATCTTCGCGTCCGGAATCTTCTTGGCGAACATCTTCATCACCCGCTGCTCGACGTGCGGGATGCGCAGGTCGCACAGCATGATCGGCTGGAAGCCGCCGTTCATCACGGTGAACTTCAGGTCCGCCGTGCCCATGCCGCCCAGGCCGATGTGCCCCGTGCGGATGAGCTCGTTCGCGCCGAGCACCGACGCCGGCAGGATGGACTTGTACACCGACGCGTCGGCGCGCTTCGACGCCGCGCCCACGGCCGCCGTCGCGCCCGCGACCGCCGCCGCCTTGTGGATGAAGTCCCGGCGGCTCAGGGGCTCGCGGCCCGCGCCGCCGTCCCGGGGTTCCGTGTTCTTGGAAATGGACATGGTTGCAACCTCCAGCAATGGGTTAAGGGACCGGTTCCCCGGGGCCGCGCCCCGGACTGCACAGCGTCCAAGTGTACCGCCCCGCCCGCCCGCGATTCAAAACGCCGAGCTTCCCCTGGGTTGACCGAAGGGCTTTCCCCTGTTACGCTGACAGTCGGGGGGCGCGACGCCGCCCCGGATCCGCCTTCCGTGCCGACACCGAACAGCCACCATGGAAAGAAAACAGTGACTGGCAGAAGTATTTTGATTGTTCTGGGCGTTCTCGCGGCGGCGG
>JAPXRP010000264.1:0-4710 GCA_033813475.1 Candidatus Hydrogenedentota bacterium
AAACGCCTCCGGCCTCCCCGACTCCGGCCTCTACCTGCCCCGGCTCAGCGAGTGGTCAAAGCTGCAGCTCTCCGGCACCCCGCCCGCCTCCGCGCCCGTTCTGTGGACCGACGACGTTCTCAACAGCAGCACCGCCGCCTACTACCGCGCCCTCGGCATGCTTGAGGGCATAGACGACCCCGCCGAGTTCCTGCCCCGCGCCCCCCTGCGCAACCGCATCGCCGAGATAGATGGCGACGACAACAACAACAACCAGACCGAGGACGAGATCGGCGAGCTGGGCGACCGCACCCTCGCCGTCCACTATGAGCTCCAGAAAATGGCCGAGCCCAACGGCCCCACGTTCAAGAGAATATTCGGCGACGACCGCTGGCCCGACATCAACCGCTTCATCACCGCCCACAGCGAGGCGCGCAACGTCGCCTACATCTCCACGCCCTACGGCGACCGCGCCGTCAACAGGCTCGACCCCAACTACGCCACGGCGCCCCAGCTCGCCGCCGCCCTGCTCCTGCGCGGCCAGTTCCCCAACGCCGCCACGGAGATTACCGCCCCCGCCCCCGGCTTCACGCCCGACGCCGCGCGCTTTGCCTTCGGCCTGCGCCAGTCCAACAAGACCCTCCGCGGCGCCCTCCTCGGCGGCAACAACGCCGCCCCGGGCCTCTTCCCCGCCGACGCGCAGCTCCAGGCCCTCCAGACCGCCGTCAACGTCGTGGACCGCCGCGACCGCGACGCCGTCCGCTCCCTCCTCGTCATGGAAAAGCGCGGCTCCGCCCTCCTCCAATACGAGCCCGACGAGCCCCCCAACGAGCGCGAGCGCGTCCGCCAGCAGGACCTCTTCCCTGCCGGCGCCGTCCAGGAATACCTCTCCGACGCCTTCGGCATCGAGCCCGCAAGGGTGCCTCAGGTCCCCGCCGATGTCTACGGCGTGCAGTCTGGCCCCGTGGACGAAAACATCACCGCCGTGGACCCCTGGTGGACCGCCATCACCAACGCCGGCGGCCAGGTGCAGAACCGCCTCCTCTCCTACGCCGCCGCCGGCGCAGAGGCCATCCGCATCACCGAAATCATGCCCCGCCCCGTCCGCCGCGTCGAGGCCGAAATCCTCCCCCTCGCCGGCCAGGCCACCTACCAGATCACCCCGGGCAGCCAAAGGCCCTCCGACTCCGCCAACTGGATCGCCGACAACATCCCGGCTTTCAACCTGAACCCCGCCCCCTACGCCGAAATGCCCGTCTTTGACATGGCGCGGGTCAACGTGCCCGAAGAGCAGGTGCGGCTTGCCTTGCCGGGGCCGGTCTTCACCAGCCAGTGGGGGGTGCAGTCTTTCTACGGCATGGACAATTCCACGACGCCCCCCAGGCCCCTTTCCCCGCTGGGCACCGCCAACGCCTGGGTGTACACCCCGCCCGCCGCCCCCGGGTGGACCGGCAATGTGGACGACCCGGCCAACCTCGGCAACGAAGACGTGCTGGAGTTCCGTTTCCGCGCCACCAACGGCCTTCCGCCGGGCCGCTACTATCTGACCATGAACGTGCAGATGCCTAACGACTTAGGCAACGGGTTCATGACCGTGGACGGAGTAGTGACGTTGCCCGGCGTGGGCGCTCGAGCCATGCTCGACTACTCCGTGAAGTACATCAACGACGATGGCGACCCCACCACCCCGGAGGACTTGGGCCAAGCCGCCGACGTCGCCCGCATCCTCGCCCTGCCCGACAGTTATGTGGACGGCGGCGGCAACACGGTGGACCTCACGGTGGAGCGGTTCCGGCTCTTGCAGGCCTATTTCCGCGCCAACTTCCAGACCGTGGACGAGGCGGAGTTCATCGCCAACGAGGCCGCCCGTCTGGCGGGTTCCGGCATGCCCGTCGGCTGGGTCTTCGCCCCCGCCCGCAGCCGCAGCGACACGGTGAACGCCGCCGACTACGCGCTTATCACAGACTATTTGGAGTTTATCCTGCCTGCTTCCTCCGCGGCCTTCTTCGACTCGTTCAACACCGCCTACTTCCTGGACAGCGTGATTGCGGGCGAAACCGTCAACACCCGGACCCTCACGGTCATTGTGCCGCCCGCCGCGGGCGGGGCGTACAACACCCTCTGCGTCGCCGTCCGCATGCGGCCGCTGGCCCAGAATGTTCTCCTTCTTGACCCCGTCACGGGCGCGCCGGTCATTGACCCCAACACCGGTGCAACGATTCCCCGGTATCTTTCCGTCAACTTCTTCGACTTCTCGCAGGAGCCGGACCACGAGTATGTGGAGGTGGCGAACACGACGGACCAGGAGCTGGACCTGAGTGGGTGGACGCTGGAGGTGGGGATACCGGACCCGGCGGGGCTCGATACCAACCCCGAAATGCGCGACCCCTTCAAGAGCGTCTGGGAGGTGCCCGGGGGCACCCGCATCGCCGCCAACGGACGCCTGCTCCTCACGTTCACCGACCAGCAGGGCACGGCCAAGCTGCCGCCCCTCGACACCTACCGCGACACCATTCCCCCCGATCCCGATTTCGCCGCCCCCGGCGCCAACGGCATCGGCATGGCCTCGCTGGTGGGCGACCCGGCCACGGATATGGTCACCGTGCCGCCCATCGCCGACGGGAGCGCGGATGCCGCCTATCTGGATATTCAGGACGCCGACGGCACGGGCAGCGTGTTCCGGCGCACCGCGACGGACCACATAGACAACGACGGCGACGGCGTGTCGTCGCAGAACCGCTATTATGACCCGGCTTCGACCATTGGCCTCGACACGGACGGCGTGCTGGAGGAAATCCGGACGCATGGGAACGCGGCGGGCGTGGTGCCCGCGTTTGCGCGCATTGTGCCGATGGTCAACCGGCGGCTGTGGGAGGACGCCCCCTACACCGACGCGGCCATGCCCGTGTCCCTGCCGGAGATCAATTCCGTCAAGCGCGTGGCCCAGTTGGTCCTGCGCGGCGGCGTGCTGCCCAACTACCCCGAGCGCGACGGCTACGACAACGACGGCGACGGCGGCTACACCGCCAAGGACAGCACGGCGGCCTATCCGTCGTCCGACGGCGCCGTCCTGCGCCGCTACATCCGCGGCACCCTCGACAAGGACATGGTGGACAACGACTACAACGGGCTCCTGGACGAAAACGGCGCGGACTATTTCAACGGCACCACCTGGGAACACGCCAACCCCTTCCTCAGCGAGGGTGTGGACGAGGGCAACGCGCCCCTCACCTACGCGAACCAGCGTCCCCGCGTGTACGGCCCCGGCTCCTTCGAGGCGGGCACCTTCCCCGTGTCCTTTGTTCCCTATGTGACCACCTACGGGCAGTGGCTTGAAAACTACACGGGAAACGCGGATGTCCAACTGGGCTATCAAGACACTTCGTTTCCGACGCCCCCCGCTATTTCTCTCCCCGGCGTCACCCCCGGCGACTCCCCCGAGTGGGTTTCCTTTGTGGAGCGGCGGTGGAACCCCGGGGACAACGTGATCGTGACGCTGTACGTGGGCGATTCGGTCTTTGGCCGCGTGGCCGACCAGGCCACCTACCGCGAGTACGACGTCATCAACCGCGCGGTGGACGACATCGTGGAGTCGCCCTACTATGTGGACGGCTACAGCAACTACGACCTCACCGGCGCCTGGATCGGCGCCGGCGGCACCGACGAGCAGAACCGCGTCGCGCTGGGTCCGGACCGGCTGAGCTACTGGCCTCCGGACCAGATGGGGCTGGACTTTTACCGGGCGCTGGAGCGGAAACACCCGCTCTATGCGGGCGACCGCTTCGGCACGAGCAACCGCTGGGAGCCGACGGACGGCGCCTACGACGACTGGGCCGACAGCCCCGGGTGGTACGAGCAGGTCTATGTGCCCGACGGCGATGTGGGGCGCATCGAGCCGCGCTTCGGCCCGGACCTCATCTACACCGCGACGCCGAAGGAGCATGTGGCGCGGCTGTTCGGCCACGCCATGGCCGGGTCGCCCCTGCGCATGAACCTGACCGAGCGCCTGTGGGAAAACCCGCCCGACCTGGTGGCCGGCTTCTTCACTCCCGGATCGGGGCCGGAGGACACGGCGCCCATGCGGGCCATGCGCACCTGGGACGCGGACTCCCCACTCAAGAACCCCGACGGCAAGAGGCGCCAGTTCCCGGAGAACGACGAGGTGAGATTCCCGGGCGACGGGGGGGTCTATGTGAACCACGCCCACGCCTTCCGCCGGTCCGGCACGGGCAACGTGCCCTACGCCACCCTGGCCGACCTCATGCGCGTGCCCATGCCCCTCTTCGAGCACAGCCTCAACACGGACTTCCGCATCCCCTCGGCCTATGTCAACACGCGCTACCAGCCCGTGAACGACACGCGCCTCCCCCATGTGCCCCCCGGCGTCGTCGCGGGCGCCGTGTGGCGGCAGGACCTCTCGGTGCGCGCCGCCATTCTGGCCAACGCCGCCCCCCTGAACCCCCACCAGCCCCTTCCCATGCGCGCCCGCATGGCCGGCCTCGCCGACCTCACCGAAATGTCCGCCCTCGACCCCATCGTCCTCACGGTGGGCAACGCCGGATTCGCCCCCCTCTGGCCCAATCCCGCCCAGACCGGGCTCTTCGGCATCGCCGCGACCGACGACGACCTCAGCCTCCTCTACGCCCAGTGGCAGGACGACGGCAACCCGGACACCCCCGCGGTGCCGCCCTTCTACTGGAGCCCCGTCTACCTCTTCGCCGACGGGACTGA
>JAPXRP010000265.1:0-4643 GCA_033813475.1 Candidatus Hydrogenedentota bacterium
CCTCTCCGTGCCGGCGCCGCGCGCGGTGCGGACCGTCTCGCCGTCCACCAGCAGGTTGACGCAGGTCTTCCCCTCCTGGTTTCCCCCGCCGATGAGGAAGTTGATGAAGCGCCGCTCAATGACAAAATCAGGGGAGGTCAGGCGGCCTTTGGGGTCGTCGCCGCCGACAAAACTGTTCACCAGGCCGTCCCCCTGGAATCCCTCCACGGGGTGCTGGCCGGGGAGCGCCTCCCTGACGGGGCCGGCGCCGAAGGCTTCACCCTCCACCGTCCACGCGCCATAATCCGGGCCCTCGAAGTCGGCAAAGACCACGGGGGCGCGCTTTTCCCCTTTTTCCACCCGCTCCACAAAGGCGGGGGACTCCTCCGCGGAATGCACGAGGAGGGTGAGGCCGGACTCGCGCAGGGTCCGGGTGCGGCGCGTGGCGACGAAAGAGGGCGCGCTCTGGAGCGCGACCGGGTTTTCCAGCAGGCCGAGCAGCGACACCTCGATGGGGGCCAACGCCGCGGCGGGGTTGCCCGCTGTGAAACGAAACAGTGTGGCGGGCAGGGCGGAATCCGGCGCGTTCAGCGGAATGAACGGCGAGAAGGCCTCCAGGGTGACCCGCACGGGGAGGTCCGCGCCCTCGTACTGGACCGTGGCGACGGGATACTCGCCTTTGAAGGAGGTCTTGGGGAAGGCGTCGCTGTCCAGGGGCCGCGCGTCCCAGGCACCGTCCGGCTTCCGCACGGCGGCGGCGAAGCGCTGGAATACCGGCTTGGCCGGCTCGCGCTTGAGGTAGGTGGCGTTGGTGTTCTCCACCCAGAGGGACTCGGCATTGTTAAAGATCTGCCAGCAGCCGAGGGTGCCGTCGCCGCAGAGGTACATCTGGCCGCTGCCGATGCCGCCGCAGGGCATGCCGATGGCGGGCAGCGCCTCCCCGCGGAAGACCTCCTTGGTGCCTCGCTCGTAGAGCGACCGCAGCCACTCGGGGGACAGCTTCTTGTCGCCGGGGACGGGATGGCGCGGCGTGTCCGGCGCGGCGAAGGGCCCCGCCATGGCGGTGAGGGGCCGCCCCGCCGACGTGGCCAGCATGCCGAGCCCGGCGATCTTGATGAAATCCCGACGCGCCAGGGGGCGCTGTCCGCAGCCCCGAGGGCCGCACCCGCAGTCCGCCGCCGCCCCGCCCTCCAAGACAGCTTCTTCCGGAACCTTGTGCTCGTCCATGGGGTCACTCCCGTTGTCTGGGTTTGCGCCGGTGTCCCGGCCGCAGAGATTCTTGCACGCCGGCGGCGGGACACACAAGAAGAGGGGAGAGGGAAGCATTTAACGCAAAGGCGCTGAGACGCGAAGCAAGACTATAAGCCGTTTACTACGCGGTGGATGCCATCCTTGATCCAGCGTTCCCCGAAGTTGAGCACCAGGCCAAGTTTGAGTCCGGTCAGTCGGAGATAGGTCAGGCACTGCGCCTCGAAGAGGGCACTGTACTGCGCGACGGCCTTGTTCTCGATGATGACCCGTTCATCCGCCAGCATGTCCATGACAAGTGGTGAGGAAAGCGGGTGGCCCTTGTACCGAATGGGCAGCGGCACTTGCCGCCTGACCGGAATACCCCGTGCAGTCAGCTCCCAAGCCAACGCCTCCTCATACACACTCTCAAGCAGTCCCGGCCCGCCCAGGGTTCGGTGCACCTCAACCGCGGCATCCACAATCACCGCCGCAATTTCATTCTCCCGCTTTTCCATTCTGGTTTCTCCGCGTCTTTGCGCCTTCGCGTTAAAAGCATAAACGCAAAGGCGCGGAGACGCCAAGAAATTTTCCGCTCCCTGCCTTTCTCTTCGCGCCTTCGCGCCTTTGCGTTAAAGCGCCGTTCCGCCCGCTTGCCTTGTCCGGGCGGGGGGCCCTATAGTCTGGGGAGCTGGAGGTTTCTGATGCGCCCGATGGAGAAAACAGCGCTGGTGTTGGCGGCGTGCTGCGTGCTCGCCGTCGCGGGGGTTTTCCGTTTCCACGCGCTTTCGGCGCGGCCCCTGCACGGGGATGAGGCGAACCAGGCGGTGAAGACGGGCATCCTGTACGACAAGGGGGAGTACGCCTACGACCCCTTCGAGCACCACGGCCCGACGCTGTATTACCTGACCCTCCCGCTGCTGTGGCTGTCGGGGGCGGAATCGTTCAAGGACTCGGACATTCTCCCCTACCGGCTGGTGCCCGCCGGGTGCGGGCTGCTGCTGGTCGCGCTGCTGCTGGCCTTTGGCCGGATGACGGGGTGCTGGGCGGCGTTCTGGGCGGCCCTGCTGACCGCCGTGTCGCACGCCGTGACGTATTACAGCCGGTACTACATCCAGGAGACGTCGCTGGTGCTGTTCACCTGGGCCGCCGTGTTTTTCGCGTGGCGGTTCCTGCGCGCGCCGGGGTACGGGCGCGCCGCCGTGCTGGGACTCTGCGCCGGCCTGATGCACGCCACGAAGGAGACCTGCCTGCCCGTCGGCCTGGCGGCGGCGGGGGCCGTGGCGGCGACGCTGGTGTGGAACCGGATCACGGGCGGGGAGGCGCGGGAGGAGGATGCCGAAAGGAAGCCCCTGCGCGGGCCGCTGCTGCTGGCGGCGGGGGTGGCGGCGGCGGTCTCGGTGGCCTTCTTCACCTCCTTCTTCACCCACGCGCGGGGGCCGCTGGACTCGGTGCTGACCTACACCACCTACCTCAACCGCGCGGGGGGCGCGGGCAGCTCGGGCATCCACGACCACCCGTGGCATTACTACTTCGTCCTCTGGTTCTGGCACTGGAAGATGGCGGGGCCGAAATGGACCGAGGCCCCGGTGATCCTGCTGGGGCTGGCGGGGCTGGCCGCCGCGCTCTGGCCGCGCCGGAGAGGCGCAGCGCCCGCAGGGCATGACCTGTCCGCCGTCCGCTTCATCGCCTTCTTCACCCTGGCGATGACCGCCGGATTTTCGATCATCCCCTACAAGGCCCCGTGGAACATGCTGGTGTTCTATCAGGGATGGCTTCTGCTGGCGGGGTTCGGCGCGGCGGCGCTGGTGCGCCGGGCGCGTTTCCTGCCCCTGCGCGCCTTGGCGGCGCTGCTCCTTCTCGGCGTGGCCGGGTTCCTGGGCCACCAGGCCTGGCTGGGCAACTTCCGCTACGCCGCCGACGTGCGCAACCCCTACGTCTACGCGCACACCAGCACGGCGCTGCTGCGGATCGCCGACCGGGCCCACCAGCTCGCGGCGGTGCACCCCGACGGGAAGCGGATGGTGGTGCGGGTGATCCGGCCGGGGGGCGACTACTGGCCCCTGCCGTGGTACTTCCGCGACCTGGAGCGGGTCGGCTACCACGGAAACCTTCCCGCCGACTGCAACGCCGACATGGTCATCTCGGGCCCCGAGATCGAGGAGCCGCTGAAGGGATGCCTCCAGGGCGACTACTTCACCGAGATGGGCGGCCTCCGCCCCGGCGTCCCCCTGGTCATCCGGATCCAGCGCCCTCTCTGGAACGCCTTCATGGAAACCCGGCGGGGACCGGCGGCGACAGGGCACTAGAGCATTTCGAGGCAAAGATGCCGTATCTGATGAGAAATGCCAGGAACGCGCACCGAGGTGGCACGGGCTTCCAGCCCGTGTTTCTTGGGTTGCACCCATGACCCAAAACACGGGCTGGAAGCCCGTGCCACCTCAATTCCTCCGCTCGACACCCTTACTGAAAATGTCCGATCTCAAACTTATGAGGCTCAGGAGAATTGATTCCCGGCTCCTGACGCGTGGAGAAAGGCCATGACTCCAGACATTCGCTGGAAACAGCGTTTCCGGAGCTTCGACCACGCCATGACACTGTTGCGTGAACCGTTTGACCAAGGCCCGGAAAATCTCTCGCAACTGGGGAAGGAAGGCGCTGTCCGACGGTTCGTCCTGGCTACAGAACTTGCCTGGAAGACGCTGAAGGACTATCTCCAGCATCAGGGCACCGTTATCAGCCCTGTCACCCCGCGCAATGTGGTCAAGGAGGCCTTTGCCGCCCATATTCTCGCCGACGGCCAAGTGTGGGTGGACATGCTCGACCACCGGAACGTCCTGTCGCACACCTATGACGCCGCAGCCTTCGAGAAAGCCCTCGCCGCCGTCAAGGAGCGGTACCGGCCCGCCATGGAGGGACTCCACGGCTGGCTGCTTGCCCGGAGCGGGGAGTCATGAACGTAACCGGGCTGACGGAGGCCGAATGGGGCCTGATCCGGGGCGTGCTTGCGGCGCATCCCGAGATATCGGGGGCTCTCCTGTTCGGCTCACGGGCCAAGGGAACCGCCTCCCCCGCGTCGGACATTGACCTGGCGCTGGAGGGGATTGACGACCCCCTGCGGGCGGAGGCCGTGGCGGCTGAACTGGAGGAGCTTCCCCTCCCCTACCGGTTCGACGTCAAGGCGCTGGCAGCCCTCCAGTCCGCCCCGCTCCTGGACCACATCCACCGCGTGGGGGTCAGGGTCTACCCCTCCTGAAAAACGCCCCCCCGCCCCCCATTGCCCAAAAAAACATTGGCGGGGAGCCCGCCAGGTGCGCGGACTCCCCGCCTGCCTCACGTCAACAACCCTGGGTCACCTCCGGAGGTTGTCAATGTTTTTCTGTACCTGTCCCCAGTTTACCACGTTCCAAAACGCGGCGATGTAGTCGGCGCGGCGG
>JAPXRP010000266.1:0-4614 GCA_033813475.1 Candidatus Hydrogenedentota bacterium
GAGGTTGAGCACCGCAGCCTTCCGGCCGTCGGCCAGGGTGGCCGTCACGGCGCCGCGGCCCGGCAGCCCCTCGGGGAAATTCGCCGGACGCGCCGCGCAGGCGAGGCCGTCCATGGCGTCGAGCAGCTCTTTCTTGCGCCAGGTGTGGTTGCCCAGGGTGAAGAGGTCCACGCCGTGGCGGCGGAGTTCCTGGAGGGTGGAGGGGGTGGCGCCGATGCCCGCCGCGGAGTTTTCCGCATTGGCGACGACCAGGTCCACGGCGTGCGTCTTGCGGAGTTCCGGGAGCGCGCGGGCCACGGCGCCGCGTCCGGTGCGGCCCACCACGTCGCCGATGAAAAGAATGCGCATGAAATCACCCCCGCCGGGGGAGGCCCGGCAATACAAGTGCCCCGGCACCGCGCTCGGCGATGCCGGGGCAACCTCAACTCAATTCGCTCTGGTCAGAGCCTGCGGCCGAAGCCGCAAAACTTCACGGAGACTAGTTGACGATGGTGACCTTGAACTCGGCGCGGCGGTTGAGCTTGCGGTTCGCGGCGCTGTCGTTCGCCACGGCCGGCTTCGTCTCGCCGAAGCTGACGGACTGCACGCGGGCCGCGTCAATGCCGCTCTCAACCATGTACTTCTGGACCGCGTCGGCGCGGCGCTGGCCAAGGCCCATGTTGTAGGCTTCGGCGCCGATGTCGCAGGTGTGGCCTTCGATCACGACCGTGTCCTTCGTGAACTTCTTCATCTCGCCCACAAGCTTGTCCACCTCGACTTTGCCCTCGGGCTTCAGAACGGCCTTGTCAAAGTCGAACAGGACGTTGTTGAGCACCGGAACATCGCGGACAATCTTGGGCTCCGCAGGCTTCGCAGGCGGGGGGGTCGGCTCAACCGGCGGCTGCGGCTTTTCCCACGCGTGGTAGACGATGCCGCGGTTGCCCCACAGCTCGCCGTCGTCCGCGTTGCTGGCGGCTTCGGTCGGCCACCACCAATAGCCGTCACGGTTCAACTGCGCCGGGCACGTGCCGCTTTCCGGCTGCGGCTCCGGGGTCGCGCCCGTGTTTCCCCACCAGGACATGTCGTCCCACGTCTTCGCGGCATGGGCAACAGAACTCAGTCCGGCCACCGCAACCGCCACTGCCAGAACCAAAACCAGTTTCTTCATCACGCTTCTCCTTCTCGCTGTGTTGAATGTTTGCCGCCCTGAACGACAACCCCGCCAAGGCGTCGGCACTCACTTCATCATTGCCAAATTAAACCAGAAACCACTCAAAAAAGTCAAGCATTTCAGGCCCCCGCACGCGCCTGCGCCCCGAAGACCTCCATCCATTGACCTGTCCACAGTTTACCACAATACACCCCGTTTCGCAAGCAAAATTCCCCGCTTTTCAAGTTTCGTTGCTCCTGCGATACAACGCCGCCGGAGAATTCATTCCCCCGGAGCGGCGGAGGGTTCCCTGAAACAGACCACTTCCTGCTCCAGCACATTGGCGTGGAGGCGCACTTTTCCCGTTTTCGGGGCCACCCGGACCACTTTCAGGGTGTCGGCAAACAGGGCCGCCTCCGGCGCCAGATCAAGCAGAAGATTGGGCGCCCGGAGGAAAAAGTCGTCCCGGAGGACCGTTTCCTCCCGCTCGGGGTACACGGCAATATAGAGCATGTCCTGCTCCACCAGTTCGCTGAAGAAATGGGTGCCCAGGGAGACGTCGGGCACGAGGCCGTCGCGCATGGCCACGATTTCGCAGAGCACGGCGACGGGGTGGATTTCGGCGAAGGACACGGGCACGCCCAGGGACGGGGTGGTGGTGCCCCAGCGGCCCGGGCCGAGGAGCATGACCCGCGAACCCTTGAGCGCCTGGGTCACCCGGCCGATGGTCCGCGCCACGCGGTAGCGGTCTGCGTTGGGCAGGCTGGAGTAAACCTCGGGCACCACATAAATGAAGGTGTCCAGGGTTTCCGAGCGGCTCGGGCCGATGACAGGGCCGCGCGCGCGCAGGAGGAGGTCCGCGTCGGGGATGCGGGCGGGCAGGGGCTCGCAGACGGCGTTGCCCTTGACCTGGAGCGGGCGGCACTGCACGATGTTGAGCTTGTACACCCCGTCCTCGGGGAAGTTCGCCGTGAACTCCACGTCCACCGGGTAGTCGTAGGCCTCCTGCAGCAGCCGCAGGGCCTCCCGCATGTCCCCGATAAACGAGGTGTCGCGGATCATGCGGTCGAAGGTGATGGTCAGCGGGACGGTGCCCGATCCCTGGGCGCGCACGGCGCGCACCAGCGCCGGGTCGCGGTGGGAGAAGCGGGCCACGGCGCGGTCCCGGTCGCCGCCGCCGCGCTCGACCACCCCGCCGAAGTCCAGGGAGACCAGCTGGTTCGCGTCGAGGTCCAGCACGTCCACAATGCGCTGGCTGCATGCTCCCTGGCCGCTCTCCCGCGAGTCGGGGGAGAGGTCGGGGGCGTTCAGCGCCACCAGGCGCGTGTAGTCGGAATCCGAGCGGTCCACCGCCCGGGTGCCCAGGCCGAAGACCATGCGCAGCACGCCGGCCGCGGGGTCAATGTCCGGGTTCCAGACGTAGGGGTTGAACGAGAAGCCCACCCCGGCGAGGTCCGGGAAGAAGAGCTGGCCGTGCTGCGTGCCCGAGACGCGCTGGATCAGGAGCCCCATCTGCTCCTCGCGCTCGAGCAGGCCGTGGGCCTTGCGGTAGGCGAGGGCCGACGCGCTCATGGCGCTGGCGTACACCGTGCGGATCGCCGTCTTGAGGTCCTCCATCCGCTGGTGGAAGGAGCCCTGGTTCGCGCAGAAGACGCTGTCGTATTTCCCCGCGAAGGAGTTGCCGAAGGCGTCCTCCAGCAGCGAGCTGGACCGCACGATGATGGGCGCGCTGGAGAAGTACTCCATGATGCGCTCGAGCTCCCCCTCGAACTCCGGGAGGAACTTGCCCGTGAGGATGCGGCGGCGCGCCTGCTCGGCCTCCTCGAAGAGGGTCTCGCCCGCCTTCTGGCGGCGGCGCATCCACCAGCAGCCGTTGCGCACGAGGAAGGTGTAGAAGCAGTCGGAGCCGATGTAGAAGCTGTCGTGCATCTCCAGCCGGCCGGCCCACGCGCCGCCCGCGCCCCGGAGGATGGCGTGCGCCAGCAGCATGCCCACGGACTTGCCGCCGATGAGGCCCGTGCCGACGGTGCGCCGCCCGATCTCCAGCAGGTCGGCCAGGGTGAGGTGGCGGCGCGCCAGTCCCAGCACGCGCTCCTCGTGCGAGATGAGCATGCGCAGCAGGGTTTCGAACAGGTGGTTGGCCAGCTCGCTGTGCAGCAGCTCGGGCGGGCCGGTGAGGAGGTCCTGCGCCTGCATGAAGGCGCGGTTCCACGCGTCCAGCGGCCGCACGGAGCAGCCGACCGCCGACGGCGGCACGGGCTTGAGCACCCCGGTGATCACGTGGCTCTCGGCGATGGGCGTGAGCGCGCCGCCCTCCCAGCGGTGCAGCATGTGGATGGTCGGCGAGAAGCGCTGCTGCGTCTTCAGCGGCCGCACAAAGATGGTGCCGTCCTTCCGGTACGCGTCCAGCATCACCTGGCAGGTGTTGCGGATCGGCAGCACCGCCTCGTTCGAGTGGCGGTCTCGCAGGAGCGCGAAACTGGCCAGGTCGCCCCGGTCGTAGAGATAGGGGCAGGTCATGAGGAAGAAATTGCAGAGCATGGCGTCGCCGTGCCATGCCGCGGAGAGGTCGGAGAGGGAGTCGAACACATAGTAGGCCCCCTTTTCGGTGGCCTCGATGGTGTCGTGCACCGCGTCGAGGAAGCCCTCGAAGCCCTGCGCGGGGTCCAGGGTGAGCTGGAGAAACAGCGGGTTGTCCGGCTGGTCGTCCAGCACCGGCGCGTGGTTCGCGAAGCGGAAGTACACCGCCGGGCGCCCCGTGGCGAGGGCGTGCTCCGCGAAGGGGCGCACAAAGGCCGCATACTCCCCGATCTGGTCCACGCGCCAGACGATGTTGTCCCCCGCCAGAACCCCCCGGATGGTGCGGTCCAGCTCGGGCAGCCCCGAGCTGATGCCGGATGTGAAACTCATGGCGCTTCCGCTCCCCGCGCGGGGGGGCGCCCCCGGCGCGTTGTTTCCTTAAAAAACGGGCCCGGCGGAAAGTGTACTCCGCCGGGCCGGAAAAAAGCTCAGACAAGCCCCTGGGCCAGCATGGCGTCCGCGACCTTCACATAGCCGGCGATGTTCGCGCCCGCAACGTAGTTGCCCGGCGTGCCGTACTCCTCGGCGGCGCTGCTCGCCTGGGTGTGGATGGCCGCCATGATGTCCTTGAGGCGGCAGTCCACCTCGTCGCGCGTCCAGTTCGTGTGCTGGGCGTTCTGGGCCATCTCCAGGCCGGAAACGGCCACGCCGCCGGCGTTTGCCGCCTTGCCCGGGCCGTACAGGATGCCGGCCTTCAGGAAGACGTCCACGCCCTCGGGGTCCGTCGGCATGTTGGCGCCCTCGGCGACCACGAAGCAGCCGTTCTTCACCAGGGTGGCGGCGTCCTTGCCGTTCACCTCGTTCTGCGTGGCGCTGGGGAAGGCGCAGTCGCAGGGCACGTCCCACGGGCGCCTGCCCTCGATGAACTTCGCCGAGCGGTAGCGGTCCGCGTACTCCTTGATGCG
>JAPXRP010000267.1:0-4608 GCA_033813475.1 Candidatus Hydrogenedentota bacterium
CTTCAACTTTCCGGGACATCCCCCAAAATTTTGCCCAGACCACTTCCCTGCAAACAAAAGCCCCCGAAGACAAAACACTTACGACGGCGTACCGTCATTTCTTGGGGGAAGTCCTGTTCTTCTCGGTCTTGCGGGAGGGGACGAATTTCATGGATGCTCCTTGCCGGTGCCGGGCACCTGACCCACCGTCCATTGGAGGCCCAATAGTACCATGCCGGACCGGGGAACGCGCAAAGCCGCGCTTTCGCGTGTGCCCGGAAAGGACAGGCGCGAACCGGAGCGGTGGCGGGCGCGAGATTGCGTCACTTCGTTCGCAATGACGCGGAGGGACACGTCACTGCAATGACCGCGAAAACGCGCGTCATGGCGAAGGAGCGCGGCGACTGCGGCGATCTCGTGGCCGCCGCCGCCTTTGTTCTCAGGATGTCCTGTTTGGCGATCCGGCGGAAGGGCGGGCCGCAGTGGGTGCCCTCGGCGGGGGTGCGCGCCGGTTGGAGGCAGAGGCGTCACTTGCGTACCGGCGGTTGCCAAAGGAGGGGGGGATGTCCCTTGACAAGGAGTTCTGCACCATGATATGATGATTAGCAAGCTGAACAAACGGCCGATGGCTTGCAGAAGGCCAGGGAAGCATCCTGCGGTTTCTGCGGTTTCTGAGATAACCTGTTGACAGATTGTCCGTCTTGGGGTAAAATTGAATTGACTTTGACTGGGTTGTCGGTGGGTTGGTGCGTTCTTGGGGACCATTCCTGACAGTGGAGTCCAAGGGAGGCACCCAATGTCCATGTTGGTCGCCTGTTGTTGGAGGTATGCGTGTCCGGGCCGTGCGGCCGGGATGCGGTGGTTGGGCGAGCGCCCGTGTCCCTGCGGATGAACGGCAGGGACCGGCGCGGTTGAAAAATAACTGGAGGATTTGCGAATGAACACGATGAGGCGTTTCTTGGGAGCGCAGGGTGGCGCTTTGGCCGCCGTGCTGCTGGTGCTGGCTGCCGGCACGGCGATGGCGCAGACCGACAAGACCCTGACCACGACTGTCAGCCCGCCGGGGTCGGGAACGGTGACGGGCGGGGGCACCTACCCGCACAACACGGTGGTGACCGTGCAGGCCACCGCCAATCCCGGGTATGTCTTTGACAGTTGGAGCGGCGACCTGACCGGCAACACCAACCCGACCACGGTGCGGGTGAACGCGAACAAGGCCGTCACGGCGAATTTCGTGCAGACGCCGGGATCGGTCACCGTGACCATCACGCCCTCCGGGGCGGTGGACGCGGGCGCGCAGTGGCAGCTGGACGGCGGCGCGCTTCAGAACTCCGGCGCCACGCTCACCGACGTGTCCGCAGGCCCGCATGTGGTGTCCTTCACCGATGCGGCGGGCTGGGCGACCCCGCTTCCCCTGAACATCACGGTGGACGGGGGCGCAAACACGGCGGTGTCGGGCGCCTATTACGAGTACGCTGAGGCGGACTGCAGGGCGGTGGGCGCGTGCAACCGCGCCTGGGAGACGGCGGGCCCCGCGGGGTGGTACTTCCAGACGGCCGTGTCCAAGGACGGCTGGAACGCGCTCCAGAGCGGCGCGGTGGGTGCGGGCGAGTCCTCCGCTGTGCGGACCGCCATCACCGGGCCGGTGGATGTCACCTTCTGGTGGAAGGTGAGCACGGGCGCGGTGTCGGCAACGGTGAACGGGGCGCCCGCGGCCTCCATCTCCGGCGACGTGGACTGGGTGCAGCAGACGCTGAGCCTGCCCGAGGGCCTGAACGAGATCGCCTGGGCGTACACGGGCGCGGGCGCGGGCTGGCTGGACACGTTCCACGTGGTCGAGAGCAACGCGCCGACGGGCAGCATTGAGATCGCCGGCGGCGCGGCGGCGACGGGGAGCTCCCTGGTGTCGCTCGGGCTGACCTGGGACGACGGGGACGGCGCCGGCGTGGCGCGGATGCGCTTCAGCAACAACGGCGCGACGTGGAGCGCCTGGGAGAACCCGGCGCAGGTGAAGCTGTGGGCGCTGTCGTCCGGCGACGGCGTAAAGGTGGTCCGCGCGCAGTTCCTTGACAAGGCGGGCAACGTGTCCGCGGTGTACACCGACACCATTGTCAAGGACACGACCCCGCCGACGGGCACGATTGTGATCAACGGCGGCGCCGTCACCGCCCCGAATCCGGACGCCCTGCTGACCCTGACGTGGGACGACGCGGGCGGTTCGGGCGTGACGCGGATGCGTTTCAGCAACGACGGCGCGACGTGGAGCGCCTGGGAGCCGGTGGTGCCTGACCGGGGCTGGACGCTGATTCCCGGGTCCGGCTACCGGACGGTGCGCGTCCAGTTCCTGGACCGTCTGGGCAACGTTTCCGACCGGTTCAGCGACTATATCCGGCTGGATCCACTGCCGTAATCCGGCCGGACACTGCGCACATCTGCGAAAAAGTTCCCCCGTCCCGCCGTCCGGCGGGGCGGGGGCGTTCTTTTGGGGGCGGTGGACGAGGTGGACCGTGTGGACAGGGTGGACAAAGACTCCGCTCCGCACGTTTCAGCCCATGCTCGCCAACAGCGCCCTCTGCCTTCAGGCGTTCGACCTCCGGCCACCCTGTCCACCACGTCCACCCGCAGGGACGCCGCTCCCCTCCCCGCACCCCATAATTGAACCCGGGTCGGGATTTGTACATAATAGTCAGGTTTGTGCCCGGGGCGGTCCCTGTCCCGGGCGGCCCGCAGTCTTGGCGCTTTTTGGGGCGCGCGGCGGCGGGGTGGTCTATTTCCCATGAACCCATGCCGGAAGTCATACGGCAACAACGCTGTTCAGCAGCAACCGGCCCCGGAAATCCCGGGGGCGGCAAGTGGAGCGCGCGCGATGGCAAGACCGATGAAGACAGTGGACGGAAACGAGGCGGTGGCCCGGGTGGCCTTCCTGGCGAGCGAGGTCGCGGCGATCTACCCGATCACGCCCTCGTCCGGCATGGGCGAATGGGCCGACGAGTGGGCGGCCAAGGGCGAGAAGAACATCTGGGGCACCATCCCGCTGGTGGTGGAGATGCAGAGCGAGGCGGGGGCGGCTGGGGCGGTGCACGGGGCGCTGCAGGCGGGGTCTCTGACGACGACCTACACGGCGTCGCAGGGGCTGCTGCTGATGATCCCGAACATGCTCAAGATCGCGGGCGAGCTGACGCCGGCGGTGATCCATGTGACGGCGCGCGCCGTGGCGACGCACGCCCTGTCCATCTTCGGCGACCACAGCGACGTGATGGCGGTGCGGAACACGGGGTTCGCGATGCTGGCGTCGAATTCGCCGCAGGAGGCGCAGGACCTGGCGCTGATCGCCCACGCGGCGACGCTGAAGGCGCGCATCCCGTTCGTGCACTTCTTCGACGGGTTCCGCACGTCGCACGAGGTGGCGAAGATCGAGCAGGTGCTGGCGGAGGACGTGCGCGCCATGATTGACGAGGACCTGGTGCTGGCGCACCGCGCGCGGGCGCTGAACCCCGAGCACCCGGTGCTGCGCGGCACGGCGCAGAACCCGGACGTGTTCTTCCAGGCGCGCGAGGCGTGCAACCCCTTCTACAACGCGTGCGCGGACACCGTGCAGGAGACGATGGACGCCTTCGCGGCGCTGGTGGGCCGGTCCTACCACCTGTTTGACTATGTGGGCGCGCCGGACGCCGAGCGGGTCATCGTGCTGATGGGCTCCGGGGCCGAGACGGTGGACGAGACGGTCAGCCACCTCGCCGCCAACGGCGGCGAGAAGGTGGGCGTGCTCAAGGTGCGCCTGTTCCGCCCCTTCTCCATCAAGCATTTCATCGCGGCGCTTCCGAAGACCGTGAAGGCCCTGGCGGTCCTCGACCGGACCAAGGAGCCGGGCGCGGCGGGCGAGCCGCTGTACATGGACGTGGTGACGGCGCTGTCCGAGGCCATGACCGGGGGGACCATGCCCTTCCCGGCGATCCCGCGCGTGGTCGGCGGCCGCTACGGCCTGTCGTCCAAGGAGTTCACCCCGGCGATGGTGAAGGCGGTCTTCGACGAGCTGAAGAAGCCCGCGCCGAAGAACCATTTCACGGTGGGCATCACGGACGACGTGACGCACACGAGCCTGGAGGTGGACAAGGCCTTCTCCACGGAGGACCCCTCGACGGTGCGGGCCGTGTTCTACGGCCTGGGCTCCGACGGCACGGTGGGCGCGAACAAGAACTCCATCAAGATCATCGGCGAGGACGCCGGGCTGTGCGCCCAGGGCTACTTCGTGTACGACTCGAAGAAGTCCGGGTCCATGACGACCTCGCACCTGCGCTTCGGGCCGAACCCGATCAAGTCCACCTACCTCATCACGCGGGCGAACTTCGTGGCGTGCCACCAGTTCACGCTGATGGAGAAGATGGACCTGCTCTACCTGGCGGAGGAGGGCGCGACCTTCCTGGTGAACAGCATTTACGGCCCGGACGAGCTGTGGGACCACCTGAGCCGGACGGCGCAGCGCCACATCATCGAAAAGAAGGTCAAGCTGTACACGATCAACGGCTACGCCGTGGCCGCGGACGCGGGCATGGGCAACCGCATCAACACGGTGATGCAGGTGTGCTTCTTCGCCATCAGCAACATCCTGCCGCGCGACAAGGCCATTGA
>JAPXRP010000268.1:0-4554 GCA_033813475.1 Candidatus Hydrogenedentota bacterium
GTGCTCCTAAGAACACCCTCCCGTGTTTCTCCGTGCCCCCCGTGACTCCGTGGTGAACTGGCACGCGGGATGCTCCCGATAACCCCATCAACCTGCCAGAAAGGAGTTGGAACGAAGATGACGTTGTTGTATTTCGCGTATGGGTCGAACATGGACGCGGCGCAGATGGCCGGGCGGTGTCCGGGGGCGGTGCCTGCCGGGACGGCGGCGCTTCCGGGGTACCGTTTTCTCATCAACGAGCGGGGCTATGCCACGGTGGTGCCGGCGGAGGACGGGGATACGCCGGGGCTGCTGTGGCGTCTGGACGCGGGGCACACGGCGGCCCTCGACCGGTATGAGGGCCACGGGAAGGGGCTGTATGACCGGTGCTGGCGCGAAGTGCGCGCGGCGGACGGCGCGCAGACGGACGCGCTGGTCTACATTGACCACCGGAACACGCGGGTGGGCGCGGCGAAGCCGGGCTATCTGGAGCGGATTCTCGCCGCGGCCGAGGCCCTTGGCCTGCCCGAGGCCCACCTTTCCCGGCTGCGGTGCTGGCCGGACACGCCGGCCCTGCGGGCCTTCCACCGGCTGGTCGGCCTGGTGCGGCGCGGTGGGGACGCGCCCGGCATCGCCCGCCACGGGGAGGAACTCGCCCGCTGGCTGCACGACCACCGCGACGAGGTGCTGCTGGAGGCGATGGAGGGCATGCCGGACCGGACTCCCGCGGACCGGGTGCTGGTGACGGGCACGCTCGCGGTGCTGCGGGTGGCCCCGACGCTGAACGAGCACCGCGCCGGACGCCTCGCGCTGGAGCATGCCGCCCTGGGGCGGTTCCTCCGGCATGCGGAGAAGCTGCCGGCGGACGGCACCGTCCCGGCGGCGGACAAGGGCATGGCGGAACTGGCCGGGGTGGGGGTGATTCTCACCGCCGATCCGGCGCGGGCCCATGCGACCGGGGACCGGTTCATCGTGACTCCGAACGCCCCCCTGCTGGCGGCGGTGTGGCACCGTCTGTTTGCGGGGGACCACGGGGTCTCCGCGCGTGACTGCGCGTTCATGGAGGCTTTCGCCGACGCCGCAGACGGGGCGGCCGACGCCCGCGGCGACGCGGTGGTCCGTCTCGCGCTGGAGAAGGCCCGCGCCCTGGCCGCCGCGCGGCGGGACAACATCGCCGCCGAACTGGAAGCCCTCCACCCCGGGAACGGCTGAGCGTCGGACGAGGCAGAAGATCAAAACCGGTTTCTTTGTGTTCTTGGTGATCATCCGGAAGCATGCACGGTACGACGCCATGGGCGCGGGAGAGCAGAAGGCATTCGTCCTGCCATAGCCCTGCCTGCAAGAGATTGCTTCCCTTCGTTCGCAATGACGGGTTGTCCGGTGGCGCACGCCTAACCGACGGTCAACGCGTCATGGCGAGCCTGCGAAGTCCTCTCGTGCCCGCCATAGCCCTGGTTGCACGAGTTTGCTTCACTTCGTTCGCAATGACGGGTTGTCATGTTCTTGCCGTGTTCACCCGCCGGCGTGCTTCCTCACCGTGTTTTGCGCGACGCCGAGGGCTTTGGCCGTTTGGGTGATGTTGCCGTTGTGGAGGGCGAGGGCGTGGCGGATGTAGGCGGCGTAGACTTCGGCGGCCGGGCGGACTTCTTCGGGGGTGCGGGGACCGTAGAGGGTTGGGACGTCGGCGCCGGGGATGTCGGGGTCCGGGGCGTCGGCGCGGGCCTCCTCCTCGACCACCTCTTTCAGGGGACGGCCGAGGTAGGCGGCGCGCTTGAGCGCGTTGAGGAACTGGCGGACGTTTCCGGGCCAGTCGTAGTCGCGGACGGCCTTCCAGTCGTCGGACGCGAGGGCGAGGGGGTACCCTTCCCCGGCGAGGCCGCGCAGGATGTGCTCGGCGATGCTCTTCATGTCCTCGGGCCGCTCGCGGAGCGGCGGCACGCGCAGGGTCAGCACGTTGAGCCGGTAGAACAGGTCGGCGCGGAACGCGCCCCCGGCGGTCCTCCGGCGGAGGTCACTGTGGGTGGCGGCGATGATGCGCGTGGTCACGGGGCGGGTCTTCATGGTGCCCAGGGGCCGCACCGTGCCCTCCTCGAGCACGCGCAGGAGCTGGGCCTGCACCTCCGGGGGCAGCTCGGCGATCTCGTCGAGGAAGAGGGTGCCGCCGTTGGCCTCCTCGAAGGCGCCCCGGGCGTCGCCCACCGTGCCGGTGTAGGCGCCCTTGACATGGCCGAAGAGCCGGTCCTCCACGAAGGTCGGGTTGCCGCCGAGGACGGCGCAGTTGACGGCGACGAAGAGGCCCGTCCGCCCGCTGGTGACATGGAGGGCGCGCGCCATGACCTCCTTGCCGGAGCCCGTGGGCCCGGTGATGAGCACGGGTTCCGGGATGGGCCCCATGCGCCCGATCTGCTGGCGCAGGGCGGTGACGGCGCGGCTCGACCCCAGGGGGTACAGGGCGTCGGGCGAGTCGCGGTAGCGCGCCACGGCCGCCTCGAGTTCGGGGGTCTGCACCGCAAGACCGGCCAGGTAGTGAAACGCCTTCATGTTCAGGTCGTCGTCCCCAAAGAAATAGAAACGGCGGTTTGCCGCAGCCACGAGGTCGCGGCAGAACCGGTGGAGTTCGGACTGCGGGGCGCGTTTGCGCGACGACTCTGCGGACTCCGCGGCCACCTGAGCCAGAAACATGCCACGTTCGGTGTCGGCGGCGTCCACGCCCGCCAGCACCGCGTCGGTGTCCGTGCCCGCATGGGGAAGAAGAACCCCCCCGCGCTTTTCCACCGGGCCGCGCAGGTTCTCCACCTCGGGGTGGTCCGCGCCGAAATACCACCGCACCCGGGCACGGTCGGCCACCTCCTTCAGGCCTGCCAATGCCACCTCGATGGGGGAATCCGCGCCAATACCGCACAGGTGCAGCGTGCCCGCGAAGCCCTCGTCGCGGAGCCGTTCGAGGGCCGAGGGCAGATGGTGGTGGCTGGTGATGCGGATGTCGGCGTCGGGATGGCGCAGCAGCACCGCCGCCACGGCGCAGGCGCCGTCCACCCCGTTCGTTGTCAAGGCGAGCGAACGTTCCCGGGACTCCTTCTTGCTCATGGGGCACCCTTTCAAAAGTTGAAGGCACCCTACAAGTTTTGACGACCGGGCCGGGAGAATGCAACTGTGCGGGGGCAGGGAGCGAAAATGGGCGCCTTCTGTCGCCCGCCTTGCCTAGTGCCGGAGCCGCAAGGGGATACACCACGACCCAAACGCGGGCGCCGGGGGCGGGGGTGTTTCCCGTCGCGCGGCGGCACAGGATTGGCACGGGGGATGCTTAATAATTTCCCCGGCAATTCAGCAGGCGGTACGTTTGTGGCTGGATGGGCGGGCTGCCCCCGGCCCGAATCGCCGGACAAGACACGGTGACAACCGGAGCCGTGCCAGGAACGAGATCGCTTCGGTCGCTGCGCTCCCTCGCGATGACGGGCGCTTTCCGCGTTGCTGCAACGACGTGTGCATCCGCGTCATTGCGAGCGTAGCGAAGCAACCTCGTTCCCGCCAAGGCTCCGGCCAACGCGGCAATCTCTTGTCGGAACGCCTTGGATCCGCTCCATCGTGTGGATGAAAGGCCGGATTGCCTGAACACAGAGGAGACCACCCCATGGAACAGCAGGACCTTTTCGGAGCCATGCCCGGCACGCCGCAGGCACCCGCGGGGGCGCCCGGACTCACGGAGGCCGATCTGGCCTTCAAGGGCAATGACGCCCTGCTGGAGGCCGCGCTGGAACTGTTCCAGTTGCGGGGAGGGCTGACGGACACGAAGCGCACCCCCGGGCTGTCGGACGCCGACCGGGAGGACACGATAGTCCTACTGGAGACGCTGGAGACATCGTTTCGCGCGCGGGTCCGGGTGACGCCGAACACCGTGCCGCTGCTGAAGCGCGCGCGGGCGCTGCGCCTGACCCCCCTGGAGACGGAGCTGCTGCTGGGGCTGGTGCTGGCGGAGCTGGGCCTCCTGCCGCAGCGGGTGTCCACGGTGCAGGAACTGATCGGCGTGCTGTGCCTGGCGCCGCCGGACGCGCTGGCGGCGCTGCGCGCCCTGTCCGAGTCGGGCACCCTGCTCCGGAAGGGCACCGTGTTCTACGGCGACCCCGACGAGGAGCTGCGCGACCGCGAACTGCACCTCGCCCCCGACCTCGTGCGCATGGCGCTGGAGGGGAAGGAGATCCCCGAGATTCCGCGGTTCAAGACGGAGGCGGAGCTGCGCGCGGTGCTGCCGCGCCTGAGCCGCCTCCTGCACAAGACCAGCGACAGCCTGAACGACGTCATGCGCGGGTACGGCGACCTGGGGCAGTACCAGCGCGTCCTCATGCGGCAGACAGGCGCGTTCGAGGACCTGGATCGCGCGCTCAAGGCGCACCCCAAATGGCAGCTCAGCCGCGCCCGAGAAACCTTCCCCGTCCTCCCCCACTGGGCCGTCATGCTTGCCCTGGCGGGCAAGGCCCTGTGCCATGTGCCCGCGGGCGACCCCCTCTTCACCGGCGGCGGACTGGCCCGCGCCGTGTGCGGCGGACCCGAACGCTACACCCCCTGCCTGCGGTGGTT
>JAPXRP010000269.1:0-4508 GCA_033813475.1 Candidatus Hydrogenedentota bacterium
TGCAGCCGCGAGCCCATCGTGACGGTGTTCACGCCGGGGCAGATGCCGGTGATCTACCAGCAGGTGGACCGGGACACGGCGCACAAGATTTTCGTTCAGCATGTGCAGGGCGGACAGCCGCTGGAGGGCCAGCTGCTGGAGAAGGCGGAGATCCGCCCGGCCTATGAGGTGCTCGTGTGCGACGACAAGCACTGCGGCGCCATTGTGGGCGGCAGCACGGAGAAGGCCTTCCTGCGGGCGCTGGAGGACGCGGGGCTGGGCGCGGACAAGGCCCGGATCATCCCGGTGGGCTGCCTGGGCTTCTGCTCGACGCCCCGGCCCGACGGCGCGACCAGCGTGATGGTGCGCCCCGGCGAGACGATCTACAACGTGCGCTCGGCGGACGACGTGGCGCGGATTGTGAAGGGGCACCTGGCGGGCGGCGAGCCCGTGGCGGGGCTGCTGAGCGACGCGAAGCCGATCAGCCAGCGCTTCTTCGACCTGTACGGCGACGTGTCGTTCTTCAACCGGCAGAACCGGATCGCCCTGCGCAACGCGGGCGTGGTGGACCCGGAGAGCATTGACGAGTACATGCATTACAACGGGTTCAAGGCGCTGGCGACGGCCCTGGCGCAGGGGGACCCGGAGTGGGTGATCAACGAGGTGCTGCTGTCGCAGCTGCGCGGGCGCGGGGGCGGCGGGTTCCCGACGGGGCAGAAGTGGAAGCTGACGCGGCAGCACGTGAAGAACACCTGCTACATCATCTGCAACGCGGACGAGGGCGACCCGGGCGCGTTCATGGACCGCAGCATGCTGGAGTCGGACCCGTACAGCGTGATCGAGGGCATGATCCTCGGCGGCTACGCGGTCGGCGCGACGCGCGGCTTCTTCTATGTGCGGGCCGAGTACCCGCTGGCGATCAAGCGCATCGAGCACGCGCTGGCGGAGTGCCGGAAGCTCGGGCTGCTGGGCAAGAACATCCTGGGCTCGGGCTTCAGCCTGGACTTGGAGATCCGCCTGGGCGCGGGGGCGTTCGTGTGCGGCGAGGAGACGGCGCTCATCCACTCCATCGAGGGCGAGCGCGGCCAGCCCCGCATCCGCCCGCCGTTCCCGGCGGAGAGCGGGCTCTGGGGCCAGCCGACGGTCATCAACAACGTCGAGACCTTCGCGAACATCCCGGCCATCCTCGTGTACGGCGGCGAGTGGTTCCGCCGCGTCGGCTCGGAAAAGAGCGGCGGCACCAAGGTGTTCGCCCTGGCGGGCAAGGTGCGCCACACGGGCCTGGTGGAGGTGCCCATGGGCACCACGCTGCGCGAGGTGGTGTTCAACATCGGCGGCGGCGTGCCCAACGGCAAGAAGCTCAAGGGCGTGCAGACGGGCGGCCCGGCGGGGGGCATCATCCCCAAGGACTACCTGGACACGCCGATTGACTTCGACACGCTGGGCAAGATGGGCTCCATCATGGGCAGCGGCGGCATGATCGTCCTCGACGAGGACGACTGCATGGTGGACGTGGCGAAGTTCTTCATCACGTTCTGCCAGGACGAGTCGTGCGGCAAGTGCACGCCGTGCCGCGAGGGCACGAAGCGCATGCTGGAGATTCTGGAGAAGATCACGCAGGGCAAGGCGGCGCAGGAGGACGTGGAGAAGCTGGAGCGCCTGGCGAACCTGGTGCGCAGCACGTCGCTGTGCGGGCTGGGGCGCGCCGCGCCGAACCCCGTGCTCAGCACGCTGCGCCACTTCCGCCACGAGTACGACGCGCATGTGAACGACCGCAGCTGCGCCGCGCGCAAGTGCAAGGCGCTGGTGCGCTACGAGATCAACGCGGAGAAGTGCGTCGGCTGCACGATGTGCGCCCGCAACTGCCCCGTGGGCTGCATCAGCGGCGCGCGCAAGGAGCCGCACGTGATCGGGCAGGACGCCTGCATCAAGTGCGGACGGTGCTTCGAGGTGTGCCGCTTCGACGCGGTGGCGCGGGCCTGACCCCAACAACGCGGACAACCCATAAGGTGACTGTATGAGCCAGCAGCAGATGATCAACCTGACGATAGACGGCGTCCCGGTGACGGTGCCCAGGGGGACGACGATCATGCAGGCGGCCGAGCAGAAGCTCGGGGTGAAGATTCCCCGCCTGTGCCACCACCCCAAGCTCAGCATCCAGGGGTCCTGCCGCGTGTGCGTGGTCGAGGTGAAGGGCGTGCCCTTCTACATGGCCTCGTGCAGCGTGCAGGTCTGGGAGGGCATGGAAATCCAGACCAACAGCCCCGCGATCCGCCAGGCACGGCGCGACATCCTGGAGCTGCTGCTGGACAACCACCCGCGCGCCTGCCTCACCTGCGTGCGCGACGGCAACTGCGAGCTGCAGAACCTGGCCTACACGCTGGGCGTGCGCGAGCGGCTCTTCGAGGGCGAGCGCAAGCGCTTCCCCATCGAGAAGTCCAGCGTGTCCATCGTGCGCGACGCCGAGAAGTGCATCCTCTGCGGGCGCTGCGTGCGCGTGTGCGCCGAGGTCCAGGGCGTCCACAACCTCAGCCAGCAGGGGCGCGGCTTCACGACCCATGTGGCCCCGGCCCACGGCGACAAGATGGACGACTCGGTCTGCATCCAGTGCGGCCAGTGCGTGAACGCGTGCCCGACGGCGGCCTTTGTCGGCCACAGCGACTCCGACCGCGTGTGGAAGGCCCTGGGCGACCCCACCAAGCATGTCGTGGTGCAGACGGCCCCGGCCATCCGCGCGACCGTCGGCGAGGGCTTCGGCATGGCGCCGGGCACCCCGGCCACCGGCAAGCTGGTGACGGCGCTGCGCCGCCTCGGCTTCGACCGCGTGTTCGACACCAACTTCACCGCCGACCTCACGATCATCGAGGAGGCCACGGAGTTCCTGAACCGCTTCAAGAACAACGACCGGCTGCCCCTGCTCACGAGCTGCTCCCCGGGCTGGGTCAACTTCATGGAGCGCTTCTACCCCGAGCTGATCCCGAACGCCAGCTCCTGCCGCTCCCCCATGTCCATGATGTCCTCCCTCATCAAGAGCTACTACGCGCAGAAGGAGGGCATTGACCCGAAGGACATCTTCGTGGTCGCGATCATGCCCTGCACCGCCAAGAAGTTCGAGGCCCAGCGCCCCGAGTTCGCCACCCCCGACGGCGGGCAGGAGACCGACGCGTCGCTGACGACCCGCGAGCTGATCTACATGATCAAGAGCTACGGCATTGACCTGGCGGAGCTGGAGGACGGCGAGTTCGACTCGCCCCTCGGCGCGTCCTCCGGCGCGGCCGACATCTTCGGCACCACCGGCGGCGTGCTGGAGGCCGCCCTGCGCATGGCCGCCGAGGTCATCAACGGCGCGCCGCCCGCGCAGATGGAGTTCACCGAGGTCCGCGCCGTCGAGGGCCTGCGCGTCCGCGAGCTGAAGGTCAACGACGGCCTCACGCTGCGCGTCGGCGTGTCCAACGGCCTGCAGAACGCCAAGAAGCTGCTGGACAAGGTGGTCTCGGGCGAGGAGGTCTTCCACATCATCGAGGTCATGGCCTGCCCCGGCGGCTGCATCGGCGGCGGCGGCCAGCCCTACCCGCCGCGCGGCTACACCATCCTCGACCCGAAGCTGCTGGCCAAGCGGGCCAAGGCGCTGTACTCCATTGACACGAACAAGGAAATCCGCAGCTCGAACCACAACCCCGCCATCAAGGCGCTGTACGACGAGTTCCTGGGCGAGGCGGGGGGCGAGACGGCCCACCGCCTGCTCCACACCCACTACAAGCCCAGACTGCCGAGAGGAATCCGCTGATGAGCCACCATGAATGCTGCTGCGGCTGCAACGACAACCGCGAGGCCGTGCGCGAGAACGCCAGGGCCGCCCTCACCCCCGATCTTGTCGCCTTCATCGAGGAGTGCGCCGCCGACGCGCACCCCGAGAGCCAGCTGATCCGCGTCCTGCACCGCGTCCAGGGGCACTACGGCCACCTGGGCCGCGAGCAGATGGACGCCGTCGCCCAGCTCCTCCAGGTGCCCGCGTCCAAGGTCACGGGCGTCGCCACCTTCTACCACTTCTTCCGCCTGGAGCCGCGGGGCAAGTACATGATCAGTGTCTGCCTCGGCACCGCCTGCTACGTCAAGGGCGCCGAGCGCGTCGCCGACCGCCTCCAGGAGGAGCTCGGCATCCACTTCGGCGAGACCACCAAGGACGGCCTGTTCTCCCTCAACGCCACCCGCTGCGTCGGCACCTGCGGCCTCGCCCCCGTGGTCGTGGTCGAGGACAAGGTCTACGGCGACATGACGCCCGACCAGGTTCCCGCCATCCTCGAGAAGTACACCAAGAAGGCCTGACGGCCCCCTTCGGAAAGACACGCCGCGCGCGTCTTCCGGCGTTCCCGCGCCGGCAGGCGCGCGCGTTTTCTTGTCTCTGGATTGGAGGGGTTTAGAGGGCGGTGCGGCGCTCTTGAGAGCCGCCGGGCATGCGCAGGGAGGTGGCACGGGCTTCCAGCCCGTGGTTTTGGGCCGCATCCATGACCCCAATCACGGGCTGGAAG
>JAPXRP010000270.1:0-4467 GCA_033813475.1 Candidatus Hydrogenedentota bacterium
GGGTGACGGAGGCGGCGGGGGTGACGGAGGGGAGCGGGGGTGACGGACGGAGTGGGGGTGACGGACGGAGTGGGGGTGATGGACGGAGTGGGCGAAGGCGGTTTTGCCCCTGTGGGCAGGGGGACGACCCGCGGAGGCTACACCTTCCCGGTGCCGTGGCTTTGAATGAGCGCGCGGAGCTCCTCCGCGGCGGCGCGGGGGTCGGGGGCGGCGGTGACTGCGGTGACGACGGCGCAATGGCGCGCGCCGCGCGCGAGGATCCGGCCGATGTTGCCGGCCTTGATGCCGCCCATGCAGGTGAAGGGGACGCGCAGGTGCGGGCGGATGGCGTCAATCATCTCCGGTCCCACCACGCCGGTGGGCACGGACTTGGTCTGCGTGGCGAAGACGGGGCCGATGTTGACGTAGCTGGCGCCCGCCTCCTGGGCGGCCAGCGCCTCCTCCACGTTGTGGCTCGACGCGCCCAGGATGAGCTCCGGGGCGACGCGCCGGGCGTCGGCCAGCGGCAGGTCGTCCTGGCCGAGGTGCACGCCGTCGGCGTCCACGGCCAGCGCGACATCCACCCGGTCGTCCACGATGAGCAGGGCGCCCGCGGCGCGGGTGCGCGCGCGGAATTCCCGGCCGAGCGCGGTCAGTTCCTTTCCGGAGCGGTCCTTCTCGCGCATCTGCACCAGCGTGACCCCGGCGGCGAGGCAGGCGTCAAGCACCTCGAGGGCGGGGCGTCCGCCGCAGTGCGCCTCCGTGATGACCACATAGAGGTCGGCGGCGTCGAAGCGCCGCATGCGTTCCGCGTGGGTCATCACCCGCCCCCCACAAAGCGGATGACCTCGAGGGTGTCGTCCTCCGCGAGGAGCGTCGAGGCAAAATCCTCCCGCCGCAGGATTTCCCCGTTGCGCTCGACGACCACATGCGCGGGGTCGAGTCCGAGGGACTCCAGGAGGGAGAGCACGGTCGCGCCCGCGGGCGCCTCGCGGCGCTCCCCGTTCACCGTGACGGCGAGGGTCTGCATGTCCGGCCTCCGGTTGGGGGCGGGTCATCCGCCCGTGTACTGGTCCACCGCCTGGCGCAGGGTCCGGAAAATCCACGCGCGCTTCTCGTTGTCGCTCTCGAGGAGGGTGACGCGGAAGCCGTCGTGGACGCACTGGAACCCGCTGAGGGGGACGACCACGATGCCCGTGGCGCCCATGAGGTAATAGACGAAGCGCTTGTCCACCGAGACGTTCTTCACCAGCTCGCCGATGCGGCCCCGCACGGCGGCGTTTTCGATGGGCAGCGTCTGTTGGTCGTTGAGCGCGCCGTCCTTGAACATGACGGTGAGGTAGAACGCGCCGCCCGGCTTGTTGACGATGACGGCGTCGCAGCCGTCGAAGGCGCGGACGGCCTCCTCGGCGCGCGCGGCGAAGATGCCCGCGCGGTGGGCAAGGTGGTCCTTGTAGCGCGGGTCGCCGAACACGCGCGGGATGGACATCTGCGGCAGGGTGGTCGAGCAGACCTCCAGGCGCTTGGCCGCCAGCAGGCTCTCCGCATAGGTGGCGAAGTTGGCGTCGCGCCCGCGGTTGATGATCTCGATCCAGCCGCAGCGCGCGCCGGGCCAGGGGTACTCCTTGCTGATGCCGCGCATGGCGATGCCGGGCACATCCTGCACCCACTGGCTCAGGTGCAGGTGCGGCTGGCCGGGATAGGTGATGTGCGCGTAAATCTCGTCCGCGATGATGAACAGGTCGTGCTCCTGCGCGATCTTCACGATCTCGTCCAGCACCTCGCGCGGGTAGACCGCCCCCGTCGGGTTGTCCGGCGACAGCAGCAGGATGCCCGCGATGGCGTCGTTGTACTTCACCTTGTTCCGGATGTCGTCCAGGTTCGGCATCCAGCCGTTGTGCGGGTCCAGGTCGTAGGTGACGTGGCTGTAGCCCGAATGCGCGCCCTCGGCGGACGAGTGCGTGCTGTAGGCCGGCGACGGCCCCAGGATCCGCGCCTCGCGCTTGAGGAAGCCGTACACCCGCGCCACGGCGTCGCCCACGCCGTTGAAGAACAGCAGGTCCTCCGGCGAAATCTGCGCGCCGCCCTGCCGCTGGTTCACCAGGTCGGCCAGAAAGGCCCGCGTGTCCGGCACCCCCGCCGTGTCGCAGTAGCCGAAAGACTTCGGCTGGTCCAGCAGCCCGTGCAGGATGTCCCGGATCCACGGGGCGAGCACCTCGCCCTTCTCGATCGGGTCGCCGATGTTCTCCCAGGTGACCGGCTGGCCGAGGCCCCGGACTTCCCGGGCCACCCCGACGATCTCCCGGATCTCATATTTCAGGTTCTTCGCGCCCTCGTGGACGATGTCTCTTCTCATGTCACGCGTTTCCTGCCCGCCGCGGGGCGCCGCCCGCGGGTAACACCGCCCCCCTGCCGGAATGGTGGTGCGGGAATCCGCCGGGGAACTGCGCGGTCGCGCGGTTCCAACACCCCGGCGGAAAGGGGGGCTTTGGGCCGCTATGATAGGCCCTCCGCCGCGCCGAATGCAATTCGCGCGGCGCACCGGAAAGGCCCGAATCCGCGCATTCACAGGAGAATGGCCCCGCATCTTCCCGAAGGCCCAAGGTCTGGGCGGGTAGGGGCGCTGCTTGCCGCGCCCTCTTGGTGTGCGGCACGGCCCGCAGTTCCCGCAGGCGCCCAAAGCCTGGGCGGGTAGGGGCGCTGCTTGCCGCGCCCTCTTCGGTTACGGCATGGCCGTCTCGCACGGTGGCCAGAAAGTAGACAAGGCAGGCATGACCCCTGCGCCACGGCGGCGGGCAGACGGCGGCTGTTCCGTACCGCCGCCGTCCCGGCGGCCTTGTCTTCGGGCTTGTCCACACCGACGTCCGGAGAAATTGACATGGATAAACAGGATGCACAGGATTCGTCTTCTTATCTTGTCCATCCTGTTCATCCATGTGAACAGCAAACCGGGACTTGACGCCGGGCACGGAATACCGTAGGATTACGGAAACGGGTCCGGTGTCCGGGTCCATCCGGTGCGGCTCTTCCCCTGTCGGGGATGACACGGAGGTTATTTCATGAGCAGAATGCGGGTGTTTCTGGGGGTATTGGCGTTTGTGGGGATCACCTTCCTGGGGGCGGGGTGCAAGCCCGGGGAGCCCTTGGCGGGGTTTACCGCCGAGCCCACCAGCGGGGTGGCCCCGCTGAAGGTGCAGTTCACGGACGCGTCGGTGATCACCAAGGAGTCTACCATTACCGGATGGGTGTGGGACTTCGGGGACGGGGGCGCGTCCACGGATCAGGACCCGGAACACACCTACACGGCGGCGGGCAGCTATGCCGTCTCGCTCACCGTGACCAGCAGCGATGGGAAGACCAACATGGCCACGGTGCCCAACTGTGTCACCGTCACCTTGACGGCGGTTCCCGATGTGGTGGGTCTGGCCCGGGCGGCGGCGGAGGCGGCCATCACGGGGGCGGGCCTGGTGGTCGGCACGGTGACGCAGCGGTCCAGCGACACGGTTCCTGCGGGGAATGTCATCAGCCAGGACCCGGCGGCGGGGACGGGGGTTCTTCGGGGTTCTGCGGTGAGTCTTGTGGTCTCCAGCGGTCCGGGCGGCACGGGCGGGGACACAGAGACGATTCTCCTTCCGGGGAATGTGCCGCTGGAGCTGGTCAAGGTGCCCGCCGGGAGTTTCCAGATGGGCGCGCCGGAGACGGAGCGGAGCCGGCACAGCTCTGAGGGGCCGGTGCATGAGGTGACGATTGGGTATGACTTCTACATGGGCAAGTACGAGGTGACACAGGGGCAGTGGCTGGCGGTGATGGAAACGAGTCCTGGCGGCAACACATGGGGCGATGGGGGGGCCAATTATCCCGCCTATTATGTCTCGTGGGACGACGCGCAGGCGTTTATCACGGCGGTGAACGCGCACATCACGGCGACGGGCCAGGGTCCGGCGACGCTGCGGCTGCCGAGCGAGGCGGAATGGGAATATGCCTGCCGGGCAGGGACGCAGACGCGGTTCTACTTCGGAGACTCCTTGGGGGTGGAGGATGACTGCGAGGATGACGGGGTGCGCAGCCAGTACATGTGGTACTGCGGGAACAGCACGGAATATATCAGCAAGCCGGTGGGCGGGCTGCTGCCGAACGGTTTCGGGTTGTACGACATGAGTGGGAACGTGATGGAGTGGTGCGAGGACTCGTTGCACAGCGATGATTACACCGGGGCGCCGAGTGACGGAAGCGCGTGGGTGAGTCCATCGGCCTCGTCCCGGGTCCTCCGGGGCGGCCGCTGGCGCGACAGCGCCCAGGGCTGCCGCTCGGCGACTCGGTACGACAACTACCCGTCGAACCGGTACGACGGCATAGGGTTTCGCTTGGCCTCCCTTCGTTAGGTGCATTCCGGTGTTTCTGTCGGGCTCAAGGACAAAAAAGCCAAGAAACGGAAACAGCGCCGGGCAAGGCCCGTGCGTAGCCGGGCTGCAGCCGGCGGTGTTTCCG
>JAPXRP010000271.1:0-4386 GCA_033813475.1 Candidatus Hydrogenedentota bacterium
TACCCCGAAAGTGCCTTCGACATACGCTCTCCTGCCATTTGGTTAGCCTCCCTGGCTGGTAAGATCGCAAATGGCATGACGATACCTCCTTCGGTAAGATCTTAGACGGCGCGATGCGGGGACTTGCCCCGGGAGGGGCGCTGTGCTAGACTGGCCGTTTCGCCCGGCTCCCCGGCGACGCGTCGCCGCCGGGGACATGCCGAAGCAACAGAAAGGGATTGACGCAATGAGCAAGGAAGTGAGCCGCAGGAATTTCGTGCGCGGGGCCGCCATGGGCGCCGCCGCGGGGGTGATGATGGTCGGCACGTCGAAGACGTCGTGGGCCGGCGCGAACGACCGGGTCCGCGTGGCCATCGTCGGCCTGCGCGGCCGGGGCCGCGACCACCTGAAGGGCCTGCTTCGCCAGAAGGATGTCGAGGTGGCGGCGGTCTGCGACATTGACGAGAAGCAGTTCGGGAGCTACGTGAAGCAGCTTGAGAAGGCCGGCGGCAAGCCGAAGACCTTCAAGGACATGCGCGAGCTGTACCAGGACAAGGACATTGACGCGGTGACCGTCGCCACGCCGAACCACTGGCACTCCCTCGCGGCCATCTGGGCGCTCCAGGCGGGCAAGCATGTCTACGTCGAGAAGCCCTGCTCCCACAACGTCTTCGAGGGCGCCAAGCTGGTCGAGGCCGCCCAGAAATACGGCAAGGTCGTGCAGCACGGCTCCCAGATCCGCAGCAACCCCTCCATGCAGGAGGCCATCCGCCTGCTGAACGAGGGCGTCATCGGCGAGGTGTACATGGCCCGCGGGCTGTGCTACCGCTGGCGCGACGACATCGGCAAGAAGGCCGACGGCCCGGTCCCCGAGGGCGTGGACTACAACATGTGGCTGGGGCCGGCGCCCGAGCGCCCGTTCAACCCGAACCGCTTCCATTACAACTGGCACTACATGTGGGACTACGGCAACGGCGACATCGGCAACCAGGGCGTGCACCAGATGGACGTGGCGCGCTGGGGCCTGGGCGTCGAGCTGCCCACCAAGGTCTCCGGCATGGGCCGCAAGCTCATCTTCGACGACGACAAGGAGGTTCCGAACGTCATCACCACGGCGTACGACTACCCCAATGCCGGCAAGATGGGCAAGATGCTGGTCTTTGAGGTGCGCCCCTGGTGCACCAACGACGAGCAGGGCGCCAAGGTCGGCGTCATTTTCTACGGCGACAAGGGCTACATGGTCATTGACTCCTACTCGCACTACAAAGTCTACCTCGGCGAGAAGGGCGAGCCCGGCCCGGAGAACAGCCAGGAAGGCGACCACTACGGCAACTTCATTGACTGCATCCGCGCCAACGACCCCTCCAAGGTCAACGCGCCCATCCGCGAGGGGCACCTCTCCTCCGCCCTGTGCCACCTCGGCCTGATCTCCGTCAAGCTCAACCGCGACCTCACCTACGACGAGGCCAAGAACGAGTTCACCGGCGACCCCGAGGCCACCGCCATGCTCACCCGCAAGTACCGCGACCCCTTCGTGGTCCCCGAAAACGTCTGATCCTTCCGGCACTTCCGGCGGCCCCCGCCCAATAAGGCGGGGGCCGCCTTCTTTTTTGGTCCCTTTCCGTCGGGCGCGGCAAGCAGCGCCCCCAAAGGAGGATGGCCCGGTATCTTCACGTATGCCCAGGGCATGGGAAAGTAGGGGCGCTGCTTGCCGCGCCCTCTTCGTTGCGCAGTATGACCGTATCACCCGGCGGGTGAGCGGCGTTTCATACCTGGCGGCGCGCATTTCACCGCGCGGGGCCACAACGCGCCTGCTCCGGTTCGCTTCCTTATCCGGCGATGGGCTGTTCCATACCGCCGCCGTCCCGGCGGCCTTGTCTTCAGGCGAGCGGAGGGCCGGCTGCTGGAGCGAAGGACGAGTGCGGTGGGACGTCTGCGCCACGAACGTCCCCGCGCAGGACGCGCGCCGTAAAACCTCATTGACATGGATGCACAGGATGGGGAAGGGAAGAATCCTGTCAATCCTGTGCATCCATGTTCTCCCTCCTCCTGCCGGACAGGGCAGGCGTGACGCCTGCGCTACGGTACGGCGGAAGACAAGGCCAGCGAGACGCTGGCGGTACGGCAAGGCGGAAGACAGGGCAGGCGGGACGCTGGCGCTACGGTAAGGCAGAAGACGAGGCCAGCGGGACGCTGGCGGTACGGGGGGGGCATGCGGGGGCTGTTGCGTAGCGCCGCCGTCCCGGCGGCCTGGTCTTTGCCGTTTTCTCGGGCTTTCGCCCGTGGGGGCGCGCTGGTATAATGCCCCCCATGAAACTGATCATCCAGATTCCGTGCTACAACGAGGAGGAGACCCTCGGCGTCACGCTGGACGCGCTGCCGCGCAGCCTGCCGGGGGTGGACACGGTGGAGTGGCTGGTGGTGGATGACGGGTCCACGGACCGGACGGCGGAGGTGGCGCGGGAGCGCGGCGTGGACCATGTGGTCCGGTTCCGCACGAACCGGGGGCTGGCGCGGGCGTTCATGGCGGGGCTGGACGCCTGCATCGCCCAGGGGGCGGACATCATTGTCAACACGGACGCGGACAACCAGTACAACGCGGCGGACATCCCCGCGCTGATCGCGCCGATCCTGCGGAACGAGGCGGAGATCGTGGTGGGGGCGCGGCCGATTGACGAGGTGGCGCACTGGTCGCCGCTGAAGAAACTGCTGCAGAAGGCCGGGTCGTGGGTGGTGCGCGTGGCCAGCAAGACCAGCATCCCGGACGCGCCGAGCGGCTTCCGCGCCATGAGCCGCGACGCGGCCCTGCGTCTGAACGTCTTCGGCGACTACACCTACACGCTGGAGACGATCATCCAGGCGGGCCGGAAGAACATGGCCATCACCTCGGTGCCCGTGCGGACGAACCCCAACCTGCGCCCGTCCCGGCTGGTCCGCAACATCCCGTCCTATGTCCAGCGTTCGCTGTTCACCATCGTGCGCATCCTGATGACCTACCGGCCGTTCCGGTTCTTCGCGTTTCCGGGCGTCTTTCTGTTTCTTGTGGGCACCCTGCCGGCCATCCGGTTCCTGTTTCTCTACTGGCAGGGCCGGGGCTTCGGAAACATCCAGTCCCTGCTGTTCGGCGCGCTGTTCATGGGCACGGGCGCGGCGCTCGTGGTGGTGGGCCTGCTGGCCGACCTCATCGGGATCAACCGGCAGCTCCTGGAGGAGATCCGGTGGCGGCTGCGCCAGATGCAGTTGAACGAGCGGACCGGCGCGCCGGAGGAGGATGCGCCCCGGCGCGGTGACTGAGTTGCGGCGGGCCGCCCGCCGATGGAGGACACATGGGCTTTTCCGCTTCCTGCCTGGCCGCCGCGCTGCTTCTGAAGCGACGCCTGCCGGTCGGCTGGACGCTGGGGGTGGCCGCGACCGTCACGGTCCTGCTGCTGTTGTCGATCCTGGTGTGGGACGTCTTCCCCACCTGCTTCGACGCCGAGACCGGGCGGTTGCTCTGGTCCCGCCCGGTGGCCGGCGTCCCCGCCTCTCCCCCTGAGGTTCCGCAGGTCACCGCCGACACCGGGTTTGCCGCCCCCTCAATGGCCACCGACGGCAAGGGGGCATTTGCGATCTTCGCAAACGGCGATGTGGCCGCCTTCGAACTCGATGGCCGGCCGCGCTGGGCGCGCAACCTGGGCCTGCCCGAGAACCACTACGGCCACTCGTCCTCGCTCCTCGCGTGGAACGACTTCCTGCTGATCCAGTATGACGAAGGCGCCCGCCCGCGCTTGCTGGCCCTGAAGACCGCCGACGGCGAGACGGCCTGGGAGGTTGTCCGCGAGACGGAGATTTCGTGGGCCTCGCCGATCCTTGTCCGTCAGGGCACCGCCGACATGCTGATCCTGAATGCGAGCCCGGCGGTGGCGGCCTACCTGGCGCGCACCGGCCGCTTCCTGCCGAGGTTCTTCGCGCCGCGCGCCTAGCGTGGGAACGTCGCTCCGCGCGGTGCTCGCCGCGATGGCGATGGCCTGCGCCTTCGGACCGGCGCGCGCGGCGGTTGCGCCGCCGCTCGACTGCTCCCGCGTGGATGCCGCGACCGCCGCGTCGTTTCCCGCGGATCGCGCCCCGCGGATCGTGCTGCTGCAAGGGTCGCTGGGGATCGTCACGATGGCGCCGTTCGGCGCGTTCCTGCAGGGAATGGGCTACCCGGCCGCGGCGCTCGTCGATCCGCGGACCGGCGAGATGACCACCGACAGCGACCTGGACGGGAGCACGCTCGCCGGCATCCTGGCGTGGCAGTACGAGCGCGACGGCGTGCGGCCCGTGATCGTCGGGCACAGCAAGGGCGGCGGCGTCGTGATCGACACGCTGCGCGCGCTCGCCGGCGCGTACGGCGACGACCTCGCTCTCGTCGACCCGCGGACGCTC
>JAPXRP010000272.1:0-4361 GCA_033813475.1 Candidatus Hydrogenedentota bacterium
GGCCCGCATGAGGTCCTTCCAGAAGTCTGAGTCCTTCTCGACGTAAGCGGTTCCCCAGTAGACGAGGCCGCGCGCGCCGCGCACGATGGCGTTGTAGGCCATGAACCGGGTCTCGGCCAGCGTGGGCCGGCGCAGCTCCTTCTTGATCTCCGGTGTCCGGTCGGGCTGGATGTCCGCCCAGCCGAAGCCCTGCAGGACCAGCCATACGGGCTTGCCGGGGGCGGCGGCCTTGAGGCGCTCGGTGTAGCCGCCGACGCAGGACAGGGTCTGGTCCATGAGGTCCGAGTGGCCGACGTAACGCGACCGGGGCACGGGGTAGATGTCGCAGGCGATGACATCCGCCGCGCGGGTGAAATGCGCGAGCTGGGCGATGGAGTTGCGCGGCGCGTGGTTCATGACCACCGGGTGCGCCGGGTCGAGGCGGCGCAGCTCGTGGTATCCCTCCAGCATTCCCTCCGCCATCTTGTCGGCGCGCTCCTGGGCGTTCGAGAGGTTCAGGCCGGGATGGGGCTGCTTCTCGCCGAGGGCCTCCCAGATGGCGTCGGCGAGGGCCTCGGCATCCGCGGGCCGGCCCGTGCCGAAGAGGCGCTCCACCTCGTCGCGGTCCTTCGCCAGCTTTTCCGCCAGCGTCTTGTCCGCCAGGGCCGCGATCTTCTCCCGCTGCTGGCTCACTTCTGCGTTGCGCCGCCACATCGTGGCGCCGTACCAGCAGTTCCACAGCGCCTCGTCGGGCACCTCCCAGGTGATGAGCGCCGGGTGGCCGCCGAATTTCGCCACGAGGTCCGCCAGATGCTTCTTCCCGCCCTCCGGGTCGTCGCTCAGGTCAATCTGGCCGCCTGTGTTGATCCAGGCGAACATGCCGCGGGCGGCCAGCTTGTCCAGCGCCTCCGTGTCGGCCCCCGAATACACCAGGTTGAAGCCCGCGTCCGCCAGTTCCTGGTAGATGGCGTCCTCCTTGGGCGTCTCATACATTCCCAGGATGAACGCGCGCTTCCCGTTGATCCGCGTCATCTGGTCGTCGTCAATCACGACCGTCGCGGCATGGGCGGCGGACACGGCGCACCCCGCGCAGAGGAAGAGGGTCCAGAACGCTTTCATGGCGGGCTCCTTCGCTGTTGGCAACCCCCCGATTAGACCACGCGGGCGGGCAGCACCGCAAGACTGGGGGGAGAGCCCCCGTCGGACCCGTCCGACTTGTCCGACCGGTCTGACCTGTTGAACGAACGCCCCCCCCGGTTTGCATCGCCCCTCCGGCAAAACCTATGATGTTGCCGTGTGTCCGGTTGCGCACCTTTGGTCCGGGGAAAAACGATGCCGAAAATCGCCTTCATCGGCGCGGGGAGCACAGTCTTCGCAAAGAACGTGCTGGGGGACTGTCTGCTGACGGACGTCCTGCGGGACGCCCGCATCTCCCTGGTTGACGTGGCCCCCGTCCGCCTGCGGGATTCGGAGGCGATGGTGCGCAATCTGAACCGGACTCTGGGCGCGTCGGCGGTGGTGGAGGCCTTTCCGGCGGCCGAGGCGGAGCGGGCCCTGGCGGGGGCGGACTATGTGGTGAACGCGGTCCAGGTGGGGGGGTACGCCCCCTGCACGGTCACGGACTTTGAGATTCCCAAGAAGTACGGCCTGCGGCAGACCATCGGGGACACCCTGGGCATCGGGGGCATTTTCCGCGCCCTGCGCACGATTCCCGTGCTGCTGGATTACTGCCGGATCCTGGAGCGGGTCGCCCCGGACGCCCTCCTGCTGAACTACACCAATCCCATGGCCATGCTGGTCCGGGCGGTGCAGCGGGCGGCTTCGGTGCGCTGCGTCGGCCTGTGCCACAGCGTGCAGGCCTGCGCCCCCGGCCTCTGCCGGGAACTCGACCTGCCGCCGGACAACCTGCGCTGGCGGATCGCGGGAATCAACCACCAGGGCTGGCTGCTGGAAATCTCCCGGAACGGCGAGGACCTGTACCCCGAGATCAAGCGCCGCGCCGCCCTTCCGGAATACCGGGCGCGGGACGCGGTCCGCTTCGAGATTCTCCGACTTTTCGGGTACTACGTCACCGAGTCCAGCGAGCATTCGGCGGAGTATGTGCCCTGGTTCATCAAGGCCCGCGCGCCGGAGCTGGTGGGGCGCCTCGGCATCCCGCTGGACGAGTACCCCCGGCGCTGCCGCGAGCAGATCGCCCAGTGGGAGACCCTGCGCGGGGAACTGGTGACGGACGCGCCGCTCGCCCACGCGCGCACGGACGAGTACGCGTCGCGCATCCTGGAGGCCGTCGAGACCGGCGCCCCCTTCACCTTCGGCGGCAACACGGCGAACACGGGGCTCATCCCCAACCTGCCGCACGGCTGCTGCGTCGAGGTGACGTGCGTGGCCGACCGCAACGGCGTCACCCCGGTCTTCGCCGGGGAACTCCCGCCGCAGTGCGCGGCATTAAACCGGACGAACATCAACGTGCAGGAGCTGGCGGTGGAGGCGGCGCTCACGCGGCGCCGGGACCACGTCTACCAGGCGGCCCTGCTCGACCCGCACACGGCGGCGGAACTGACGCCGGATGAAATTGTCTCGCTGTGCGACGACCTGTTTGAGGCGCACGCGGACTGGCTGCCGGAGTATGCCTGAATGATCGCAACGAGGGGACAGGAGAACAGGACCATGGCCTGGCTGGCGTTCATGCGGGAGGTGATCCGCAACAACAAGACCACGGGGGCCATCGCCCCCAGCAGCAGGGAGCTGGCGGAGAGGATCGTCCAGATGGCCGACATCTCCGGGAAGAAGATGCTGGTGGAGTTCGGCGCGGGCGACGGCGTGTTCACCCGCGAGATTCTCCGGCAAAAGGACGCGGACGCGGAGTTTTTCTCCCTGGAAATCAACCCGTCCCTCGCCGAGGCCTGCCGGAAAAGCTCCCCGGGCGCCACCATCATCACGGACAGCGCGGAAAACGTGCGGAAGCACCTTCAGGCCCTCGGGCACGGCCACTGCGACGCCATCATCTCGGGGCTGCCCTGGTCCCGGTTTGACGACGGCCTTCAGGACCGGATTCTGGCGGCCACCTGCGACGCCCTGGCCCCCGGGGGCATTTTCGTGACCTTTGCCTATGTGATGACGCCCTATCTTCCGGCGGGGAAGCGCTTTCTCACAGCGCGGCTGCCCGCCTGCTTTGCCTCGGTGAGACGGTCCGGCCCCATCTGGAACAACCTTCCGCCCTGCCACGTTTACATTTGCACCAAGCAGGGATGACGCGGAAGGAGACGCCACATGAAGTTCGCGGTGCTGGTCTGGGGCGGATGGGAGGGCCACGAGCCCCGGGAATGCGTGGAGCGTTTCCTGCCCTTTCTGCGGTCGCAGGGCTTTGAGCTCCTCGTTTCCGACAGCCTGGAGGTGTTTGCCGACGCCGGCGTCATGGCGCGGGCGGACCTGGTGGTGCCCTGCTGGACCATGGGCGTCCTGTCGGAGCCGCAGGAGAAGGGCCTGCTGGCCGCCGTCGCCGGGGGCGCGGGCATCGCGGGATGGCACGGCGGCATGGGCGACGCCTTCCGCAACAGCACGGACTACCAGTTCATGACGGGCGGCCAGTTTGTCGCCCATCCCGGCGGCATTGTGGACTACACCGTGCGGGTCACACGGCCGGACGACCCGGTCATGGCCGGCATCCCCGATTTCCCGATGCGGTCGGAGTGCTATTACATGCACACCGACCCGTCCAACGAGGTGCTCGCCGACACCGTGTTCCCCGGGGAGCACGCCCCGTGGACCGCGGGCTGCGTCATGCCCGTGGTGTGGAAGCGCCGCCACGGCGCGGGCCGCGTCTTCTACAGCGCCCTGGGCCATGTCGCGGCGGACTTCGACACGCCCGCGTGTTTTGAGATCATGAAGCGCGGAATGCTCTGGGCGGCGCGGTAGGCCCGATCCCGCGCGAACGCAGGGAGACTTGGCATGGAACCCGTGAACGTCGGCGTCATCGGCTGCGGCAACATCTCCGACCTCTATTTCGAGGCGGGAAAACGCTTTGACGACATTGAGATCGTCGCCTGCGCCGACCTGGCGGTGGAGCGGGCGCGGGCCAAGGCGGAGACCCACGGCATCCGCGGGGCCTGCTCCGTGGACGCGCTGCTGGCGGACGAGGAGGTGGAGATCGTTCTGAATCTCACCGTGCCGGGCGCGCATTTCGACGTGGCCCGCCGCGCCCTGGAGGCGGGCCGGCATGTCTACAGCGAGAAGCCCCTCGCCCTCGCGCGGGAGGAGGGGCGCGCGCTCCTGGACCTTGCGGGAAAGCGCAGCCTGCTCCTCGGATGCGCCCCGGACACGGTGCTCGGCGCGGGCATCCAGACCGCGCGCAAGGCCATTGACGACGGCTGGATCGGCGAGCC
>JAPXRP010000273.1:0-4359 GCA_033813475.1 Candidatus Hydrogenedentota bacterium
CCCCGGGGATGCCGCGCCGCGTCCTTGTGAAAGGGCCCCGCGTTTTTTTAGAATTGTCCGGGACCGCCAACCCCGGAAGGAGCCGAACCCATGGAATACCGCCGCCTCGGCCGGACGGACTGGATGGTGTCGGTGGTGTCTTTCGGCGCGTGGCAGATCGGCGACGCCGAGTTCTGGGGGAGTGACGGCGCCGCGGACGCGGAGACGGCGGTGCAGGTGGCGCTGGATGAGGGGATCAACCTCTTCGACACCGCGGAGATGTACGGTGCGGGGGCGTCCGAAGAGGCCCTCGGCAAGGCGCTGGGGGCCCGGCGAAAGGACGTGTACATCGCGGACAAGGTTTCCCCGGAAAACTGCGCCCCCGCCCGGCTGCGCGGCTCCTGCGAAGCCAGCCTGCGCCGTCTCGGCACCGACTGCATTGACCTCTACCAGGTTCACTGGCCCAGCAGGGAAGTCCCCTTCGAGGAAACCTGGGCCGCCCTGGCCGCCCTGCGCGACGAGGGCAAAATCCGCGAGGTCGGGGTGTCCAATTTCGGCCCGCGCGATCTGGCCGACTGGCGCGCGACGGGCGACGCCGTCTCCGACCAGGTGGGCTACAACCTCCTGTTCCGCGCCGTGGAATACGAGGTCATCCCGGCCTGCCGGGAGCAGGGCGTCTCCGTCCTGGTGTACATGCCCCTCATGCAGGGGCTGCTGACGGGGCGCTACGCCTCCATTGAGGACATCCCCATGCTGCGCCGGCGCACCAGGCATTTCTCCCGCCACCGCGACGGCACCCGGCACGGCGAGGAGGGCCACGAGAACCTGCTGATGGACACGGTGGCCGACCTGCGCGACTTTGCGGCGGCGGTCGGGCTCTCCGTGGAGGGAATGGCGCTCTCCTGGCTGGCGGCGCAGCCGGGGATCAGCTCCATACTCCTGGGCGCGCGCAACCCGTCGCAGCTCATGGGCAATCTGCGCGCGCTGGCGGACATCGGCCCCGCGGCGGTCGCCCAGCTCAATGAGCTGACCTATCCCCTCAAGCGCGTCCTCGGGCCAAACTGCGACATGTGGCAGACGGCGGAAACTTCGCGCATCCGCTGAGCCGGGAAGGGCAAAGGGGGGAGGGGGTCACTCGCCCCAGCGCGCCTTGCGCGACTGCTCGCCAAGCCACCGCGTCTGCGCGTCCAGAATGCCCATCCACTGCGCGGGGGAATACCCGGCCACCCGGCCGCCCTGCTGCGGCGTCTGGTAGCACACCGTGGTCACATGCTTCACGCCCACGGCGTAATACAGGGCCACCCGTTCGGCGTAGGAGAGGGCCCGGTGCCGCTCGTAGGCCCCCAGCAGCGTGTCTGTGCGGAAGGACATCTTCTCCGGGCTGGTGGTGGTGCGGATGCAGAGGTTGGAAACGGCGTAGGAGATGTCCTCCAGATAGCAGCCGTCGCCCGCGAACTCCAGGTCTATGATCGCCTTCAGGGTGTCCCCGTCGAACAGCAGGTTGCCCCCGTGCCAGTCCCCGTGGATCAGCCCCGTCTCGAAGGCGTAGCGCTTGTCAATGTTGAGCACCTCCTTCGCCTGCTGGAGGAAAAGGACGATGTTGTTGCAGTGCCCCTGGATCTTCTGGTCGGCGCGCTCCTTCAGCGCCATCTCGTAAAACTTCTGGAAAGTCTCCTGCGGCACCTCGCTGAACCGCCACTTGCGCGCGTCGCGCGGAGGCACCGGCAACCCCTGGCACACCTGGTGAAGACGGCCCAGCGCCGAGCCGGACACCTGCAGCGTCGCCTCGTTGACCATCATGCTGTGCCCAAAGACAAACTGCTGCAGCTCCAGGCACCAGGTGTCCTGAATCACGAAGGTCCTGCCGTCCCGGGTCGCCTGGATGCCCGCCACGGGCAGGCTGTTCTCCGCGAGAAACCCCGAGAGGCGGTGCTGGAAGTAGAGGGAATCCACCGATGCGGGGTCGTTGCGGTAGGTCTTCGCCATGAAAATGCCGCTGGAAGTCTCCACGACCATCTTGCGGTGGCGGCGCTGGTGCGTGGTTTCGAGCTGGCGCGGCACGGCAACCTCCCCGAGAGCATAGTGCTCCCGGATGACATCGCCGATGATTTCCAACCCTGTCAGTTTCGAAGTGCTCACTGGAACCTGTGGGTAACCCCGCCGCGCGACACCGCGCGAAAACCCCCTGGCGCATTCCAACGGAACAACGGAACGCCGAACCGTCCGCCATGGAGCTGCGCGTGCACGCATAGAGCATATCGCACTTGGCCGTTCGCGGTCAACCGAAAAACGGGGCAAAATCAACGCGGGAATCCGGTTTTGACCGCCTTTCACGCACGACAAGAAGGGCCGGGCCCGCGAACGGACCCGGCCCATGCGGCAGAACGAAGTGCAGCCCCCTCAGGCGTTCTTGGAAAGGTACTCGGCCACCCCCTCGGCGGAGGCTTTCATGCCCTCGGCGCCCTTGCGCCAGTTGGCCGGGCAGACCTCGCCGTTCTCCTCGTGGAACTGAAGGGCGTCCACGATCCGAAGCGCCTCGTCCACACTGCGGCCAAGCGGCAGATCGTTCACCAGGGCGTGGCGCACAAGCCCCTCCTTGTCAATGAGGAAGAGGCCCCGCAGGGCGACGGCCTCGTTCACCAGCACCCCGTAGTCGCGCGCGATCTGCTTGGTCAGGTCGGACACCAGCGGGTACTGGATGTTGCCGATGCCGCCCTTTTCCACAGGGGTGTTTTTCCAGGCCCAGTGCGTGAAATGGGAGTCCACCGACACACCGACCACCTGGACCCCGCGCTCCTCGAACTCCTTCACCCGCTTGTCAAACGCGATGATTTCCGAGGGGCAGACGAAGGTGAAGTCGAGGGGGTAGAAGAACAGAATCACATGCTTCCCCCGGTAGTCGGAAAGCTGGAACTTTTCGTTGAAGGAATTGTCCGGCATCACGGCGGTGGCCTTGAAGTCCGGGGCTGGCTGGGTAACTTGCACGCTCATCTCTAACCTCCTGTTTGGTGTGGTTTGCGCCCATGCGCGGCGGTGAATCAGGAAACAGCCCCCGCAACACGCTGCTAATAGGAACCGTTCCCTTTTGCATGAAAACCCCGGCGGAATAGGGGTTATTCCGCCGGGGGAACGGGTCGGTAAAGCGGGGGGTCAGGTCGCGGAAGGGGAGCCGCCGGCCGCGGGGGCGGGGCGGCTGCCCAGTTCCCGGTCCAGCATGAAGAGGCCGCCCGGCGCCCCCTGCACCATTTCCATCTGCGCGACGATGTCGCGGGCGTTGGACTCCTCCTCGACCTGCTCGGTGACGAACCACTCGAGGAATATGGTGCTGGCGGGATCCTTGCACTTGGCCGCCTTCGCATGCAGCTCCGAGATGCAGGCGGTGATGTGCTGCTCGTGGGCAAGGGCGGCCTTCCACGCGTCCAGGGGGGATTTCCAGGAAGCCTTGGGGGCGGCGATCGCCTTAAGCTCCACGGCGCCGTCGCGCTCCAGCACATACCCGAAAAACTTGGTGGCATGAAGAAGCTCCTCCTGCACCTGCACCCGCATCCAGGAGGCCATCCCCTTGAGGTTCTTCTGCTCAAAGTAGTTGACCATGGCCGCGTACAAGTAGGAGGAAAACAGCTCCTCGTTGATTTGGTCGTTAAAAGCTTTCTGCATTTCCGGTTTCAGCATGGCACGTTCTCCTTTGGTTTCGTGAACATTCGGCGGCTTCCGCTTCATTCCCCGCGCAGGCCGGGCATAACCCCTCGAAATCCAGCCGCCAGCCCGTGGCCTTGAACACCCCGTCCAAAACGCGCGGATCGCCCACGCCGGCCACCTCGTGGGGCAGGAGATCCACGATCCTGCCGCACTGCAGGCAGCGCGCGTGATAGTGCGGCCGGATGTCCCCGTCATACCGCGCCTGCGCGCCGAGAGCCTCCAGTTTGAGGATTTTGCCGTCCTCCCAGAGAACGTCCAGATTCCGGTAAACGGTGCCCAGACTGATGCCCGGCATGGCGCGGCGGACAATCCCGTGCAACTCCTCCGCCGACGGGTGGCAGCGCAGTTGGCGCAACTCATCCAGGATCACACGGCGCTGCCGGGTCATTCTTCGCTGTTTGCCCGCCGACTCCATGCCTTCACTCCATGCGTGCCCCTTGCCCGGAGCGCACTCCCTGCCGCGCGGGGCGGGCTCTCTGGAGAGCCGCCCCTTCCCGCTCCCACGCGGGTCCCATAACCGTTTTACATCATACCATTTTGTCCCCCGCAATACAATCCAGGGCAATCGCACTAAAATCCGTGGGTACTTTCTGGATGGAGTCTGGTAATTTCCCGCCGCCCGACCCCTTCAACGCTGAAAGCGTTTCCGAATATAGCCCAGGCCAGGCCGCCGCCCAAAGG
>JAPXRP010000274.1:0-4341 GCA_033813475.1 Candidatus Hydrogenedentota bacterium
TGTGGAAAGCGCGCGCCGCCACGGACGGAACGCCCCCTCAGTCGTGCCGTGAAAGAAGAGGGCGCAGCAGGCGGCGCCCCCTGCGCGCTCACATCCCGGAAAAACGCTAGAACATTTTAATCACCGCCCGTAGGGGCGCCGCTTGCCGCGCCCCTGAGCGGACGCGAAGGATCACGCCTTTCCGCGGGTCAGGGGGCACCGTATCCGGAAGCGGGTTTGATGTTTCGGAAGCCCCTTCACTAGAATGTCATTGATGAGAGCGCCGGAGCGGGCCGGTCCGCGTCCGGTCCAAATGGCGAGCCCAAAGGCATGGAGGATAAGATCATGAAGCGTGCTTTCCTGGTTGCAGCGGTTTCCTTGTTCGTGGCGGCGGGGCTTTCGGGATGTCCGGGGGTGGCGTGCTTCGGGATAGACTCCTGCCAGATTCAAGGAAAATGGCATACAACGGTTGTCAGTGACTGGGGCAGTTCCTACGATGTGTATCTCACCTTTCAAGACGGCCAATGCCATTATCAGGGGCCGACCCTGCACACGGAGAACGGTTATCTTTACAACAATGACGCGGGCACGTACATCATCAAGGCAGGCAAGCGGCCCAAGCATATAGACATTACCGTCGTGCGGGACGGCAGCTCCAGGACATGGCTGGGCATCTATGACCTGTCCGCGGACGCGCTTCAGGTGCAGCTGGGCACGGACACCCTGCGTCCCGACGCGCTCATCCTGCAGGATTCCTGGACGTTCACGCGCGTCCAGTAGGCATTCTCCGGCGGTTTTGCCGGTGACTGACGGACAACAAAGAACCCCCGGAGCAGCACAATGTTTCTTCAACCCATTGATTGGGCGATCATCCTGCTTTTCTTCGCCGTGTCGCTGGCCATTGGCCTGGCTGTTACGCGGAAGGCCGGGTCGAGTTCGGTGGAGTTTTTCGCCGCCGGGCGGAGCATGCCCTGGTGGCTGCTCGGGGTTTCCATGGTGGCGACGACCTTCTCGACGGACACGCCGAACCTGGTCACGGACATCGTGCGGCGCAACGGGGTGGCGGGGAACTGGGAATGGTGGGCCTTTCTGCTGACGGGCCTGCTGACGGTGTTTGTCTACGCCCAGCTTTGGCGGCGCTCCGGCGTGCTGACGGACGTGGAGTTTTACGAGGTCCGGTACAGCGGGAAGCCGGCGGCCTTTCTGCGCGGGTTCCGGGCGGTCTATCTGGGCGTCTTTTTCAACACCATCATCATGGCCTCCGTCACGCTGGCGGCCATCAAGATCGGCAGTGTCATGCTGAACATGAGCCCCATGAAAACCGTCGTGGTGGCGGGCGTGGTCACGGTGGCCTACAGCTCAATGGGCGGCCTGCGCGGCGTGCTGATCACGGACTTCCTTCAGTTCGCCATCGCGATGGTGGGGGCCGTGTGCGCGGCCTATGTCGCCCTGGGACGGCCGGAGGTTGGCGGACTCCAGGGGCTCCTGAGCCACCCTGAGCTTTCCTCGAAACTTTCCATCTTCCCCGATTTTGCCTCCGGCGACGCGTCCATGCTGGTGTCCATTTTTATCCTGCCCCTGGCGGTGCAGTGGTGGAGTGTCTGGTATCCGGGGTCGGAACCCGGCGGCGGCGGGTACATCGCCCAGCGCATGCTGGCGGCGAAGGACGAGAAGAACGCCGTCGGCGCGGTCTTCTTCTTCAACGCGGCCCACTACGCCCTCCGTCCCTGGCCGTGGATCATTGTGGCGCTGTGCTCCCTGCTGGTGTTTCCCTCCATAGACTCCCTGAAGGCCGCCTTCCCCCACGCGGCGAACATCGTGAACCATGACATGGCGTACCCGGCCATGCTTACGTTCCTGGGGCCGGGGCTGCTGGGTCTTGTGGTGGCCTCGCTGGTCGCGGCGTACATGTCCACCATTTCCACCCACCTCAACTGGGGGGCGTCGTATGTGGTCAACGACTTTTACCTGCGTTTCCTGAGGCCCAACGCGACCGAGCGGGACCAGGTGCTCGTGGGCCGGGTGGTCACCTGCGTCCTCATGGTCATGGCGGGGCTGCTCGCGCTGGTGCTGGAGTCGGCGAAGGACAACTTCGACCTCATGCTCCAGGTGGGCGCGGGCACGGGCCTGCTCTTCATCCTGCGCTGGTTTTGGTGGCGGATCAACGCCGCCACGGAAATCGCCGCCATGGTCATCTCTTTCGTTGTGGCCGTGGGTTTCTTTGTCGCCGGGAAGGCCGGTTTCGCCCCGGAGCAGTGGGTCAAACTTCTGTCGGGGGTCGGCGTCACCACCCTGGGGTGGATGATTGTCATGATGCTGACCGCGCCCACGGACCGGAGCGTTCTCTTGTCGTTCTACCGCCGGGTGCATCCGGGCGGGCCGGGGTGGAGGGCCATCGCGGCCCAGGCCGGGGCGGACGGCGGCATGCACGCGTCCACCCGCTGGCGGGTTCCCGAGGGCATCCTGTGCATGGCGCTCGGGTGCGTCGCCATCTACGGCGCGCTCTTCGCCACCGGTTATTGGCTCTACGGCCGGTATGGCCTGGCGTCGGTGACCACGGTGGTCGCGCTGGCGGCGGCGGTGGCTCTGGCCAAGGCCTGGCCGAAGCTCCTTCAGTCGCCGGAAGAGAAAGCGCGGAAGGAATGACCGGCGTTGGGGCCACCCGGCGGGATTTCCTGGGCTGGGGGATGGCGGGGTCCGCCGCGGCGATGACCACCGCCTCCGCAGCGCCGGAAAGCGGGGCGGCCGGGGGCGATGCGGGAAGTCTGCCGGGCGATGCGACACCCGTCTACTGTGCCCATGAGCATTGGGGAAGCATTGGCCCGATCATGGGAGAGGCGGGCTTTCGCGCGGACCTGGAGGCCGGCGCCCTGCCGTCCCGCCCGGCCAGCGTGTGGGATCTCGTGCTGGACCCCTATGGCGGCGGATGGTTGCGGTCGGAGGGGGTGGATTGGGATGCCCCCGCGCGGGAAGCGGGAAAGGCCGATTTCTTTGCCTGGTGGGGGGAGGCCCCCGAGAAGGCGTTGGAGGCCCTGACGCCCGCGCTACGGCGGCATCGGATGACCGGCGTGTTCCAATGCACGGCCCGGGGGGTGGAGCTGCTCCACGGCGAGCGGCTGGAGGGACTCTCCGCCGCGTCCTGGTCCTCCGCAGACCGCAAGGTCGGCGCGGCGTACGGTTCCCTGTTTGCCTGGTACCGGGAAGCGATGCGAAAAGCCTCGTTGACGAACCTGATCCGCCCCGTGCATCCGGAATACTATCTGCGGGGCATGGACACCCCGGCGGGAAGAGAAGAGGCCTCCTTCACCAGGACCGTGCTTCGGGTGGAGGGGTTCCTGGATCTGTGGCGGGAAAAGAGTCCCCGTCGTGAGTCCCTCTCCGGTGCGGTTGGCGTTGACCCTGTGGACGCGAAGACTTGGCGGGAGTTCATCGGACGGATATTGGATCTTGCCGCCCGCTCCGGCGCGGTGGGCATCAAACAGTTGCAGGCCTATTCGCGGTCCCTGGACTTTCAGCCGCGGGCGGACGCGGCGGTCGTTTTTCGGGGCGATCTGGACGCGGAGCAGCAGCGTGCCTTTGAGGACTGGGTGGTGCATGCCTGCTGCGCCCAGGCGAACGACCGGGGCTGGCCCTTCCAATGCCATGTGGGCACGAACAATCTTGCGGAATCGTCACCGCTGCCGCTGGAGCCGCTGGCCCGGCGGTACCCGCGCATGGCGCTGGTGCAGCTCCACTGCTGGCCCTTCGCCAAAGAGGCGGGCTATCTCGCCAAAATGGTCCCCAACATGCACATTGACGCCTGCTGGCAGCCCGTGCTGAACCCGGCATTTCTCCGGGAGAGCCTCGAAACATGGACGGGCTATGTCCCGGTGTCAAAGCTCATGTTTTCCAACGACGCCACCAGCGTGGAAATGGCGGCGGGTGCGGCGGAGATCACACGGCGGGCGGTGTGGGATGCCGTTTCCCGCCGGGGGAGGGAGTGCGGACTCGATGCGGAGGCCGTGGGGGAGAGCGTGAAGGACATGTTGCACAACAACGCGGCGCGTCTCTATGGCGGCGAACCCGTCTGACCCCGCCGTGCCCGGCGAAGCCGGGACACCGTCATGGTTCGCCCGCGCGGCCGCCGCGTGGCCCGACTGGGCCCTCGCGCTCAAGAACCTCTTCCTGCCCGTCTACTGCAAGGCCTGCGGCGTCCGGATTCTCACGGAGGACAATGTCTTCTTCTGCCCCGACTGTTGGATGCGCGCCCCGTGGATCGAGCCGCCCTACTGCACCTGCTGCGGGAAGCCCCACCCCGGCATGATCGCCCTGGGCAACGCGCCGGAGCATTTCCCCTGCGCCGACTGCCGGGAGACAAAGCAT
>JAPXRP010000275.1:0-4308 GCA_033813475.1 Candidatus Hydrogenedentota bacterium
GGGAACGAGATTGCTTCAGGCGCTGCGCGCCTTCGCAATGACGCGCGGTTCCACGTCTTGGCGAGCGAGGCCATCCCGTTCCCGCCACTGCCCCCCGTCAAAGCGTCATGGCGAGCGCAGCGACGCCATCTCGTGCCCGCCAGTGCCCCGGCCGACGCGGCAATCCCTTGTCGGAATGCCGTTGGTCCGGCGAATCTCCCCTCAGGTAAACTGGGAGAAATCCGGCGGGCGGTGCTGCAGAAAGGCCTGGAAGGCCTCGGCGGCCTCGGGGGAGGTCAGGCGTTCGGCGAAGACCTCCGCCTCGCGGTGGATGGCGGCGACGACCTGTTCCGGCGACGCGCCGCGCAGGAGGGCGCGGGACGCGCGGATGGCGGCCGGGGGCTGGCGGGTAAGGGCTGCGGCGGCCTCGCGGGCGGCGGCCTCGGCCTGTCCGGAGGGGCAGACGGCGTTGATCAGTCCCCAGGACAGCGCGGCGACCGCGTCGAAGGGTTTTCCCAATAGCACGGCCTCGGCGGCGCGGACGGGGCCGACCAGCGCGGGCAGGAGCAGGCTGGACCCCGCCTCAGGGCACAGGCCGAGGCTCACGAAGGGCAGGTGGAAGCGCGCGTCCTCCGCCGCGTAGACCAGGTCGCAGTGGAGCAGCAGCGTGGTGCCGATGCCGACGGCGAAGCCGTTCACGCCCGCCACGAGCGGCTTGCGCGCCGTGGCCAGCGCCTCCAGAAACCGGATCACGGGGTGCGACGTGTCGCGCGGGGGATTGAACAGGAACTCCTGCACGTCGTTGCCGCTGGAGAAGAACTTATCGCCGCCGAGAAACAGCACGGCGCGCACGGCGGGGTCGTCCCCCGAGGCGTTCAGGGCCTCCGCCAGCACGGTGTACATGGCGGCGTTCAGGGCGTTCTTCTTCTCCGGCCGGTTAATGCGCAGGACCAACACCCCGTCCTCCAGCGTGACCAGCACGTCGCTTTGCGCCGCGTATGCGTCCAGATTCATGCCGTTTCCTCTCCGGGTCGGTTGATGGTTCCGTCAGCGTTTTCCGAAGGCGAAGATGCGCTCCTGCGTCGCCACAAACAGCGCGCCGTTGGCCGCCACAGGGGTGGACGAAATGGCCGCGCCCAGCGATGCGCGCGAGATCAGCCGCTTCTCCCGCGCGGCGGCGAACGCCGCCACCTCGCCGCGCCGCGTGCCCACATACACCTTGCCGTCCGCCGCGAGCGCGGAGCCCCACATCTCGCCGCCCAGGTCTTCGGCCCACAGCAGGGCGCCCGTCGCCGCGTCCACGCAGGAGAGCTCCCCGCCGCCGTCGGTGACGAAGACCATGCCGTCCACCACGCAGGGGGTGGACATGCTGAACTTCTTGAGCGGCGCGGTCCAGAGCAGGCCCGACTCCGTCGCGTCGCCCGGCTTGGAGGTGTCCACACACTTGAGCCAGGCCTCGCGTTTGCCCCACCAGGTGTCGCCGCCGCCGGTAATGTACAGGCGCCCCTCCAGCCACACCGGCATGCTGTGGATGCTGGTCGGGCCCTGCCGGTTGTCCTTCAGGTACTCCGCGACATTTTCCTTCGGCGAGGCCGGGTCGGGGTCGAAGCGCCAGATTCGCTCCAGCATCCGCTCCGGCTCCGGGGCCTCGCCAGGACCGAGGGCCTTGAACCCGTAGCACACGCCGTCGCCACCGCAGAAGAAGATGGTCCGCACGCCATCCACCTCGCCCAGCGCGGGGGAGGACCAGGTGGAGTGGAAGATGCGCGGCCCGATGCGCTCGTTGTCGCGCGCCACCAGCCGTCCGGTGCGCTTGTCGAGCACCACGAGGCTGGGGGCGTCTGGATTTCGGATCACCTTGTGCGTGTTGTCCACGCCGTTGCAGGTGTTCGTGTAGAGCCACGGGCCGTCCAGCAACGGGGAGGCGTGCGCCCCGTCATGCGGGTAAATGCCCGCCTGCGTCTTCAAGTCAAAGATCCAGATCACATCAGCATCCGAGGGGGTGACCTCCAGGGGCGGCTCGCCGTCCCGCACCATGAGGACTCCCTCATCCAGATACGGGCCGTCGTTGCCGTTCTCCTGGCCGCGCGCATCGAGACAAACAATCTGGTAGCGATTGGTCACGGCGTAGACGCGGTCGCCCTCCACGGTCGGCGGGGAGCACACGGCAATGCCCGGCCAGTCCAGATAGTCGTCGCCGCCGATGCGCGGCGTGCCCAGTTTCCAAAGAAGTGTCCCGTCCTTCTCGGACAGGCAGTACAGGAGGCCGTAGTCGCCCTGGAGACGCGCATCCACGGGGTTCAGGTTGTTTGCGCCGATGTAGACCCGGCCCCCGGCGACCACGGGAGTGCCGTAGCTGTTGTCGCCCAGCCCGACGGACCACAGGGGACCGCCGTCGCCCTCCGCTGCCACGGCGTCCGGCAGTCCCGTCTCGGCGGACACCATGTTGCGGGAATGCACCGCGCCCCATTGGGGCTGGTCTCCGGCATGGACGGCGGCGCACACCGGAAACAGACACGCGGCGGCGCACAGCCGCCGCAGGAAACGCAGGTTCAATCCATCACCCTTTCAGATTCGGCCGGACATTCCTTGCGCCTCCAGTATTGACGAGGGGGGCTGCCGGGCGCAAGCTGCCGCCCCGCCCCGCCGCAGGCGGCACAAACCCGGAAATTTTTCCTGATTTCTCCGGGTCATCTGGAGGGGGTTGCGTGCGGAATACCCTTGTATGAAAACACCGGGGCGCACATTCCGCCCAAAAACACCCGGAAGGGGGCATCCGGCCGGCCTGCCCCCCGCGCGCGGGAACGGCATTGCATCGCGGCGGCGGCAGGGGGTACACTATGCGCGCTTGTGCGGACAAGAATCCCCTGTTTGGCAACTTGGATAGGAATCTCGCCATGCTCATTTACGCACCCAAGGAAACGTGTCCGGGAGAGCGGCGGGTGCCGCTCGTGCCCGACACGGTGGCAAAACTGGCCAAGAAAGGCGCGGAAATCACCATTGAAGCCGGTCTTGGCCTTCCCTGCGGGTACACCGACGAGGCCTATGAAAAGGCCGGCGCGAAGGTGACCCAGGACGGCCCCGGCACCCTCGCCGCGGCGGATGCCGTGCTCCGGCTCCGCAAGCCGTCCGCAGAGTTCGTCAGGGCGATGAAGCCCGGCAGCCTGCTTATCAGCTATCTGGAGCCCTTTACGGACGCCGAACTGCTGGACACGATCATCGCCGCGAAGGTGGACGCCATCTGCATGGAGATGATCCCGCGGACGACGCTGGCCCAGAAGATGGACGCCCTCAGCTCGCAGGCGAACTTGGCGGGCTATATCGCGGTGATGGCGGCGGCCAACAAGCTGAGCCAGGTGCTGCCCATGATGATGACGCCCGCCGGCACGCTGAAGCCCGCGCGGGTCTTCATCATCGGCGTGGGCGTGGCAGGGCTCCAGGCCATCGCCACGGCGAAGCGCCTGGGCGCGCGCGTGGAGGCCTTCGACACGCGGCCCGTGGTGGAGGAGCAGGTGCAGTCGCTCGGCGCAAAGTTCGTGAAGATTGACCTCGGCGAGACCGGCCAGACCAAGGACGGCTACGCCGTGGAGCTGACGGAGGAGCAGAAGGAGATGCAGAAGGAGGCGATGGCCAAGGTCATCGCCCAGTCCGACATCGTCATCACCACGGCGCAGGTCTTCGGGCGCAAGGCGCCGGTCATCGTGACCCGCGCCATGGTCGAGTCCATGCGCCCGGGGAGCGTGGTGGTGGACCTGGCGGCGGAGACCGGCGGCAACGTCGAGGGCTCGCAGCCGGGCGCGGAGGTGGACATCAACGGCGTCACCGTCATGGGCGCGGAGAACTTCCCCGGCCGGGTGCCCGTGCACGCCAGCCAGATGTACTCGGCGAATGTCGGCAACCTGGTCGAGCACTTCTGGGACAAGGAGGCCGGCGCCATCAAGCTGAACACGGACGACGAGATCATGAACGGGTGCCTCATCGTCCGCGACGGCGAACTCCGGAGCGAAATGCTCAAGAAAGCGAGGGCCGCGAAATGAACGACATGATGCTCCTGCTTTTCACCTTCACCCTGGCCATCTTCCTGGGCTTTGAGCTCATCAGCAAGGTGCCGTCGCAGCTGCACACGCCGCTTATGTCGGGGTCCAACGCGATCTCCGGCATCAGCATCGTCGGCGCGATCATGGCCGCCGGGCTGGGGGGTGACTCGCCCTTCCTGGCCTTCATCGGCCTGGTCGCCATGATCGGCGCGTCCATCAACGTGTTCGGCGGCTACCTCGTCACCCACCGCATGCTGCTCATGTTCAAAAGCAAGGACGCCAAGAAATGAAC
>JAPXRP010000276.1:0-4217 GCA_033813475.1 Candidatus Hydrogenedentota bacterium
GCCGCACGCCTTGCCGCGCGCGGTTCGGGCACGGTTCGGCAGCCTTGAGAAACGCCCTTTCGGCTGGTATACTTTCCCCGTCGTGAGTCGTTGTTCCCGGCGGTCAAAATGGACTCTTTCGAAGGGCGCGGGCTGCGTTCTTCGGCGTGGACGCCGGGCCCAGAAGCGTGTGTTTTCGGGCTGGTTTGGCGCCGAATGCAGGGAGTGCCCCGTCCAGGGGCGTCAGGCTTCCGCAACGGCCCCCTTTCCTCCCGTGAAGCGATGGAAGGAACTGCGGGATGGGCGTTGATCTTGTCACGGTGGGCGTGGTGTGCGCGGATGTCATGGTGCGCCCTGTGGACCGGATACCGCCCCGGGGCACCCTCGGGCTGGTGCCCTCGCTCAACATGCATTTGGGGGGGCTGGCCGGTGTCACGGCCATCGTCTGCTCGCGCCTGGGCGGGTCGGCCGCCTTCGTGGGCCGGCTGGGCCGCGACAGTTTCGGCGACTTTCTCCTCTCCAAACTTTCCGAGAACCGCGTGGACGTGTCCGGTGTGCGCCGGGTGGACGACTGCCACTCTTCGGCCACGGTGGTCCTCATCAGCGAGGACGGCGAGCGCACGTTCCTGCACCACATGGGCACCAACGCCGAGACCTGCGAGGAGGACATGGACTTCGGCGTGGTGGGCGGGGCGCGCGTGCTGCACTGGGGCGGCCCGGCCATCACGCCCAAACTCGACGGGGCGCCCATGGGGCGCGTGTTCGAGAAGGCCCGAAGCCTCGGCGTGGTCACGAGCATGGACACCTGCTATGACGGCGCGGGGCGGTGGCTTCCCCTGATCGAGCCGGCGCTGCCGCATCTCGACATCGTCTTCTCCAGCCTGGAGGAGGCCCGCAACTACACGGGCAGGGCCGCCGTCGAGGACATCGCCGGGTTCTACCTTGCCCACGGCGTGAAGACCGCCGTGATCAAGCTCGGCGGCGACGGCGTCTACGCGCGCACCGCCGAGGGACGCGAGGTGCGCCTGCCCGCGCACAAGGTGCCCGTGGTGGACACAACGGGCGCGGGCGACGCCTCCTGCGGCGGGTTCCTCTACGGGTTCCTGCAGGGCTGGGACTTGGAGAAGTGCGCCCGCCTCGCAAACGCCGTCGGCGGGCTCACGGTCCAGCGCATGGGCGGCGCGGAAGCCGTCGAGTCCCTGGGGGCGACCCTGAAATTCGCGGAGACCCTCGATGTTTAACGCGGCGCTCGCGCTGGCCGCCGGGATGCTCGCCCTGGCCCAGGCCCAGGACGTCCTCTCCACCAAGGAGCTGGCGCCCCCCCCGGGCATGAGCGCGGCCCCTGCGGCCCCCGCAGTGCCCGCGACTCCCCCCGCCGCCGAACTCCGGGAGATTGGAAGCCCCCCGGACACGGCAGCCCCCGCCGTGCCGCGGCCCGCGCCACCGGTTCCCGTCGTCGTCGAGGAGGCCGCCCCGGCGGGGGAGAAGAAGACCGTTCCCGAACTGCGGAAGGCGCAGCACGAACCGCAGTCTGCGCCCCGAAAGCCCGAGGCGGACAAACCGTCCCCGAAGGAGGTGGAGAAGGCGCCTGCCCCGCAAAAAGCGGGGGGGGGGAGGGTTGTCGCCGCGTTTTGGGTCGTTTTGCCGCCCCGTTAGCAACCACAGGAGCAACCACAGGTGTATTCAGCGCGCGCCGCAGGAATCATGACAAGCATCCTTCTCGCCCTGTGTCCGGCCTTTGCGCAGAGCCCATGGGTGCCCGTAACCCCCGGCGGCGTCTACCGGGACGCCGTTCTGAACCCCTGCGAGGCGGGCGGGCCTGAACACCGGGTGTTGCTGGCGGACTATGCGCGGAGCCGCGTCATTCAGGTGGATCCCGCCACCGGCAGTTCAACAGAAGTCTTCGCGCTGGTCATGACCGGGGCGGTTTCCCGGCCGACCGGCCTGGTGGCAAGCCGGGGCGGAGCGTCCCCCTTTGTCGCGTGTGTGGGGGGGCAATACAGCGCGGAATCCGGCCAGGAACTGCCCTGCTTCCTGCATGTCCAGAATTGCCCCGTCACCGGCGGCGCGGCGGCGCACACTTCCCTGGTCAACAGCAAGACACTTCTGATGGCGGTCTTGGCGGGGGACAACCGCCTCCTTCTGGCCGACCCCTTCGGCGACCGCATCCTCCGGATAACCCCCCTGGGCGATCTTTCGGGCAATCCGGAAACCCTTCTGCAGGGCGCGGGGCGTCCCTCCCGCCTGGCGGTCTCGGACAATGGCGGTGAAACAGCCTGGGTCGCCTGGATTGGGCTTTCTTCCAACACCCTGACGGCCATGAAGCTCGCCGAAAAGGCCGGCAAACCTGTCGCATGCGCCCTTCCCGGGAAGCCCGCTGCGGTGGCGTGGCTCGCCGGAGACGCCTTCGCGGTCGCCACCCCTTCCGGCGTCTTTTTGTGCCGTGCGGGGGACACCGCGCCTTTCGCGGAGAAGGCGCTGCCTGTCACGGACATGGCGAAAGACGGGGAGGGGCTGGTTGTCCTCAGCGCCGGCGATGTGGTGACCCTGGACGGGGAGCTCAACGAGACCGGCCGTTTTCCGCTGGACCTTCCCGCGAAGCTCATCCGGGCCTGCGGGCCGGTGCTTGTCGCCATGGCACCGCAGGAGACGCACCAGCAGGCAGTCGTCTGGAACCGCGAGCCGCAGGCCGCCGCCGGGGAGGCCCCGTCCGAAGGCGGCGCGGAAACCGCAGAGACCGGCGGGTCCGCCCCGGAGGAAAACGGCGTTGAAGTCGTTGAGGCGGCCGCCGCGGAGCCGGCGCCCGAACAAACACCGGCGCCCGCACCCGCGCCCGTGGAGCAGGCCCCCGAAATTGCGCCTGCCGCGGCGCAGGCCGCGCAGGAACCCGAAGCGCCCGAAAGCGCCGTTCCGGCCCCGGCCCCGGAAGCCGGGGCGCCCGTGGAAGAAACCGCGTCCGCAGAAGAAACCGCGCCAGCGGCGGAGGCTGCGGCGGCCGCCCCCGCCCCCGCCGAGAAACCCAAGGGGCAGTACCGCAGCATGCCCATGTTCACCGGATCCCTGCGCGCGCCCTCGCTCAACACAGCCACCCACAAGCTGATCGGGGGCGGCGAACAGAAAGGGCTGCGGGACGCCCTGACGCGGCCCATCGAGTTCGGCGAGCCGGGGCTGGGCTTCACGCCCCCCGACTGGACCGAACCCCTGCGCGACCTTGAAGCCGACACCATGACCACGGACCTCGCCACCGGCAAGACCGTGATGCGCGACAACGTCCGGCTGCGCCTGGGCGAGATGGCCTTCCGCAGCGACCAGTTCTCCTATTCCGACGAGCGGGGCAGCTACGACGCGGAGGGGCATGTGGAGGTGAGCCAGCACACCTCCTCCCTTACCGCCGACTACCTTTCCTACGCGACGCCGGAGACGGAGGCGGTGGAGCGGGCCTTTGTGCTGGAGCCGCGCGACGAGCAGAACCTGGCCAAGAAGCGGCTTTCCATGGGGCGCATCACGGGCCGCAACCTCCATGTGAGCGAGCCGACGCGCGAGCTGCGGGCGGAGGAGGTGGACTACGACTTCGCGGCCCAGAAGGGCACGCTCACCAACGCCCGCGGCCGCGCCGCCTACTTCTATTACTCCGCCGAAAAACTGCACATCCTCGGCCCCGAGGAGTTCATCGCCGAGAACGCGTGGTTCACCACCTGCCCGGGCGATCCGCCGGGGTACCGGATCATGGTGAAGGAACTCCATGTGGAGAAGGGCGAGGCCGTCGCCGGCAAGGGCGCCCGTCTTGCTCTGGGCGGCTTCCAGACGCCCTTTGCCCTTCCGATCTGGCGCAGCACTGCGGGCCCCTATCCGTGGTCGGTGGACTTTGACTCGGGACGGTACGCGGAGACGGGCTACTATCTCAACCTGGGCCAGCAGTTCCAGGTGTCCCGGGAGCTTTCCCTCGGCCCGCGGATCATGCCGACGGAGAAGGAGGGGGTCGGGCTCGGCGGCGACATCTACTACGACTACACGAAGACGCCCTCCTCGCGGCTGTACCGGACCTCCGGCGAGTTCCACGGCCTGCAGACCACCGAGAACAGGGGGTATCTCGCCTGGTACAACCGCTTCGAGCCGAACAAGGACCTCGTCCTGCGGATGCAGGCCGAGCAATGGTCCGACGAGGAGTTCTACAAGGACTTCTTCTACGAAAGATACCGCCACCGGAGCGAGCCGCGCACCTTTGCCAACCTGACCCT
>JAPXRP010000277.1:0-4099 GCA_033813475.1 Candidatus Hydrogenedentota bacterium
GCCGGATGCTGGAGCGGCAGGCCGAGCAGATCTACAAGCACAAGTTCCTGCGCTCCATGGAGGAGCAGCGCGACCTCGGCATGACCGCCAAGTTTGAGTGGGTCAGCCTGTACGCGGCCTCCTGGCGCGAATGGTACGAGCGCGAGTACTACGACCACGACGACCTCAACGAGGGCGAAGTGCTCGATTTCGACCGCCTTTAGGAAAAGGCGCACCCCTTCGGGGCTTCCCCGCGCAGCCGGAGGGACGGCTTAGCGGAGGTTGTCCGTGCCGGACCGCGGCGCTGGTGTCAGCGCGCCCAGCGGGAATGCGGACAACTGCCCGTCAAAGGCCACCGTCTCCGTGCCTGTGTGGAGCACCACCCCCCGGTGGAATCGCGGGCCCGTCTGTTTTCTCAGGAGTTGGAGGTGCCGGAAGTCCTCTTTCGACGCTCCGGTGGCCGCTTTAACCTCGATACCCACCAGGCGCCCCATCGCGTCCTCCAGCAGGATGTCCACCTCCTGGCCGGTCTGGTCCCGGAAATGGTAAAGAGCGGCCCGGGTGGCGCTCCAGCCGAGATGTTTGGTCATTTCCATGACGGCGTGGTTCTCCACCAGCGGGCCGGTGAGATGGTCCGGAATTCCCCGGGAAGGGTCTATGCCGAGCAGGAACGACATCAGCCCCGTGTCGCACAGGGTGGCCTTGGGGGACTTGGTCAGGCGTTTTCCGAGATTGGCGGACCAGGCCGGAGTCTGCCGGACCAGAAACGTCATCTCAAGCAGGGTGAGGTACCGGCGCAGGGTGGAAAGCGGCATTCCGAGGGCGCGCGACAGCTCCGCCTGGTTCAGCAGACCGCAGGACCGGGTTGCCAGAAGGGCGAGCAGCCTGGGCAGCATGGTCAGATTCTCAATGTTCGAGGCCTCGCGGACATCGCGCTGGAGAATGGTGGTGATGTAGGAGCCAAACCATGCTTCCCTGCGGCGGGCTGCGGTTCGCGCCAGCGCTTCGGGAAATCCGCCGCAGGCGATGCGCTGGAGGAGGAGGGGGCGCGGTTCCAGCGCGGCCGCTTTGGGCAGGGGGGTGTCCGAGAAGAGCATATCCACAAAGGACCAGATGTCGCCGGACAGTTCCACACCGGCAAAAGGCCACAATGTGAGAATCTCCATCCGCCCCGCCAGGGAATCCGAGAGGGCGGGAACAAGCAGCACATCCGCCGACCCCGTCAAGAGGAACCTGCCCGGCCGCCGGTCCCGGTCCACCAGCAGTTTAATGGCCAGAAAGAGGCCGGGTGCTCGCTGCACCTCGTCCAGCACCACCGGGCCCGTGAATTGGGACAGAAACCCGGCCGGATCCCCGACGGCGGCGGCCAGCACGGTGGCATCGTCCAGCGTAAGGTAGGTCGCCCCGTCCACCGACTGGGCGTAGGTCTTGGCCAGTGTGCTCTTTCCCGTTTGCCGTGCGCCGTGCACCAGCACCACGGGGGTGTCGGCCATGGCATCCCGAAGGGACGCTTCTATTCCTCGCCGGATCATGGCTACATTATGACCACGACGTGGTTATTTTGTCAACTTTTTTGTCGTCCCGCCATATACCGGAGGACTGCGCTCAGGCCTCTTCGGCGCGGATGGCGGAGGCGTTCCCCCAGACCTCGCTGCCCGCGACAATGGCCCCCCCGCGGTTCCAGAAGAAATCCACCGTGCGGGAGTGCCGCATGTCGGGGCGCTTGTAGAGGGTGAGGTCCGGCGCGGCCGCGCGGGCCAGCGCCACGGCGGCCCCGTAGGCCGCGTCCGACAGCGCCAGTGCCGCCGCGTGGCGGGCACCGCCCCGGCCCACCGGCAGGAAGCGGTACAGGTGCCAGGCGTGCAGCCGTCCGCCGTTTTCCACATGGCGGTTCAGCCGGGCCGCGATCCCGCCGATTTCCCGCACGTTGAGGGCGTTCACCACCGTGGACACCGTCGCCTCGCGCCCGGCGGCGCGGAGCTCCTCCAGCCGCCGCAGGATCAGGCGGTGATGGCTTTCCCCGGTCCGTCCGCCGGACGGCCGCAGCCGGTCGTGTGTTTCCGCCGTTGCGCCGTCCAGGGGGAGCACATAGCGGTCCACGGCGTCGAACCCGGTGTAATCCGGCGTCAGCAGCCGCCCGTTCGTGCCCAGTTGCACCACAAACCCCCGCGCCTTCGCCTCCCGGGCCGCCGTCCGCCAGTCATGGGGCCACTCGGTGGGCTCCCCGCCGCCGATCACCACCTCCTCGAAGCCCCGGTCTTCCAGCAGGTCCAGGGTCCGCGCGAACAGCGCGGGGGTCATGCCCTCCAGCGCCGTGTCGGAGACGCAGAAGAGGCAGCCCATGGAGCAGCCGCCGTGCAGAAACACGACGGCGATCCGGCGCTCCGCGCCGCGGATGGGGGGGTAGGACAGGGGAATGTCAGGCATGTCGCGCGGGAGTATACCACTCATTTCGGGGCGATGCCGTCCATTTCCGCCAGCTCCTCCGGCGTGAACGCCGGGCCGTCCACCGCGGCCACGCACTCCCGGATCTGCTCCGGCGTGCGCGCGCCGATGAGGGCGCTCGTGACCCGCGGGTCGCGCAGCACCCACGACAGCGCCGCCTGCGCCAGCGACTGCCCGCGCCGTTTCGCCACCGCCGCCAGCCGCCGCGCCTGGTCCACCCGCTCCGGCGTCACCTGGTCCGGGCGCAGATAGCCGTCGGGGTCCGCCGCCCGCGACACCGGCGGAATCGGCGCGGCCGGATCGAGGTACTTTTCCGACAGCAGCCCCTGCGCGAGGGGCGAGAACACGATGACGCCCGCGCCCGCCGCCGCCGCGTGCTCCAGCAGATCATCCTCGATCCACCGGTCGAAGAGGTTGTAGCGCGGCTGGTGGATGGTGACGGGGGCCCACCCGCGCTCCCGCACCGTCCGCACCGCCTCCAGAAACTGCGGGCCCCGGTAGTTGCTCACGCCGGCGTAGAGCGCCTTGCCCTGCCGCACCGCCTGCTCCAGCGCCGACAGCGTCTCCTCCAGCGGCGTGTCCGGGTCGGGCCGGTGCGAGTAGAAGATGTCCACATAGTCGAGGCCCATGCGCCGCAGCGACTGGTCCAGGCTCGCCAGCAGGTATTTGCGGCTGCCCCATTCCCCGTAGGGCCCCGGCCACATGCGGTAGCCCGCCTTCGTCGAGACGATCAGCTCGTCCCGGTGCGCGGCGAAATCCTCCTTCAGGATGCGCCCGAACCGCTCCTCCGCGCTTCCCGGCTCCGGCCCGTAATTGTTCGCGAGGTCGAAATGCGTGATCCCCAGGTCAAACGCCGTCCGCAGCATGGCGCGGCACGCGTCATGGTCCGCCCGCGTCCCGAAATTGTGCCACAGCCCCAGCGAAATCTCCGGCAGCAGCAGCCCGCTCCGCCCGCAGCGGCGGTATTTCATGCGGTCATATCGTTCCTCGGCAAAGCCCATGATGCGCGTCTCCTTTGGTTGACCGGGGACATTGAACCATAACGCGCCGCCCCGATGAAACACTCCCGCGTGAAACGCGGGGCGCGGAGTAGTGAGTCTGGAGTCTGGAGTCTGGAGTCTGGAGGAAGAGGAAGACCGAGGAGAGGGGGGCTAGGGGGTGCGGAAGGAGCGGATGAGTCCGTTGAGAACCTTCGACACCTCCTCGGATTGTGCTTCGAGCGCACCGGCGTCCTCAGTCCCAAGATAGCCCAGACGGCGGGCGAGGCTAACCTGGTACTCCACCTCGCGGGATGAGCCATACGCCATATGGAGAAAATGAACAAAGTCCACCTCCGAATTGCGGCCGCATCCCTCCACGATGTTGGAGGCGATGGACACCGCAGCGCGGCGAAGCTGGCTGGTCAGGCCAAACAGTTCCTCCCGGGGAAACGTTTTGGTCGCCTGATACAGCGCGAGCACCAAGGCGTCGGCCAGCTCAAACGCCCGCAGTTTTCGATGATCCCGCATGCTCCCAACTCCCACTGTTCATAAGTATCCAACGGTCTCACGATAAGACGTTAGCACGAAGCGATTTCGTTTGTCACCCGAGTCTGTCATTCCTTCACGCGCCCTCTTTTCTTCCTCCAGACTCCAGACTCCAGACTCCAGACGCGAAAGGTCAACACATGCCCCTC
>JAPXRP010000278.1:0-4096 GCA_033813475.1 Candidatus Hydrogenedentota bacterium
ATCCAACACCTCCATCTCGGGTCCCTTCTTCTCCTCGGCCGCCGGGGCGGGCCGCTCCACCACCACGGTGTCGTCCAGCGTGAGGGCGGACAGCGGGGGGCGCGCCAGCGCCACGGCCATGCGGTTGGTGAGGGAGCCCTTGTCGGACTCCACCTCGTCGCGGATCTTCTGGGCCGTGCTGTTGGCGTCCACATGCACGCCCACCACGTTCAGCTTCACCTCGACCATGTCCTCCAGGCCGAAGGCCGTGCTCACGGTGTGGGCGATGCAGTCGGACACCACGGCCGACGTGCGGCGCAGGCCGGCGTCGGCGCAGTTCTGCAGCACGACGGCGGCGTGCACATTGATCTTGCGGGCCGTCCGGTCCGGCGCGACGCGCACCTTGATGCGGCGGACCTCCGGCAGCGCGCCGATGACCCTGGCCAGCGTCTGCTGGATGGGGCGCAGCTCGATGGAGACATTGCCCCGCTCGGTGCGGAAGGTGATCGCCGCGCCCGCGCGGCGCTCCGGCAGCAGTCCTATCAGACCCAGCAGCACCAGCACCCCGCCGATGGCCCCCACCCACGCGGCCACGGGCACCCCCGCCACCGCGCCCGTGTCCGTGATCCGGTTCAGCAGCTCCACCGACCGCATGACCCAGTCGCCCGGGTCGGCGGCCACCACAATGACGCCCGCCCCGGCCACGACCACCACAAAGCTCAGCAGTTTGAACAGCAGGGTCTTCATCTCGCGTCCTCCGGCAGGTTGAACTTCCCACGGCGCGCCCGGGCGGCCACTCCGTCCATTGTAGCAGGGAAGCCCCGGTTTTGAAAAGACAACCCGCCGCGTTTCTCACAATCCGCAGGACGCCGGAACAAACAGGAGAATCCGCCGTCAGGCCCGCCCCCTCCGTCACCCCCGCGAAAGCGGGGGCCCATGCCTTCAAACGCGCGGGGCAACCCGCTGACCCAAGATGGATTCCCGCGTTCGCGGGAATGACGGGAAGGATGGCAGGAATGACGTTGGTTGTGCCCACAGCCCCCCCCGTCACCCCCGCGAAAGCGGGGGCCCATGCCTTCAACACGCGGCGTGACCCGCTGACCCCGGATGGATTCCCGCGTTCGCGGGAATGACGGGAAAGGGGGCGGGAATGACGTTGGTTGTGCCCACAGACCCCGCCCCCCTCCATCACCCCCGCCCCCCTCCATCACCCCCGCCCCCCTCCGTCACCCCCGCGAAAGCGGGGGCCCATGCCTTCAACGCGCGGCGTGACCCGCTGACCCCGGATGGATTCCCGCGTTCGCGGGAATGACGGGCAAAAGGGCGTGAATGACGGACAGGGGGCGGGAACAGAAGTCAGAAATGCGTGCAAGCCGATCGGGAGATCGGCGTTCCCAGGCGAGGGCGCGGGCCTCAGCGGTGGACGGACATCCGGGCCAGAAGTCTTGCCATGCGGGCGCGGTTGTGGCGCTGGGTGATGATGGGGGGGGCGTTGGCGAGGGCGGCGTAGAGGAACATGCCGACGCCGAGGTACCAGGGGTTCCAGAGGAAGAAGAGTCCGGCGCACCAGAAGGCCGCCCAGTGGACCCATTCGCCGCGGCAGGTCTCGCGGATAAACCGGGCGAGGTATTCGGGGTCGCGCGAGAGCAGGTTCTTCTTGGGGAACCCCTTTTTAAAAAGCGCGGCGCCGTCGGGGAGGCGGTCCTTCCACGCGGAGACGCGGAAGAGCCGCTCGTAGACGCGGCCGCCGTCCTCCCAGGGCCGGATGCGGCAGACGAATCCGTCCGGGCGGAAGAGGCGGTCGGGGAGCTGGGTGCCGGCCCAGGCGACGGCCATGTGGATGATGAACCACGCCGCGAAGTCGGTGGCCACGAGCATCAGGGGGGACAGTTCAACGAGCATGGCCGCCCTCCCCCGCCGCGCCGCCGACGGTGCGGCCCTTCCACACCACGCCGCCGCCCTTCGCGGCCCGCACGGACCGGGTGAACACGGCCATGTAGAAGACCAGCGGCACGGGATAGAGCACCGCCGCCCACGGCGAGAAAGTGCCGACGCGCCGCAGCAGCACGAGGAGCTGGAGGACGTAGAGGCCGTAGGGAATGAGCAGCACGGGGCCGCCCCACGGCAGCGCGGCCGGCGCGAGAAAGGCCGACACCGCGCCGATCATCCACGCGAGGATGAGCGCCATGAGGGGCGCGGGGGTCTTGGCCGCGCCGGAGGCGAAGCCCTTGCCCCAGCCGCGCACGAGGTCGGACAGCCCGCCGGGGTACATGCGCATGGACAGGCATCCGCGGCCCAGGCGGCAGGCCAGGGGCACGCCGCGCGCGCGGAAGGCGTCCGCCAGATGGAAGTTCTCCAGCACGCGCCCCTTGACCGTGACATGGCCGCCCGCGCCGAAGTAGGCGGCGCGGTCCAGGAGCATGCACTGGCCGAAGAGCCCCGTCGGCCGCGCCCGCGGCCCGGTGAAGGCCCCCGTGCCCGCCGCCATCATCAGGTTGAAGAAGGCGGAAAGCTGCTCGTGGGAACGCACCACGGCGTGGTGCGGGCACACGGACAGCACGCCGCCGGTCTTCTGATACGTCTCCAGCAGACGGCGCAGACCGCCCTCCTCGAAAAAGGTGTCGGCGTCCAGAAAGAGGAGTCCTTCCCCGCGCGCGGCCAGCGCGCCCTGGTAGCAGGCCCACGGCTTGCCCAGCCATCCCGGCGGCAGGGGTTTCCCCGGCACCACCCGCGCGCCGCGCGCCCGCGCCGCGGCCACCGTGCCGTCCGTGGACCCGTCGTCCACCACGATGACCTCCACCCCGGGAACGCCCTGCCGGGCGAGGGAGTCCAGCAGCCGGGGGAGATTGTCCTCCTCATTGCGCGCGGGGATGATGACCGACAAGGCGGGAAACCCGCCGGCGGAGGGCGCCGCGTCCCGGGAGGGCGCCGCCCGGAGAAAGAGTCCTCCGGCGGCCCAGAGCGCCGCCAGCACGGCGACAACGGCTATTTCCGGTCCCACGCCGCGATCTTCCGGGCGACGTTCTGCCCGCACAGGACGACCATGGGCATGCCGCCGCCGGGATTGACGGAGCCGCCGGTGAAGAAGAGGTTGTCGTAGCGCGTGCTCTGCTTGGGGGCCTTGAAGGCGAAGTTCTTCCAGCGGTCGCAGACGACGCCGTAGATCGAGCCCCTGTTGGACCGGTACATGCGCAGGATGTCCTGGGGCGTCCATACATGCTCGAAGACGACGTGCTTGCGCAGGTCCGTCAGGCCCATGCGCTCCAGCTTGTCCAGCACCCGCTCCTTGAAGGCGAGGTACTCTTCGTGGGAGACGGGGTTCTCCTCGTTGATGTGCGGGATGTGCGGCAGAATCTTCAGGCAGTCGCAGCCCGCCGGGGCCACGGTGGGGTCCGTCTTCGACGCGGCGACGAGGTAGATCGTCGGGTCATTGGGCAGCACCTTCTTGCGGAAGACGCTGGTGAAATGGTCGTGCTGGTCGGCGGAGAAGAAGAAGTTGTGGTGGGCGAGCTGCGGGTACTGGATGTCCAGCCCGAGGTCCAGCACCAGCCCCGAGCAGGCGGGTTCAAACTTCTCCAGCGTCCGCAGGAAGGCGGCGTCCACGCCGAGCAGCTCCCTGTACGCGGGGATCACCTCCATGTTGCTCACGACGATGTCCGCCGGGTGGAACACGCCCCCGGCGACCACGCCCTCCACCCGCGCGCCGCTTTTGCGGATCTCCGACACCTCGCAGTCCAGATGGACGCGGATTCCCAGCTCGTCCATGAGCCGCCCGAGGCCCTTGGCGATGTTGTACAGGCCGCCGTCCACGTACCAGAGGTCGTAGCGGAACTGGATGGTGGGCAGGCAGTTCATGAAGGCCGGGGCGTCCTCCGCGGAGGATCCGACATATTTTATGAAGAAGTCGAAGGCCTGGCGCATGTGCGGCGTGGTGAGCTGGGCGCCCACGGCCTGGTGCATGGTGCGGAAGAAGTCGAAGCGGAGGAACTTCGCGAGGCCATAGTGGCGCCGGAAATCGCGCACCGTGTCCAGCCCGCGCTCGAAGTAGCCCTCGTTCACGAGGTCGTACAGGTTCTCGCAGTACTCCAGGAAGCGCTCCACGTTCGCCGGGGACTCG
>JAPXRP010000279.1:0-4074 GCA_033813475.1 Candidatus Hydrogenedentota bacterium
CCGCCACGGCGGGCGACCTGGTGCGCCCGGGCCACATGTTCCCCCTGTGCGCGCGGAAGGGCGGCGTGCTCGTGCGCGCCGGGCAGACGGAGGGGTCCATAGACCTGATGAAGCTGGCCGGCCTGCGGCCCGCCGCCGTCATCTGCGAGATCATGAACGAGGACGGCACGATGGCGCGCATGCCGGAGCTGGAGGTCTTCGCGCGGGAGCACGGCGTCAAAATCTGCGCGATCAAGGACATCATTGACCACCGCCGCCGCACGGAGAAGCTGGTGCGCCGCGTGGCCACGGTGACACTGCCCACGGACTACGGGGACTTCTCCCTCACGGCCTATGAGAACGACGTGGACGAGTACCAGCACCTCGCCCTGGTGTACGGCGACGTGGAGGGCCGGGAGGACGTGCTGGTGCGGGTGCATTCCGAGTGCTTCACGGGCGACGTGCTCGGGTCGCTGCGCTGCGACTGCGGCCCCCAGCTCCACCGGGCGCTGGAAATGATCGCCGGCGAGGGGCGGGGCGTGCTGCTCTACCTGCGCCAGGAGGGGCGGGGCATCGGGCTTTTCAACAAGCTGCGCGCCTATGAGCTGCAGGAAAAGGGCATGGACACCTGCGAGGCCAACGTGCACCTGGGCTTCGACCCGGACCCCCGGGAGTACGGCATCGGCGCGCAAATCCTGTATGATCTCGGCATCAAGAGCATGCGCCTGCTCACGAACAACCCCGCCAAGCGCGCGGGCATCGAGGGCTACGGCGTCAAGATCACGGGGCGCGTCCCCCTGGTGATCACCCCCAACGACCACAACAGGTTTTACCTGAGCACCAAGCGGGAGAAATTCGGGCACCTGCTGGACGGAACAACGGACGCCCCGGCGGAAGACCGCGCGGCGGCCAAGGGAGAGACGTCATGACGAACATCATCGAGGGCCATTTCACGGGTTCCGACAAGCGCTTTGGCGTCATCGCCAGCCGCTTCAACGAGTTCATCACCAGCAAGCTGGTCGGCGGCGCGCTGGACGCCTTCGCGCGGCACGGGGTGCCGGAGGACAACATCACCGTGGCCTGGGTGCCCGGCGCGTTCGAGATTCCCCTGGTCGCCAAGAAGATGGCCGAGTCCGGGCGCTACGACGCCGTGATCGCCCTGGGCTGCGTCATCCGCGGGGCGACGCCGCACTTTGACTATGTGGCCGCCGAGGCCGCCAAGGGCGTGGGGCAGGCGGCCCTCCAGACCGGCGTGCCCATCCTCTTCGGCGTGCTGACCACCGAGAACATCGAGCAGGCCATCGAGCGCGCGGGCACCAAGGCGGGCAACAAGGGCGCCGACGCCGCCCTGGGCGCCCTGGAAATGACCAGCCTGCTGGACAAGCTGGACGCGTGATGGCAGGCAACCGCTCTGAACGCATGGCGGGCCGCGAGGCCGCGCTGCTTTATCTTTTCGGGATGGACTTCTCGCCGGAAGCCTGGCCCGGCGGGTTCGCCGCCTTCTGGGCGTCTGACCCCCTCGGGACCGCGGGCGCCTCCCTGGAGGAGGGCGAGGAGTTTGTCTTTTCCCCCGCCAGGGGCGCCCACGTCGGGGACCGCGGGGCGCGCGACTATGCCGAACAGCTCGCCTGCGCGGTGCTGCGGGACCGGGACCTGCTGGACACGCTGATCCGGCGGGCCGTGGACAAGTGGACCCCCGACCGCGTGGGCCGGGTGGAGTGGATCATCCTCCGCCTCGGCCTGTGCGAGATGCGCGCTTTTCCCGACGTGCCCCCGCAGGTCGCCATCAGCGAGGCGGTGAATCTGGCCAAGCGCTTCGGCGCCGCCGAGAGTTCCCGGTTCGTGAACGGCGTGCTGGACCGCATCCGGGTCTCCCTGCCGGAATGGGAGCGGGAGCTGTCCGAAGGCGTCTTCCCGGCGCCGGAGCCGCGGGAGCATGACTGACGGGGAAGAGGCCTGGGGGGACCTGCACACGCACTCCTTTTGTTCCGACGGGGCCGACGCGCCGGAGGGGGTGGTGCGGCGCGCGGCGGCCTGCGGCGCCTCCCTGCTCGCCCTGACGGACCACGACACCGTGGACGGGCTGGGCCGCGCGCGGGCGGAGGCGGCGTCCCTCGGGCTGGATTTTCTGGGGGGGATCGAGCTGAGCGCCCGGCTGGGACGCCGGGAGATTCATGTGACGGGACTGGGCATTGACGACGCCCATCCGGACCTGCGCGCGCTCGCGGCGCGCCTGCACGCCGGCCGTCTGGAGCGTTCGCGCCGGATGGTGGAGCTGCTGGCCCGGGCGGGCATTTGCCTGGAGGTTCCCGGCGCGGAAGAGGCCGCGCCCTCCGCCCGGATGCACATCGCGGTGCGCCTGCGCGCGATGGGGGTCACCCGCACGGTGCAGGAGGGGTTTGACCGTTTTCTGAAGCCGGGCCGCCCGGCCTGGGTGCCGAAAACGCTCTGCTCCATCGGCGAGGCGCTGGACGCGGTCCGCGCCGCCGGCGGCGTGGCGCTGGTGGCGCATCCCGGCCTGACGCCGGACCTGCTCGCCGCCCTGCCGGAGCTGCTGCGCCACCCCTTCGACGGCATCGAGGCGTGGCACGTCTCCCACGGCCCGGAGCGGGTGGCGGCGCTGCTGGCGCTGGCGGAGGAGCGCGGCCTGCTGGTCGGGGGGGGCAGCGACTGCCACGGGAACATCAAAGGGGAGCCGCCCGCGCTGGGGCGGGTGCGCGTGCCGCTGGGCAGGCTCCGCCCCCTGCGGGAACGCCTGGGCCGCTAGGAACCGGGCGTCTACTTCGGCGTGATGGCGCAGGAGGGCAGGTCTCGGGCAAGCTGGGCGATTTCGGCGGCGCCGATGCCCGTGTTTCCGAGGTGCAGGCGCCGCATGGCGCGCAGCTCGCGGAACAGGGACACGCTCCTCGCGGTCACCCCGGGCGCGTCCTCGAAATGAATCCGCCCGAGCTGGGGGAGATTCTTCAGAACCGCAAGCCCGTCGTCCGTGACGCGCGTGCCCACCAGCCTGAGCTCCTCCAGCGCCGTGTTGCGCCGTATCTTGGCCAGCCCCGCGTCGGTCACCGCGGTGCGGGAAAGCTCAAGACTCAGTATCCCGCGGAGGGCGGCCACGCCGTCCATGCTCACGTCCGTGATGTCGGGCCCCTCGCAAATCAGGGTGTGCACCGCCATCATGTCCAACGAGGCGAGGGCCGACAGGTCGGTCCGGCCCGGGGCGATTTCCAGGCGGATTTCCATCTTTGCGGGAATGGTGACGGCGCCCGCGGCGGAGGACAGCCGCTGCCAGCTCTCGTTCGCCTGCTGCCAGGGCCGGATGTCTATGTAGCCGACCCCCTCGGCCGGAAAGGTCAGGGTCCGCTCGCCGGGGGGCGTCATGTCCCGCACGAGCATCTCCGCCTGGCGGCAGTTGATCGCGGTCTTGCCCATCATGCCGCCGCGGAGCCGCTCCAGCAGGGCCGGGTCCAGCTCCTGGTCCACATACATGGTGGACAGCCCCTGCATCTTTCCGAGCACCGCAAGGTTCTCCTCGGAGGGCTCCAGCAGGGGAAGCCACAGGGAGAAGAGCGACCGGGGCGGCAGGCTTTCCAGCGGGGAGAGGTCCTGGGCGCGCTCCTTCTTGACCACCAGGTGGAACTTGGCCCCTTTGGGGTACTCAATCAGCCCCTTCGCCTCGGCAAACACCGGCCAGTCGGCGTCGGTGGTGTGGGGCACATTGTGGTCGTAGAGGGTGCCGTAGGCCTCTTCGGGGAACTGCATGGTGAGCATTTCCTCGCCTTCTGGGGGCTGCGCCGCCTCCTGGCCGGGGGAGGCCGGCCCGCCGACTTCGGCGGATTCCGGCCGCTGGAGCACGAGGAACGCGGCCACACCTGTCAGGGCGACCACGGCGAGGAACACGGCGGCAACCACGACTTTCCCCCGGCGGCGGCGGCTGGGGACGGCGATGGACACGGACTGGTCGGGATACACAAACACCGTGTCGCGGGGCTTGGGGTACGCCTCGACGACGTCCTCTTCCACGTCGTCGGCCGCGGCGGGCGCCGCCTGCGGCCTTCGCGCGGGCGCGGCGGGCGCCGGGGCGGCGGGCCTGCCCGCGGC
>JAPXRP010000280.1:0-4070 GCA_033813475.1 Candidatus Hydrogenedentota bacterium
GCTCATGTCCATGCGGTGTGTCACTCCTTTGTTCCTCCGGGTCCCTCCCCGGGGGCAAGGCGGACCTCGACGGGTCCGGCCATGTTCATGTGCACATCCCGCTGCGGGAAGGCGATGGCAATGTTCTCCTTGGCGAAGGCGCGCTCGATCATGAAGCGGATGTCGCTGCGGACCACGCGGGAGTCGCTCTTCTCCAAGTCGAGCCAAAAATAGACGGCGAAAACCAGGGAGTTGTCGCCGAAATCCTGAAACACCACGACCGGTTCGGGGTCCTTAAGAATCTGCCCGTGGCGGCCCGCGATATCCTCCAGGATGTCCTTGACCCGGCGAATGTCGGAGCCGAATGCGACGCCGACCGTCACGTCGAAGCGCATCTTCTGGTCCGAAAGGGTCCAGTTGACTACGTTGTCCTCCAGGAACTTGCTGTTGGGCACGAGGACCTCGACGCCGGAGAAGGTGCGGACGGTGCAGGCGCGCGCGCCCATGTGCATGACGTAGCCCGTGAGCCCGCCGACTTCGACGATGTCGCCGACGCGGATGGGCTGCTCGCCCATGAGAATGAGGCTGCTCAGGAAGTTGCTCACGAGGGTTTGGGCGCCGAAGCCGACGCCGATGGCCGCCGCGCCGCCGATGAAGGTGAAGACGGTCAGGGAGATGTTGAGATACTTGAGCACGGCGTAGAAGACGATGAGCAGGAGCAGGTAGCGGGTGATGGTCTCCACAACGTAGCGGCCGCCCGGGCGGAGCTTGAGGCGGGTGATGGCGAATCCGGTGATCCGGTTTAGGAACAGCCGGGTGAACAGGAGACCGAACACCAGAATGACCACGGCGATGATCAGCTTGCGGGGCGTGATGGACTCGTCGCCGATGGTGAACAGTTCCCGGTCGAAGAAGTTGAGGGTGTCGCGCCAAAGGTCCGAAACGCCCTGGGCCGCCCGGTCGAGTCCGGAGAGGGCCTCAAGCCGGCCCCGGATGTCCTGCCGCCCCGCCCGGATCAGGCGGGAGAGGGCCTCCCCCCGCGCCGCCAGCCGGAGCAGGCCCGCCTCGCGCTCGGCCAGGGCCTCCCGCCGGACGCGAAGCTCGGCGCGCGCCTCCTCCGGCAGCGCCTGGACCTCCTTGTCGAGGGAAAGGGTCTGGGCCCGGACCGCATTGAGCCGCTGCTCAAAAATGGCCTGGATGCCGTCATACCGGGAGCGGTGGGCGTCCATCTCCCGTTCCAGTTCCGTCACCGGGCGGCGCTCGCCCCCCGCGCCGGGGTGGGCCACCTCAAAGCGCAGACGCCACACCTCGAGGGTGTCGGCCTCCATCTCCAGCATGCTGCCCAGGGAATTGACCAGGCCCTGGGCGGCTTCCACCCGGACGCGGGAGGTCTCCCGCTGGGCGGCGAGGGCCGGGTCCGCGGGGCCTTCCTGCCCGGCGCGCCGGGCCAGCTCGCCGTCCCGGACGGTCCGCCGGTCCAGCTCCCGCTGCGCCCCGGCAAGCTCCTCCTCCAGGGCGGTCCGCGCCTGTTTGGCGGCCTGCTCAATTTCCTCCAGCTCCTTTTGGGTGAACAGGGTCTGCGCGGCCGCGGCGGCGGCGCGGCGCCGGCCCAGTTCCAGTTCCGTGTCCAGCCGCGCCAGCCGCTGGTCGGCCACGGCAACGGCGGCGCGGAGGGCCTCCACCCCCGTTTCCGCCGCGCGCTGGCTGCGGCGGGCCGTGTCCAGGGCGAACAGCGTGCGGGCCTTGTCCTCCTCGGAGGCGGCGGCCTTGGCGGCCTCGGCCGCCTGGTTGGCCAGCATCTTGAGCCGTTCCAGGTTGGCCGTCTCCCGCTCCGCCATGCCCCGGACCACGTCGCGCCCGAGGCGCTCGGCGTCTATCTCGCTCTGTTTCGCGTCCACCTGGCCGCGCAGCGTGTCCAGAAAAGCCATGGTATAGGGCGGGGGCTCCTCAAGCTTGACAAAGGATTCCAGGCTTTCGCGGGCCGCCGCGGCCGCCGCGCGCTCCGTTTCCAGGTCGCGGACCTGCTGGAGGCGCGCCTGAAGGGCTTTATGGACGTTGCGCGCCGCCTGAACCCGGCCCTCCGCCAGCTCGGCGGAAATGCCGGGGGGCAGGGCCTCCGGGTTTTCGGCCAGGGAAAGCGCCTCGGCAAGCCGCTGCTCCGCCTCCGTTGCCTGCGTCTGGAGGGTCTCCACCAGCACCTCCGGCGGGGCTTCCTGCGCCGTTTCGGCGCCGGCCGTCCCCGGAAGGGAGGGCAGTCCGGGAATCTGGGCGGGGGCCGCCGCCGCGAGGAGCAGCGCGGCCAGCAACAGCACGGCCTCCGGCAGTCGTTCTTTGCGTCGCATGATGTGCCTCCTCAGAACAGTTCCAGGTTCTGCGGCAGCGGCGGTTCAAAGACGCGGTGGAGGAGGAGCATGACCTCGGCGTCCACCGCCGCATAGTTTAGCTGATCCGGGCTGAGCGGCCGCACGGTCCAGTCGGAGAGCTGCAGGGCCTTGTCCAGGTAGATGCCCAGCTCCCGCTCGCAGACGTCGCCCAGCTTGTGCCCCGAGACGCCGCCCTTGCGGTGCTTCTTGCGGGAGGCGGAGAGGGTGTCGTAGACCCCGTCGAGGGTGATGGCGTGCCGGGCGAGCATTTCCCGCTCAAAGTCGGCGTTGTGGATGATCTTGAGGACGTCCGGGTTTTCCATGACGGGGCGCAGCGGGTCCAGGGGCGCCAGTTTCAAGGCGTCCAGGATGTAGGTGCGCCCCGGCACCGCGATCTGCACCGTGCACAGGGTGCGCGGCTCCTCCAGGGTGGTCTCAACGTCCAGCCCCATCATTTGCTCCCGCTCCAGCAGCGGGCAGAGGGCCTCGAACTCCTCCCGGCGGTCCACCCAGGTCCACGGGATCGAGGGGCGGTAGACGCCGCTGCGCCGCACCAGCACCGCGATGGATCGGTCGCCCGCGTCCGGGGGAAACACCTCCATCTCCGCCGTGTCGCAGTCCGACAAGAGGTCGCGGGCATATTCCCGGACCCCCTCGTCGCGTCCGGCGGCCCACACCTGCGCCAGAATCCGGCTGGTGACCACCAGCGCCCCCCCGGGCTTCACATGCTGAAAGGCCTCGGACAGGGCGCGCCGGCGCGCCTCCGGCGTTTTCAGCCGGGTCAGCAGGTAGTTGAAGAACACATACTCGTAGTGGCCCTCGGGCTTGTCGCAGTAGCCAAAGGGCGGGTGGGGGTCATAGCCGTGCACTTTGAACCGGCGGAGGAGGAACCACTGCACGTCCGCGCCCTGGCCGCATCCGTAGCACAGAATCCGCACCTTGTGGGAGATGCGGTGGGCCTCCAGCAGGGAGTGGAGTATCGGGGCGGCGGGACGGCGGGCAAGAGGTGCCCGGCGGGGGGGGGCGGCCCGATCTGTCCGTTCCGGATCCATCACAAAAAAGTCCTCTTTTTCGGTTTCCGAATGCGCCATTTTGCCGGATTTCGGAATTCAGACGCCATTTTGGCGAGAAAACGGCCTTCCTTTTCCAGAAAACGGCGCCTCTTTCGGTCGGAAATCCCGAAAATTTAGCACCATTACCAAAAATAAAGCCCATATTCCAAAAGAATCTGTTGAATCCGGGAAAGCCCCCGCACATAGAATACCGTCAACTGAGAGCGTTCCGGCCAGGGACATCATGCCTTTTTTTCGCCGGAAGTTCAACACCGCCTCCAGGAGTGTCGCATTCCGGCGAGAAACCGGGCAAACACATCGGGGTTTTCCATGAAAGAAAAAGTCACGAAGGCCTATCAGGAACTGCACGCAAAAGCGGAAAAGCGGCTGGCAAAAGCCGTGCCGGCCAAGGCCGTCCGCATCCAAGTCGGCTCGGCCACCTGCGAGAACGCGGCGGGGGCGGTGGAGGTGTGGCAGGAGTTTGAGCGGAGCATCCTCACGAGCGGCCGTGCGGACATCCTCCTGCACAAGACGGGCTGCACGGGCCGGTGCAGCCGCGAGCCCATCGTGACGGTGTTCACGCCGGGGCAGATGCCGGTGATCTACCAGCAGGTGGACCGGGACACGGCGCACAAGATTTTCGTTCAGCATGTGCAGGGCGGACAGCCGCTGGAGG
>JAPXRP010000281.1:0-4068 GCA_033813475.1 Candidatus Hydrogenedentota bacterium
TGCCTGGAGTACGCGCATGTAGGGGCGCCGCTTGCCGCGCCCTCTTCTTTCGCGGCATGAGGAACTCCGCCCGTCAGAAGGTCTCCTCCCGTCGCGTCAGCAGCAGCCACAGGAAGAACGGCCCGCCCAGCATGGCCGTGACGATGCCCACGGGAATCTCCACCGGCGCGAGGACGCACCGCGCCACGGCGTCGCACACCGTCAGGAAGGCCCCGCCGAAGAGCAGCGTCGCCGGGAAGAGCCGCCGGTGGTCCGGCCCCACCATCAGCCGGCAGATGTGCGGGGCCATCATGCCCACAAAGCCGATGGGGCCGCACACGGCCACCACGCCGCCCACGGTGAGCGACACGGCGAAGAAGAGCAGCCGCCGGAACCGGACCACGTCCATGCCGCGGCTCAGGGCGAGATCCTCGCCCGTGGCCACCAGGTTCAGCTCCTGCGTCATCAGGGCGATCACCGCGGCGCCCGTGCCCGCGAAGGGCAGCACGCCGAGCACGGCGTCGTAGCCCACCATCCCCAGCCCGCCCATGAGCCACCGCAGCAGGCGGAAGGAGTCGTGCAGGTTGGCGCTGTACTGCACCGCGAGGATCATGCTGGACAGGAAGAAGCTCACGGCCACCCCGGCCAGCAGCAGCGTCGCCCCGGAGCTGCCCCCGCGCGCGCGCGCCACGCCGTACACCAGCAGGGTCGCCGCCGCCGCCCCCGCAAAGGCCGCGCCGGACGCGCCCCCCGCGCCGAGCAGCGTGCCCGCCAGCCCCAGCCGCAGGTACAGCGCCGCGCCCAGCGACGCGCCGCTGGACACGCCCAGGGTGTACGGCGTCGCCAGGGGGTTGCGGAAGAGCGCCTGGAAGGCCATGCCGCACACGCCCAGCCCCGCGCCCGCGAGGAAGGCCGTCAGCACGCGCGGCACGCGGATGCGCCAGAAGACCACGGCCTCCATGCCCGCGCCGAAGGGGTCCAGCGCGGCGGACAGGGGGCTGAGGGTCACGCCGAAGAACGGCGCCGCCAGCAGGCAGGCCCCCGCGCCGAGGGCGATCAGCAGGATGGGCAGGACGCTCCGCTTCATGGCGCGCCCCTCACGGGGGCCACGATGACCCCGCCCGTCCGCGGGTTTCGCAGGAAGTCGAAGCCCGTGCCGTAGATGTCCTCCAGCAGCGCGGGGTCCGCGGTCAGCGCGGCGGGTTCGCCGAAGAACACCACGCGCCCCGCCTTCAGCGCCAGCACCTTGCCGCCCGTCAGGGCGCCCTGGTTCAGGTCGTGGGTCACGGAGACCACCGTGAGCCCGTCGCGCCGGTGGAGCCCCTCCACGAGGTCCCCCAGCGCCGCCTGGTGCCGGTAGTCGAGGAAGGTGGACGGCTCGTCGAGGAGCAGCGCGCGCGGCGCCTGCGCCACGGCGGCGGCCACGAAGACCGTCTGCCGCTCGCCGCCGCTGAGGGTGTCCATGCGCCGGTCGAGAAACCCGGCCACGCCGCAGCGCTCCGCCGCCCGCGCCACCGCCTCCTCGTCCGCGCGGCCCGGCCGCCCGAAGGCGTCCAGGTGCGGGTAGCGCGCCATGAGCATGAACTCGCGCGCCGTGAAGGGGAGCGCGCGGCCCTCCGCCTGGGGCACATAGGCCACGCGGCGCGCCAGCTCGCGGCGCGGGAGCCGCGCCAGGTCGTCGCCGAACACCCGGATCTCCCCGCGCGCGCCGGAAAGCATCCGCAGCAGGCACCGCAGCAGGGTGGTCTTGCCCGCGCCGTTCGGCCCGATCACCGCCAGCGACTCGCCCGCCTCCAGGACAAACCCCACGCCGTCCAGGATCGGTTTCCCGTCCAGGGCGAGGGAGACGCCGTTCAGCTCGAAGGCCGGGGCGGTCATGGCGCTGCCCAGTCGAGTTCCGGATGCACCACCCGGGCCAGTTCCTCCAGGGCCGCGCCGACACGCGGGCCGGGAATGGTGAGATGCGCGCCCTGGAGCACCACGATGCGGTCCTCGCGCGCCGCGCGCAGGCCCTCCAGCCCGCGCCAGGCCGCGGCCGCGTCCTCCGGCGCGATGTCCGTGTCCGACATCACCACCTCCAGAATCCTGTCGGGGTCGAGCCGCAGGATCGCCTCGCCCGAGAGGGCCGGATAGTCCACCGCGCTGTCCGGGAAGGCGTTCTCGGCCCCCGCCGCGTCCAGCAGCTGCCCCAGAAAGGTCCGGTGCCCGGCGACATACACCTCGGCGAGGCGCTTTGCCGCGAGGTCGCGCCCGGCGGACAGCAGCACACGCGGGCGCGCCGCGCCGCGCACCCTGTCCCGCACACGGGCAATCTGGCCGCGCAGCCTTTCCGCGGCGGCGCGTCCCTCCGCCTCGTGCCCCGTGAGCCGCCCCAGCAGTTCCAGGCTCGCCGGGATGTCCTCCAGCAGCGTCTGGTCCACCACCTCCGTGCGCAGGCCCAGCCGCTCCAGCTCCGCGCGGTGGTCCCGGTGCGACGGCATCAGCACCACCAGGTCGGGCGCGAGGCCCACGATGGCCTCGAAATTCGTGTCCAGAAACGCGCCCACCCGCGGCAGCGCGCGCGCCTCCGGCGGCCAGTTGCAGTAGGTCGTCACCCCCACGACCTGCCCGCCCGCCCCCACGGCGAACAGCGACTCCGTGATGCCCGGCGACAGCGAGACGACCCGCCCCGGCGCGGCGGACCCCGCCCCCGCCGCCGTCCCGGAGGACGGCGCCAGCAGACTGCGCGCCGCAAACGATCCCGCAAAGAGGACCGCTGCCGTCGCCGCCATCAGCCAGTAGCGCATGGTCTATTCCTGTGCCGTTCGCTTCGCGACCACGGCGGCCAGCGTTTCCTCCAGGATGGCGACGGTGCCGCGGAAGATGGCGATTTTCTTGCCTCGCTCGTCGGTGACGTCCACGTCGTAGGTGCCGAGGCGGCGGCCGCGCTGGATTTCGACGGCCCGCGCCGTGAGGATGCCGTCGGCGGGGGGGCGCAGGAAGCTGATGTTCACCGTGGCGGCCACGGAGACCTGGCCGTGGCTGTTCGCCGCGACGGCGAAGCAGAAGTCGGCGAGGGAGAAGATGGCGCCGCCGTGGGCCTTTCCCAGGCCGTTGAGGTGCATGGTGCGGATGGGCATGGTGACGGTGGCCGTGCCCGCGCCCACCTCCGTGATGGTCATCTCCAGCGCCTTCGCCAGCTCGTCCCCGCTGAAATACGCGTCCAGCACCGCTCTATCCATGCCGTGACTCCTCCATCGTGCGGCCCGGGCGGCCCGGACCGGAACCGTGTTCCGTCGCTTAAACGGGATGCGCGCGCATCGGGCGTTCGCGGGCACGAGATTGCTTCGGTCGCTGCGCTCCCTCGCAATGACGGCGACGCGTATCCGCCGTGAACCGGAAGGCACGCACGCCCTGACGCGCGCCTTTCGGCGGACGCCGTCTCCGAGTCCGTCATTGCGAGGAGGCCGCTCCGCGGCCGACGCGGCAATCTCTTGCCGGAACGCCTCCGCTCCGGGCCATTCCACAAACGCAAGAACACACACACGCGGCAGCCAAGCCCCCGCCCCGGGCGGGGGCGCCCCCGTTTCACAAAGGGGGTTGCTTATGCTACCATACGCCCGCACGGTGGCGCGTCCCGGGAGGAGTGACGCGCTTCCAGGTCACTTTTGCGGCGGGCCGGTCACTCACCGCAACCCTTTGACCCGGCGGCCAACATTTCATGAACGCTTGCAGTAAAAAATGGACGGGGGTGTTTTTTGCCCTCGCGGCGGTTTGGGCGTGCGCCCCGGCCTCCGCCGAACTCCACGAGGTCGCCGTCGGCGGCGAGATCACCCTGCGCGCCCGGGGTTTCATCAATGTGTACGCCCCCGGACGGCGGCGCAGACCCGTCGCCCCGGCGGCGTGGTTTCCCTGGCGCGTCCTCGGCACGGACGGGCTCTCCAGCGCCTTTGCGTGGGACGACCGCGGGCCGGATTCGTGGTACACGGAGCAGGTGCTGCGCCTGAACGTGAACGCCCGCCTCTCGCAGGGCGTGTCGGCGTTCCTCGAACTCTACAACTACGACATCCAGGGCGAGGACTTCGCGGCCGATTATCTGACAGGCGACGA
>JAPXRP010000282.1:0-4045 GCA_033813475.1 Candidatus Hydrogenedentota bacterium
CGAGAGACCGGCACATGGGGATGGCCAAGTTCTACCCATGTCCGGCGCTCCGCCGCAGGCGCGCTCAGCGTTTTTTTTGGAGGAAGTCCACCTCCATCTTGAGCCGCCCGATCTCCTGGTACAGCGGCGCCGTCAACGCGTCCATGTCCCCGGCGTGCCCCTTGTTGCCCCGCTCAAACAGCTGCGGCGCGTTCTCCACCAGCTGCCTCTTCCACAGCGCGATCTGCGCCGGATGCACCTTGTGCAGGGACGCCAGCTCGCCCAGCGTGTGCACCCCCTTCACCGCCTCCATCGCCACCTTCGCCTTGAACTCCTTCGAATGACGTTTCCGTGTCTGACCCATTTTCTGGACTCCTTCTGGGGGCATTCTCCCCCCGGCGGCCCCCCGGCTCAAGCCACCAGATGTTAACTTAGCCATTGTCCAAAAAATGGGGGTAACTTCACTGCCCGGTTTCGTGGCCGTCGGTGTGCATAATTGACTCCCATCTCGGCAAAATGCGAGTATACCATGTCAGGCGGCGCATCCCCGACGGTCATGAGGGAGGCGGGCATGCCCTGGCGATTCAGGAGGTCGGCTTTGGCATCGGAAAACGCAACCAGAATTGTGTCCTGCAAGCACTGCGGCCAGCGCATGCGCGTCCCCCAGATTGCCACGGCGCGCTTCTTCAAGTGCCCGAAGTGCAGCGCACGCATTCCCGTGGGCGACACGGGCCGCCCGGACACGGTGGAGGAGGGCGGCGGGGACCAGTCTTCCGGCGCCAAGGTTTCCGACCCGCTCCTGCAGCTCTTCCGCCAGTCCGGAAAGGTGGCTCCGGAGCATGTGGAGGAGGCGCTGGCCGTCAAGACGGCCCAGGGGGGCAAGCTCTACGAAATCCTGATCCGTCTGGGGCATCTGAAGGCCGAGGATCTGCACAGCCTCCTCTCCCGGCAGCCGGGCATCGCGGCGGTCCATCTGGCGAACATCGCCATGGACCGGGACATGGTCACCCTGCTGCCGCACGAGATCGCCCTGCGCAATTTCGCCTTTCCCATTGACCGACTCGGAAAGCTGATGACCGCCGCGATGGTGTGCCCGCTGGACATGGAGGCCATTGCGGAAATCCAGAACCACACCGGGCTCAGCGTGAAGCCGGTGCTCTGCTCGCTGGATGATTTCTACACGGTCGTGGAGAAGTATTACCACATCAAACGCGATGCCGGGGCCGCGGGCGGGGCGCCGCTTCCCCCGGGCAGCGTCGCGGCCGGAGTGGGGGCCGCCGCGCCGCCCGCGCCCGCCGCGAAGCGGGAGCCCGAGACCGCCCCCCCGAAAGAGGAGCCTGTGCCGGAGCAGGAAGCGCCGGCGCCGGCGCCGGCGCCGGTCGAAGAGGCCCCCTCCATCGCGGACAGGATAGAGCAGCTGGACCGTCTGGAGGTGTCCCCCCGCGTGGCCACTCAGATGTCCGCCCTGGTCGGCTACGGCCAGGAGGGGCTGCGGAAGATGACCGAGCTGGCCCCCTGGTCGCCGCCCCTCGTGGCGACGCTTCTCTCGGCCGCCAACAGCGCGGCCTACGGCCTGCCCGGCATGGTGGACAACATCGCCCTGGCGACGGCCCTGCTCGGGGAGCAGGGGGTGGGCCTGATCTGTTCCAACATGCGTGAGGCGAACCCGCAGGCCGACAAGCACCTGGGCATTGTTTCGCGCCATTCCCGGCAGACGGGAAACGTGGCGGCGCTGCTTGCGGCGGCCTGCGGCCGTTCCGTGCCGAGCATTGTCCAGTGCGCCGGGTATCTCCATTCCATAGGCAGCTACGCCCTTGCGGTCCTGGAGCCCGAGGAGTGCAAAAAGATTGACCGCCGTCTCGTCGGGGCCTCGCGCAACCTGGCGGAGCAGGAGGTGTTCGGTGTCGGCCATGACGAGCTGGGCGCCCGCCTCCTGACACTGTGGCGGGTGCCTCCGATTGTCGCCGAATGCGTGCGCCTGTACACCCATCCGGAGGACGCGGAGGACTTCCAGGACATGGCCTGCCTGGTGCTCGCGGCGTCGTCGTGCGTCGGCGCCGACGGGGCCTTCAACGAGGACATCAGCGACGCGGGCCTGGACGCCTTGTATTTCCTGGGGCTTTCGGCGGAGCAGGCCCAGGCCGCCGTGGCCGAGACAGCCTGAGGCGGGCCGGACTGCGGGAGGATGCCCTGTGTCGGTGGACAACGCGCTGAAATTCCTCGCACTGACCCGCAAGAGTGCGGAGCTGCGCCGTCGGCTGGCGGAGTTCAAGGGGAGGGGCGCCCTGGCCGGGCTGGTGTCCGTGGCGGCGGAGGGCGGGCTGGTCTTCTCCGAAGAGGAGTACCGGCAGGCGGTGGTGAAGTCGGCGGCGGGCGAACTCGACACGGACGCCCTGAACGGTGTCCTGGACGAGATGGGGCTTCCCGGCATCCCGGAGGCCCGGGATTAGCCGCCTGCGGGGCCGGTCACAGGTTGGCGTTGAAGAAATTGGCGATGAGCGAGGGGCATCCGTCGCAGCCGGAGCATATCCGGTGGATGGATTCATCCACGGCGTGGGGCAGGCCGGGGTCCTTCACGACGTCACGCAGCCGCTCGCGGAGCGCGTTCCCCATCCGGTACTGTTCCAGTCCGTCCACCAGCCCGCAGGTGAAGAGTTCCCCCGCCGCGTTCACATAGATCATCCGGGACGGTCCCTGGCAATGCGGCCGGGCGCCATCCTCCTCCTGCGGGTTCGCGGTCCAGAGGACGAACCCCTGATCCTCCAGGGGCTTCAGTTTCTCCAGGGATTCGCGCCGCACCAGGAGACGGAGCCGGTCCCCGTCGAGTTCCCCCATGCGCGCCGCCTCTTCAGGCGCGACGTCGTCCTCCACCAGATGCAGGCCGACCATCATGCCGTGGGCCTCCTGAGCCCAGCGGCAGAGTTCCCATATCTCCCCGTGGCGGGAAAGTTGCGTGGTCAGGGAAAACACCACCCAGCACGCCCCCAGCGAGGCGGCCTCGTCGAGAACGCTCAGCCAGTCCTGAAGGGACAGCCTTTGGGACTCGTCACCCCCCGCCGGGCTCTCGCCGATGCCCCGGGGGCACACGCACACCCAGAGGTACGTCACCGGCCGCCTGCCCTCGTGGCCCTCTTTGCAGCATTCCTTAAGCCGCTTGCGCACGTCGCGGGTTAAGGCGAAGAGTTCCTTGGTGCCGCCCGTTTCCACACGCACGCCTTTCCCTGTCTTACCGCACTTGCTCACAGCCTTACCTCGGGGTTAAATTTCTTGCAGGGACCGAATCATAGGGCCTTTCCGCCGAAAATGCAACAAGAAAGGCAAAAAAGCCATGCATTCCTTTTTCGGAACACGCCAAACGGATGTATTCTTCCCGCAAAGCCGCTGAAAGCGGGGGTTGGGTCTGCATTGGCCCCCCGGGGCGGCAAACACGCGCAGGTTTCCCCTGGGGGGAAATGAAGCCGCGCGCCTTGTCCGGCGCCGGCCTCCCGTGTCGGTCACCGTTCCCGGCCCTTGGAGGGAGGCGTCTCTGTGCGCGCCGCGCCGGGGTGTGGTAAGATTGGGCGTCAGCACACTGCGTCCTGGGCCCGGGGTTGCCGGAGGGACGCGTTCACGCGCGGCCTCTTTTTCCCTGCCGTGCGCGCCGTGTAATGCGCCTGTCCTTTCCGCGTGATTCGGGAGTTCGATATTTGCGCGGCCTACGGCATGCCTCCCTTGAGTGGACGTCGGACGGCCGCCGTGAGAACACCCCCCTGCTGAGGATCAGGTTCACGCGCTAACTTACGGCCCGCACGCGCAGGGTTCTTCTTTGCCCGGGGATCGGGGGAGGCGGGAGTCGGGAGGCTAGAAATCCCGCATCACGTCGCCGGTGTCCTCATACCAGACGGTGACGACGATGATGGGCTCGTTGCCGCGCCCGTCGTGGTGGATGTCCGTGCCGAAGCACTGGCACACATAGGCGGGCTTGATTTTCGCCCGCTTCATCCACTCGTTGATCTGCTGGTCCATCTGCTGCAGTCCGCCGATGCTCACCTTGCCGATAAAACTCTGAACCTTCATCATCGCGCTG
>JAPXRP010000283.1:0-4032 GCA_033813475.1 Candidatus Hydrogenedentota bacterium
GTTCCTTTTCCCGCACCTGCTGGACCGCGCCCGCCCCACTTCCCACGATTTCGGAAACCGCTCCCATGTCAAATCTCAAATTTGAGATTCCCGGAACCGGCCCCGCGCGACGAACACCTCACTATCTGGACATCGGCACTTGAACCCCGGCCTGCGCGGCCGCCTCGGCCTCCTCCCCCGGTTTCGGGGCCATCTCCACGGACTCCACGACGCCCTGCGCCTCGGACCACGACAACCCCGGGATCATCACGCCCTCCGTGATCCGGCTGCGCACCTCGGGCGCGGACACGACCTCGCCGTCGAACACGATGGCGAGCCGCCGTCCCACGCCCGCCTCGGTGGCCGCGCCGAAGGCCGCCGCCGATTCAGGCCGCAGCGTGAGCAGCACGTCCCGGGTGCGCCCGTCCTCCGACGGCTTGATGGCCGCGCGCAACACGTCAAACTCCGTAAGGAGCGCCTCCGCTTCCAGCCGCAGACTGCCCTCCCCGTGGCCCTTCGCCCACGGCACCTCCTCGCCGCCGCCGTCCCGGGCCTCCCAGCGGAACGCCACATAGGGGCCCGTCCAGGCCGGCTCGGGGGCGCCGTCCCTGGTCTCCGCGACCATGTGAACCCACCTTCCATCGTCCGCAACGAGCCGCGCCGTCTTCTTGACGGCGTTGATTTCCGTGACCGTGAAGTCCCCCACGCGCGCGCCCTCGTTGTACCAGTGCAGCCCGCCGTCCCTGTCGCGGATCAGGGCGCGCTTCACCCCGCTGTCAAGCGTGCGGACGCGCACCAGCGCCGGAACCGTCTCCTTTCCCGCCGGGGACTGCACCCCGCGCGCCGTCACCAGCAGGTGCCCGTCCTTCGGGACGCACACAAGGTTCAGCGGGCGCAGCAGACAGGAAAGCGCCGTCCGCGCCGGCACAAAACGAAGTGTCATTCCGGGCAACCATGTCCCGCCCGGAGGGTTGATTCCCTGAAAGTAGGAGGTTCCCCCGCTGGCGCCGTTTGGCCCCAGGGGAGCATACGATAAGTCGGGCTGATCACCGGAGGTAGGGGGAACCGCTTGGCGGTCCAGCACAATGGGGATGTTAATCGCGTTCGCGATGAACTCGAGCTCTCTCTGGAGATGAATGCGATCACCTCCCAATCCCATCGGTTCGTTGCGGGTTCGGTCCCATTCCGGGATGGACCCGGGCGCGGGCACGATGTTCAGCGGCACGCCATCGGCGGCGTCCCGCCGCAACTGCTCCGGCGTGCTCACCCACACCACCCCCTCCATGCTCTCAAAGGCAAGACCCAGCGGGGCCAGCAGCTCCTTCGTCAGGGCCTCCCGCAGGGGAATGTCCTGGCAGTCCACAGCCTCCACCATGCCGTCGGTGGCGTATGCGGCGGCGTTCCACTTCTCGACGGACCCGGCCAGTCGCGGCGGCGGCGCGATCACCCGCCAGTCCAGGACGAAATCCACGCCCCAATTTGACAGTTCACGCGTCAGCACATCCGACAGGTGCTCATTCCTGTAATGCAGGGATCTGGGACGGTCGAGTGCTTTCTGCAGTTTGTCTTCTCCGGGGTACGGCGGGTCATCGGCGGACACCGGCCCGCCAAAGGTTCCGCCGGTCCCCAGCGCGACGGCCGCGAGGAGCAGCAGGCCGGCCACCGCCCACATGCCGGGCCGCGCGGGGCACCGCAGGGGGTTTGCCAGCAGGGCCGCGATGCGTTTCCCGATCTGGGTGCGCGTGGCGCAGAGGGTCCCCGCGAAAGCGCGGTCACGCCGCCCGCGCATCTGCGCGAGCACCTCGTACAGCGTGCCCGCATAGGCGTCCGCCTCGCCGGGCGTGTTGACCAGCGCGCGGTCGCAGGCCAGTTCCGCCTCCTCCTCCCACCGCGCCGCCGCCCACCAGGTCGCCGGATGGAAGAAGAAGAGCGCCCGCGCCGCCTGGCGCACCAGGTTCGACAGGGTGTCGCCGAGCTTCCAGTGCATCAGCTCGTGCCGCAGGGCCCAGGAGACCACCCCCGGCTCCCCCGCCGCGTGGAGCCACGCGGGCAGCAGCACCACCGGACGCAGCGTGCCCGCCAGCGCGGGCGACTCCACCTCGCCCGTCACCACCAGCCGCGGCGGCCGCCGCACCCCCAGTCCGCGGGCCGCCTCGGCGTAGAGGGCCGCGCACGCCGCCGACGGGGCCGCGCCGCGCCGCACCAGCCGGCGCAGCCGGACCGCGTCCAGCGCGCGGTGCAGCGCCATCAGCCCGGCGAACAGCCCCCACAGCGCCGCCCCGGCCCGGCGGGGGTCGGCGCGCCGCGCGGCGTCCGCCCACGCCTCCCACCAGGGACGGGCGGCCGTGTCCGCCGGTACCGCCGCCGGGGCCGGACGCGGCGGCGCGGCGGGCGCTGTCAGCAGTTGTCTGTTCCCGTCGTCCCAGGGCGCGGGGTCCACTGTCAGGTAGGCGACCTGCGGGTCCTCCACAATGAGGACGGGGTACAGCGGCCCCAGGGCCAGCGCGGCCAGGGGCTTGGCCAGCACCAGCAGCCAGAGCAGCGCCCGCACGCGCGGCGACGTCGGCCGCGCCAGCGCGACCACCATCCCCACGACGAGCGCGAGGACCGCCATCTCCAGGCTCGCCCACAAAAGGCGCTCCAACACAACGTTCCCGCCCAGATACCACAGCCATGCGTTCATCTCTTCCGGCAGGCGCATGGTCACTCCCTTTCCTTGTTGCGGCTTTCGACCATCCGGCGGATTTCCTCCAAGTCCTCCGCCGTGATGTCCGGGTCGTTCAGCAGATAGGCCACCGCGTGCCGCGGCGACCCGTCAAAGAAATCGGCCACCAGCCCCCGGATGGAGCGCCGCGCCACCTGTTCCCGGGCCACCGTGGGCCGCAGCCGGTATCCCCGCTCCGTGCTCGGCACCACCGCCACGTACCCCTTCTTCCGCAGGTTCGCCAGCACCGTCTTGATCGTCGTGCCCGCCAGCGCGGGCTCCCGGGTGTGCGCCGCGATCACCTCCGACGACGAGCACTCCCCCAGCGCCCACACCACCTGCATGATCTCCCGCTCCAGCCGGGACAACTCCGGCAGCCGCTCTTTCCTGCTCTTGCCCGTCATGGCCGATCCTCCGACTATGTTTGCCGCTTACGACTATTAGTATAGTCGAAGTGCGCCCGGTTGTCAAGGGGTCAGGCAGGAGAAATCAGACGCGGGCGAAAGAGGGGCGCTCTGGAAACCGGAGGGTGGGAATTGGGGGGAGGATGGGAGGATGGGAGGATGGAGAAAGCGGGAGGCCGGCGAATACCCGCCACACCCGCCGGGGCGCGCCCTCCCATACTCCCCCTGCTTCCGAAGACACCGGGAGCCGCGCCCATATCAAATCTCAAATTTGAGATTCCCGAAAGCGGCTGCACGCGCGCGCAGTGGGCCCTATCGAGTCATCAGGACTTGAAAGCCGGCTTGGGCAAAATGGCGGTCGCAGGTGAGCGCGGCGTTCAGGGTGCGGGCGCGCATGATCATGAATGACAGGCAGTCGGTGAGGGACCATTCTTTGTCCGGACGGTCCGCGAAGAGTTCCACGCCAGCCTGCAAGAGCGTGGAGGACGCGGGGACCACGGTTGTCTTGCGGTCCTCCCGGATCATCTGAAGCATTCGCAGAAATACTGGGCGGTCTGCGGGGCCGGAAAGGCTGTTGCCGAGTTCCAGCACCACATACTCGGACGTTACGATGTCTCCCCGCCACATGGCGCCAGCAGTGACCGCCGAACGGTGCCAGGTGTCCCTCGGATTGGCAAAGGCAATGTAAAACGATGTGTCGGCGAAGACAGCATTCATCGCTTTGGACGGCCGTAGAGCAAATGGTCGTGGTCTTCCGCGGCGGTTTCCGGGAGCGTCTTGGCCGCGCCCGCGATCTCCGCGTAGCGCTCGGAAAACGACGGCCCCTCCTCCGTCGGCGGCACCGCGTCGCCGGTGACCACCTCCACGCGGACTTCTGTGCCGTCCGGAACCTGGAGTGGTTCGTCCAGCACCACGGCGCCATTCTGTATGCGTCCTGAATAGGTC
>JAPXRP010000284.1:0-4022 GCA_033813475.1 Candidatus Hydrogenedentota bacterium
GTAAAGATGATCGGGACGAGGTAGACGTAATAGAACGAGTAGACCGCCGCGAATCCGGCCACGGGCCACAGGGCGCGCCGGCGGCGCGTGGCGCAGAGCGCCGCCCCCGCCAGGGCGAAGGCGCCCATGGCCAGCCCGACGGGGCTCGCCTTGCCGAAGGAGAAGAAGGCGTGGAACGAGCCGCCGTGGCCGCAGAACGTGGGCCCCAGCATGACCAGCAACTGCTCGCCCAGCACCGTCCAGGTGTGCCGCACGAGCCCCGCCGCGCCCAGCGCGCCCGGCGCGTCATACCATTTCACATAGCCCAGGCCCTTCGCGAGGATCGTGTGGGGCACCGGCGACCCGTAGTAGAGCGTCGTGAACAGTATCCAGGGCAGGTACAGCGCCAGCGCGACCGGGATGACCACCGTGAACAGGCGTTTCCGGTCGTGGAGGAGGCCGTAGACCCCCGCGATGACCGTCCAGAACGCGAAATCGGGCCGCGCCAGCATGCACAGCCCCAGGCTGATCCCCAGCGGCAGCGGCTTCCACGCGACGGTGTGGTAGAACGACATCACCAGAATCAGCGTGGCGATCTGGGTCTCCATCCCCGCCATGCCGAAGAGGATCTGGTGGTGTTCCACCGCCAGAAACCCCGCCACCATCAGCGTCAGCGGCGTGGACAGGCGCACCGACGGGTGGATGCCCAGGGCGACGGCGTACACCACCGTCAGCGCCGCCGCCGGGATCGAGACCAGCTTGATGAACTCCAGCCCCAGCCCGATCCGGATCATATCCGCCACCAGCGGCACCAGCACGCTGAGCGGGCTCGTGAATCCGTGCAGCGGCGGCTCGCCGGGCCGCACATGGGTCAGCCCCAGCCCCGCCGCGAAATTCTCCGAATGCAGGCAGGTGATCAGGGAATCTTCCCAGTACCGGTTCGTGACCGCCCAGAACACGATCCGCAGGAGCATCGCCAGCGCCGCCAGCGCCAGCCCCGCCCGGACCGCAGCCCGGTTCTCCGGCGCGTCAAACCCTTCCAGCGAAAGCCCCCGGCCCAGAAGATGTGCAAAGCGTTCCATAAGCGTCCCGCCGTGTCCCAGTTTCCCGGCCATGATGCACACACGGCGCGCATCCCTGCAAGGTTTGCCCCCCGCGTTGCGGGGAAGAAGGTGTCCGCAGATCGCGCAGATGCGCGCAGATGGGGATGGGGGACGGGTAGGGGCGGATCATCATCCGCCCGCTTCGGGGCCGGGAGAGCGGGGACGAGCTGGTTGACTTTTCCTGCATACTGTGATAGTCTGCCGTCGGAAAAGTCGGGTTGCGGACGGAGTGTCCGTGATCCCGGCACAAGTGGGGACATTGCAGTGAGCACGACGATGGGAACAAACGCCCTGCGGCTGGGGGTGTCGGGTCAGAGCGGGTTCCGCTTTGACAGTGTGTCGGTCCATGCGCGGTCGCTGGATGCGGCGAAGAGCACGACCTATGCCTGCAACACGTCGAACCAGCTCACGTCGAGCGTGACGAACGGCACCACCACCAATTACGCCTATGACGCCTGGGGGCGGCTGCTCACCCGCACCGCAGGCACCGCCACCGCCTCCTACGCCTACCGGGGCGACAAGCTCAAGCAGGTCACCTCCACCTTCCCCGGCGAGGCGTCCACCGTCGCCATGAACTACGACGGCCTCGGCCGCCGCCGCAACCGCATGGCCAACGGCGTCACCCCCATCACCTGGTGGCGCTACGGCCTCGGCTGGGACACGGTTGCCGAGTACACGGACAATGACACGGACTGGGCCGTGGAGGGGTTCTCCAAGTTCAACGTGATGACGGACTTCATGAACCCCCTGGCGGAGGCAACGGTCGCCTCCGGGCAGACGCCCGCCAACGCCGCCTACAGCTATCTGGCCCTCGACCACCTCTCCAGCACGCGCGGCGTCTTCAGCCAGACCAAGACCCAGACCGGCACGATGGAGTTCCTGCCCTACGGCGCCCGCCACACCGCCACCGGCACCCTGCCCCACCACCAGTTCACCGCCAAACCCTACGACACCGGCACAGGGCTCTACACCTTCCCCTACAGACACTACTCCCCCGCCATGGCGCGGTGGACGGGTGCCGACCCTGCGGGAATCGTGGATGGGCCGAATGTGTATGGGTATGTGCGTGGAGAACCAGTCGCACGCATTGACCAGTATGGGTTGTGCAGAGAAAAAGGGGAATCTTATAACGACTGCGCAAATAGGAAAAATAACCGTCTTGATTACAAGTTGCTGGGAATGTGCATGGCTCTTTGTAAATGTCCTCTTCCAATATGCAAGTTGGCCTGCGGCGCGTGCGAAGCATTAATGGCTATTGTGTGGGCAAAAGCAGTAACAGACTGTCTTATTATATGTCCTGATCCTTGTCCATCTATTCTGGGGCCTCCGGGTCCGTTGTTTCCACCACCTCCTCCACCCATACCTTTACCGCCTCTAGACCCGCCTTGGGACCTTCACTAAATCGAGGGGATCTTCAGGATGCAGATAGACGAATGGCTTCAACAACATATAACTCTGTTATTGGCGATCTTCTTCACCTGCGCCGCAATTGCCAACTACAGGCGGCGCAACTACTGGATTGCGATTGCGGAGGCGATAATATCAGTTAGTTCGCTCATTATTGCCATTTTGTAAATATAAATAAATAGGGACAGTCACCGTTTAGTTTGATTCCATGGCCTACACGCTGAACGCGGAAAGCGAGATCACGCGGTGGAACCCGGCGGACGGTCCGCAGATTACGCAGATTTGCGCAGAGGGGGGGCGGGGGCCTGGGAACGCCGATCTCCTAATCGGCCTCTTTGAAGACTGTCCCTCAGGATAGGGACGTTCCCAGGGGGAGCGAACCACGGAACACACTGAGCACACGGAGGGGGAAAAGAGGGAAGAGAGGAACGGGGGCCGAGGGGGGGGTAGGGGCGGATCATCATCCGCCCTCTTTGGGGCCGGGAGTGGGCAGGGGACGGGGGGGGCTGCGCCAAGAGGGCGAAAGATGTTTCGCCCCTACGGGACGGGAGGGCGCGGACGGGAGCACATACGGGCGAGGGTTAAGAGGGCGAAAGATGTTTCGCCCCTACGGCGCGGGGAGGCGTAGCTGGTGCGCGTGCGGGGGGCGGGGGGGACGTGCTATGCTGGACGGAAAGCGGGGGCGTTGGCCCCGGAAGAGAAGGAGATTCCCCATGCGTCATTTGGTGCTTTTTTCGATGTCTGCGGTGCTGGCGGCGGGGGGGGCGGCGGCGGCGGACCTGCGGGTGGGCATGATCGGGCTGGACACGTCGCATGTGACGGCGTTCACGCAGTTGCTGAACGACCCGGACAACCCGAAGCATGTGCCGGGGGCGAAGGTGGTGGCGGCGTTCAAGGGGGGCAGCGCGGACATCGCGTCGAGCGCGTCGCGGGTGGACGGCTACACGAAGGAGCTTCAGGAGAAGTGGGGGGTCAAGATCTACGACACCATCGAGGAGATGTGCGCCCAGGTGGACGTGGTCATGCTGGAGAGCGTGGACGGGCGGCCGCATCTGGAGCAGGTCCGGCCGGTCTTCGCCGCGAAGAAACCGGTGTTCATTGACAAGCCCGTGGCCGGGTCCCTCAAGGACGCGGTGGAAATCTTCCGCCTGGCGAAGGAGTCGGGCGTACCCTGCTTCACCGCGTCATCCTACCGCTTCTACGAGTCGCTGAAGGACGCCATGAAGGCGGACATCGGCCCGGTCAAGAGTTGCATCTCCATCGGACCGTGCCACTTGGAGGAGCACCACCCCGACCTGTTCTGGTACGGGGTTCACCCCACGGAGGCGCTGTTCACCGTCATGGGCGCGGGCTGCGTTTCCGTGACGCGGACGACCTCGGCGGACACGGACGTGGTCACGGGGCTTTGGGCCGACGGCCGGGTCGGCGTGCTCTACGGCATCCGCACCAGCGGCACGCCGCACAAGGTGGTCATCTTCGGCGAGAAGGGCGTCAGCGAGCAGGAGAACAGCGGCGACTACGCCAACCTCGTCG
>JAPXRP010000285.1:0-4012 GCA_033813475.1 Candidatus Hydrogenedentota bacterium
GTGTACTTCACCCTGCTGGACGGCAACCGCGACGGCAAGATCACGGCGGCGGAACTGGCGGCCATTGCGGTCATCCTGCCCGTGGACTCGTACATCGGGATGGTGGACCCCAACGGCGACGGACTGATCGCCTACTCCGAGGTTTCCCAGTACCTCTCCCAGCCGCAGTTCGACCTCGTGGACACGAACAACAACGGCGTCATTGACTGCGTGGATGTCGCCGCGCTCACCGGCGGCGTGATCCCCGGCGAGGGCGAACCCGAAGGCGAGCCCGGCGAGGGAGAGGGCGAACCCGGGACGCCGTGCCCCGTGCTGGACGCGCTGGACATCCCCGCGATCCTGGGATATGTGATTCCGCTGCTCGACCGCGACGGCGACGGCGGGCTGTCCCTCGCGGAAATCCAGGCGGTCTATGCCGGTCTGGAGCCCATGTATTTCGCCCTCGTTGACCTGAACCGTGACGGCGTGGTCACTGCGGCGGAGCTGGGCGCGCTGGTGAACATCCTGCCGCTGGACCAGCTGCTGGGCGGCATTGACCCGAACGGCGACGGCGTCTTCTCGTATGACGAGGTGGCGGAGTACCTTCCCGAGGCGCTTTTCGACTTCCTCGACGCCAACGCCAACGGCGTCATTGACTGCGAGGACATCGCCGCGCTGCTGGCGGGCGGGTGGATTCCCTTCGAGGGCGAGGGCGAAGACCCGGTGGACCCGAATGTCTGCCCCATTCCCCCGCTGTCCCCCGTGCTGGCGGAGGTTGCCCTGGCCCTGGTGGACACGGACGGCGACGGCGGGGTGAGCCTCGCGGAAATCCAGGCCGTGTACGCGGCGTTTGAGCCGTCCTGGTTCGCCCTGGTGGACGCCAACGGCGACGGGCTGGTGGACGCGGCCGAGCTGCTCCGCATCTCGGGCGCCCTGCCCCTCGACGACCTCCTCGGGTTTGTGGACGCCAACGGCAACCGTGTCATTGAGTACGCCGAAGTCGCCGCCTTCGTCACCCCGGACCAGTTCGCCGGGGTGGACGTGAACGGCGACGGTGTGCTTGACTGCCACGATGTGGCGGCCCTCATTCCTAACGAGGGCGAGCCGGAAGGCGAAGAGGGCGAGGGAGAGCCCGGCGAAGGCGAGGGTGAGCCCCCCGTGGACCCGGATATCTGCCCGATTCCGCTGGAGGAGAACCTGCTCCTGCGCGCCTTCCTGATTCTCTTCGACGCCAACCGCGACGGCGTGATTTCCCCCGCCGAACTGAACGGTCTCGGGGTTCCCCCGGCCCTCTTCGCGCAGCTCGACGGCAACCGTGACGGCGTGCTGGACCTCGTGGAACTCCGCCGCGCCCTCCGGATGGTGGATGTTGCCCAGGTTATGCGCGAGGTGGACGCCAACCGCAACGGCGCCCTGGAGTACGCGGAAGTCGCCACGCTGGTGACCCCCGCGCAGTTTGCCCTGCTCGACGGAAACGGCGACGGCGTGCTGGACTGCCGCGACTTTGACCGGCCCGGCCCCGTGGAGGGCGAGCCCGAGGGCGAGGAGGGCGAAGGCGAGCCCGGCGGGGGCGAGGGCGAGGGCGAGGGCGAGGGCGAGGGCGAGGGCGAGCCCGGCGGTCCGGAGGACTGGCTCCTGCGTCTGCTGGAGCGGCTCCGCGCGTCCGGCGACCTGGCGGCCCTCATGCGCGAGGCCTTCGCGCTGCTCGACACCAACCAGGACGGCGCGCTGTCCTACGCCGAAATCACCGCCCGCTTTGCCCTGCCGGAGCAGGTCTTCGCCGTGCTCGACGCCAACCGCGACGGGCTCATCACCCCCGCCGAGATCGAGGCCTTCCTGGGCGCCGGACCCGTCGGGCAGCCGGTCGAGGTGGAGCTGTCCCGCGGCATGGGCGGGCATTTCTTCACCCCCGGCGAGCCGGTCACGGTGACGCTGCGCCTGGTGAAGCGCGGGTCCGGCCTGCTGGCCTCTTTGAGCCTGCTCGAGGTGCTGCCCGCCGGATGGACCATCACCAATGTCCTGAGCGCCGCGGGCGGCGCGGTGGCCAAGGCCGACGGCGTCAACAACGCCCTGGCCCTCGCCTGGGAGGGCGTCATGCCCTTCCCCATCGAGGTGGTCTATGAGGCCCTGCCTGCCGCCGACGCCCCGCGCATCGGCGCCTTCGCGGGCCAGGCCGACTACACCGCCGCGTCCGGCCAGGCCTTCTCCACCGGCGTCATCCCGACCGTGGTCGCGCGGGCGCTGCCGCCCGAACAGGCCCACACCGCCGACACCAACCGCGACTGGCGCATCTCGCTGGCCGAGCTGCTCCGCGTGGTGCAGCTCTACAACGCGGGCGCCTACCGCGCCGCCGACGGCACCGAGGACGGCTTCGCCCCCGGCCCCGGCCCGGTCGGCGAACTCCTGCACAGCGCGGACATGGACGGGAACGGCAACATCAGCATCTCCGAACTCCTCCGCACCATCCAGCTCTTCAACGCCCCCGACGGCGCCTACTACGCCGAGGACGGCACCGAGGACGGCTTCGTCCCCGGCGTCTACTGAGCCGGACAGAAAATCGGACACCCGCCGCGCCGGCGCCCCGAAAGGGACGTCGGCGCGGCTCTTCTCCCGCTGGTTTTGCGCGCCGGGTTCGGGGTAGAGTTGGGGGGTGAAAACGGCCCCAACCACGGGATGGACGCTCATGCCGGTGACAGCCCTCCTCCTGCTTGCCTGTGCCCACGCCGCACTGGTCCCGCCGCCGCCGGGCGTGGGGCACAATGTGCGGGACCACGGCGCGGTGGGCGACGGGGTCGCGCTGGACAGTCCGGCGGTGCAGGCGGCGGTGGACGCCTGCGCGGCGGCGGGCGGGGGCACGGTGCTCTTTCCGGCGGGGGTGTATGTCTGCGGCACCGTGCGCCTGAAGAGCGGGGTGATGCTCTGGCTGGACCACGGCGCAACCATTCTCGGCAGCCGGCGGCGCGCGCACTACGATGACTACGAGACGCTGGACTTCAAGAACGACGCCGACCATGAGACCTCCTATTTCAACCTCGCGCTGATCCGCGCGGAGGGCGCGGAGCGGATCGGGATTGCCGGGTTCGGCGTGGTGGACTCCAATTTCCAGAAGCGCGGCGGGCCGAAGGCCCTTTCCTTCAAGCGGTGCCGTTTCGTGGAAATCCACGGGATCACCCTCCGGAACATTCCCAACTACGCCGTCAGTCTGCTGGGCACGGACGACGTGAACATGGACGGGGTCACCATCCTCAACGGATACTCCGACGGCATAGACCCTGACGCCTGCCGCAATGTCCGCATCAGCAACTGCCGCATCTCCACCATTGACGACGCCATCGTGCCCAAGGCCAGCTTCTCCCTCGGCGAGCGCCGCGCCTGCGAGAACATCACGGTCACCAACTGCGTCCTGTCCACCGTCTGCAACGGGTTCAAGCTGGGCACCGAGTCCGGCGGCGACTTCCGCCGCATCACGTTCAGCAACTCCGTGGTCACGGGCTACGGCGACCACCGGCCCGCCATCTCCGGCGTCTCCATCGAGTCTGTGGACGGCGCCCATATCCGCGACATCGCCGTCTCCAACATTACGATGCACAACGTGCGGTCGCCCCTCTTTGTGCGCCTGGGCAACCGGGGCCGCGACCTGCCCGAGCCCGTGCCGGGAAGCATTGAGCGCGTGGTGGTGTCCAACATCACCGCCACCGGCGCGTCCCTGCCGTGCATCATCGCGGGCATCCCCGGACACCCCGTGCGCGGGGTCACCGTCTCCGGCCTGCGCGCCGCGTGGAAGGGCGCCGACCCGGCGCTGGCGCCGGGTGAGGCGGTGCCGGAGGAGGAGGCGTCCTACCCCGACGCCTACATGTTCGGCCCTCTGCCCGCCTACGGACTCTACTGCCGCCACGCCGAGGACATCGTGCTGGAAAACCTTAGCCTGTCCTGGGAGGAGGGCTTCTGGCGCCTCGGTGTCACGCGGAAATACGCCGGGGTCAAGTGGCCGCCCGATTATGGCATGCCGGACCCGGCCGCCCCCGGCGACCCC
>JAPXRP010000286.1:0-3955 GCA_033813475.1 Candidatus Hydrogenedentota bacterium
GTGCAGCATCACCTCGAAGCCCTTCTCCGCCGCCTCCCTCGCCAGCGCCTCCGTCTTTGGGGCGTTCGGCAGGATCGCCAGCGTCAGCCGGTTGTCCAGCGCCAGCACCCGGCGCGTCTCCGGGCCGCCCCAGCCGCCGTCGTCGAGGATGATGGCCACCCGCACAGGGCCGTCCGCCGGCGCAGGGGGGGCTTTAACCGCCGGCGCGGGCACCAGCGGGGGCGCGGCCTCCTGCGGGGACGCGGCAGGCGCCGGCTGCGGGGCGGGGGGCAGGGGGGCGGGCTGGGCGGATTCGGTGGCTGTGTCCGCCACCGCCCAGGACTCCCGCGCCTCCGTCACGCAGACGAGTTCCAGGCAGGAGCTGTGCTCCTGGCTTATCCGGATGATGGCCCGGTGGGGCCCCCCCTGATAGGTCTCCAAATAGAACCCATACTCGGCGGTCGAGGATTCCACCCATTCGGCCACCTGCTCCACAGCGATTTCCGGCGGAAGGGCGACCGTAAGTTTAGGGGGCTGGGACGCGGTCGTCTGTCCTTCGGGAGGAAAACGGTCTTCCGGAATGCCGCCCGCCAGGAGCACATGACGGGTCAGGTCCATCACGGCCTCACAGGTTGATGGATCGGGCGGCGTTTCCTGGACGGTGTCTGAAACGGCCGGTTCGGACTCCTGAAGGGGAGGGGCGGAGACTTCGGTGACCGGGTCGGGAGAGGCATCCGGTGTTTCCAGCGGGGCGGCGGGCGGCTCGGGGGGGGCTTCCGCCGCCGTCGGAATCTCTTCAGGCGCTTCCACTTCTTCGTCCCCTTCGACGACCTCGACGGGGATAAACACCACCTCCCCAATCAATTGCCCTCCCCGGAACAGACGCAGGGCGGCATAGTCGTCCAGACCGGGCGCCTCCACCACTGTCACCCCCAAACGGACAAATTCCGCCACAAACGCCGCCCGGGTGTCGCCCCAGGAGCGTGATCCGGCGAAGGGCGCATTGAGGACAAAGGAGTTGGACGCATCCACACGGCCCTCCCGGATGGTGTCCGGAGGATAGCCCAATTCTTGCAAGAGGGCACCGCATCGCCGCGCAATGGCGGCTCCGCTTGTGGGATCATCGGCACGCGAAACGGAGGCAAAAAGATAAAAACAGACAATAAATATCGCAAAAAAGACGACAGCCCGCGATGATCCTGGCCAGGTAAACCTAAACATCCACCCATTCCACCTGTGCAAGCGGGGCGCGCGCGCCCAGCATTCGGGCACCCACCCGCGCAAAACTCTCGGGGGCGTCGCTTGCGTAGAACTCCCGGCGGCCGGGGCGGGTTCCCGCCCGGAGCATTGCGCGGTCCTGGAGGGTCTCCACAACCGCCTTGGCGGTTTCCTTGGCGCTGTCCACAAGGCGGACATTCGTGCCCATGACCTTGGCAATGACCCCGCGCAGGAGGGGATAGTGAGTGCAGCCCAGCACCAGGGTGTCCACCCGCCTCGCGGCCAACTTGTCAAGATACCGGGCGGCCACGGCCTCCGGGACCGGACCGGCGGTCCAGCCGTCCTCCACCAGGGGCACGAAAAGCGGGCAGGCCTGGGAATAGACCCGGATGTCCGGGGAGAGGGCGGCGATGGCGCGGACATAGGCGCCGCTGGCAACGGTGCCGGGGGTGCCGATGACCCCCACGCGGCCGGTTTGGGTGCGGGCGACGGCGGCGCGCGCGCCGGGTTCGACCACGCCGATCACGGGCAGGGGCAGCTCATCGCGGAGGACTTCCAGCGCGTAGGCGGAGGCGGTGTTGCAGGCGACGACCAGCATTTTGATGCCCCGGGCCTGGAGGTGGGCGGCGCAGGAGCGGGCATAGCGGATGACCGTGTCGGCCGACTTGGTGCCGTAGGGCACCCGGGCGGTGTCGCCCAGGTAGCACAGATGCTCGCAGGGGAGGGCCTCGGCGATGCGGCGGAAGACCGTCAGCCCGCCGACCCCGGAATCGAACACGCCGATGGCGGGCTCTTTGGGCCGTTCCTCGCTCATTGCATCTGCGCCTGCACCCAGCCGGGGTCGGGCAGGACGGGCTGCGACCAGTCCAGATGCGCGGGGAACTGCTCCAGCGGCGGGGCGCCCTCAATCAGGATGCGCACGGACCGGAGGCCTTGGTCGTCCGTGCCGCGCAGGGCCTCCTGCACCAGGGTGGTCGCGATGGCCTGGGTGAGCAGGGCCTCGCGGGCGGCGCTGCGCTGGCGCATGGCGCCCAGCGAAATCTCGTTCGAGAAGTCCACCACCAGCTCCCCGCCGTCCAGCAGATACACCCCGCGGACACGTGTGCCCTCGGGGAACACGGCGGCCAGTCCCGGCTGGCGCGGCCCCGCCACCAGCGCCGTCAGGGCCCGGCGGCAGTTTTCCACCGTGCGGGGGCCCCACTCCAGCGAGGCCGGCTCGGGCGCGAGCCCGCTCTCATCCTCGGCGGCGAAATACAACTGGGCCGTTTTCAACGTCTTGGGCGCTGTGTCCGAGGCCCGTTCCCCGGCGTTGTCCCCTGTCTCGAGGGGGGCGGTGAGCGCGGTCACGGGGCTGCGCCCCGTCTTGATCATTTCGGCGGCCATCGCCGCGACGACCACGCACAGCACCAGCGTGGCCAGTGCCCACAGGGAAAGGGCCAGTCGGAAAAGGATGCTCTTCTTGGTGCCGGTATTCACGTGTTTACCATGCCTTCCGTCACGGGGTTTGTTCCCGGGCGTTGAACGCCTCCAGGGTTTCCGCCAGGGCGGCCGCCACGGCGTCCGCGAGGCTTGCGACCGCCGCCTCGTCCGCCAGGGCCGCCTCGCCCTCCGCCGTGGCCAGGGTGCCGCACTCCAGGAGGATGCAGGGCACCGCCGCCGCCGCCTGCACCCGCAGGGGGGCGCCGTGGACGGCGGCCGGCCGGTTCGCGCCGGTGAGGGCGGCCGCCAGGCCGGCGGCCAGATCCGCCGCGCGCGCCGCGAGACCGTCGGCGTCGCCGCCCTCCCCGCGCACGGCGGGATGCAGCACCGTGACCGGGGCTGCGGGCGCCGACGAGGCGCCGATGTGGATGCTTACCATTAGCGCGCCGGGCCGCACCCCCTGCGCCACCGTCCGCTCGCCGGCGGTCATGGTCCGGTCGTCGGTCCGCGTGAGGGCTGCGGGGATTTGGGAAAGCTCCGCGAACTTTGCCGCCACGCGCTGCGCCAGCGCCAGGGTCACGCCTTTTTCCTGGAGGCCGTTCGGGCCGGTGGAGCCGGCATCCGAGCCGCCGTGGCCGGGGTCCAGCACGAGCGAAACCACCGGACCTCTGACAAGCACCTCCACCGGGGGCCTGTCGGATTCCTCCTCCGCCGGGGGGGCCTGCGCTTCGGGCGCCGGGGTCATCTCCGGGTCCGCCGCCTCCGGCGGTTCAGGAACAAGCGGTTCCAGCGCGGGCGGTTCCTCCACGGGGGGGGCTTCGGCGGCGGGGGTCAAAGGCTCCACCGTCTCCAGCAGGGCGGCGGGGTCCTCCTCCTCCAGCGGAGCCTCCACAGGCGTGGAGGGGGCCAGCAGGGCGGTGTCCGCGGGCGCGGGGGCCGCAAAGGAAACCGCCACCCCGAAGGCCTGCTGGAAAAACGGCGCGGCGTCCGCCAGGGACACAAAGGCGGCACCCTGGTCGGCAATGAGGGGATGGTTGAGGGGAAAACGGGTCTGTCCCGCCGACACGGCGGGGTCGTTCAGCAGGGCGACAGCCTTGGCACCCTCCAGCGACACCTCCACGCCGCCGTTCGCCACCAGCACCGTCGCCCCCAACTGGTCGGCCAACTGGGAAAGGGAGACATACGCCACGCCGCCGATGTCCCGCTGCGCGGCGGACAGGCGCGCGGGTGTCTTTGCGGCGTCCTGCGCGGAAACGGGCGGGCAGAGCGCCGCCGTCAGGGCGGAAAAAACCACCGCAAGCAGCGGCGCAAAGGGCTTTCTTTCAAAAAGGGGACGCAC
>JAPXRP010000287.1:0-3953 GCA_033813475.1 Candidatus Hydrogenedentota bacterium
GAGTGGACGGGATGGACGGGATGGACGGGATGGACGGGATGGACGGGATGGACGGGATGGACGGGATGGACGGGATGGACGGGATGGACGGGATGGACGGGATGGACGGGATGGAGGCGCGCCGACACGCGCGCGGAGCGCGCCTTGGAGTGCGGCAGCCCGCTGCCGCCTTCCAGACCGGGCGGTCACGAAACCCGTGTGGCAACGGTTTGCCCCGGTTCGTCCCGAAACTCCGCGCGCGGGCAAGCCCGCGCGAAGAAAGGCGGCAGCAAGCCACCGCACTCCAAGGCGCTTCGCGCTGTGCAACAGCGGGGTTATGGCACAGGGGGACTCTTGACCTTGCGGGTGAGCGCTGTGCGCCTCTCCCCGCGCCTCAGTGGTGCATCCACTTGCCACCCTTCATGGTGAGCCAGGTGGCGAGCAGGTGCTCGATGACGCCGAAGGCGTCCTCGACGGGGCCGTACTCGTCCGCCGTGCTGGGCAGCAGGACGCCGATGTCCACGGCCTCGATGAGGCGGCCGCCGCCCATGCCGGCGATGCCGACGGTCTTGGCGCCGCATTCGCGGGCCGCCGCGACGCCGCGGATGATGTTTTCGCTGTTGCCGCTGACGGACATGGCGAAGACCACGTCGCCGGGGCGCAGGAGGACCTTGAGCTGGTTCGCGAAGATGTTCTCGAAGCAGCTGTCGTTGCCGAGGGCGGTGACGGACGACGCGTTGTCCGTTAGGCAGTAGGCGCGGAAGGCGGGCCTGCCTTCCAGGGTCGCGCCGACGACCAGGTCGTTGACCCAGTGGGAGGCCGTGGCGGCGCTGCCGCCGTTGGCGATGAAGTAGAGGGCGTTGCCGTGGGTGCGGGCGTTGTCGAGGAGTTCCGCGACGGCGGCGAGGCGGTCGGCGTCCGCCGAGGCGCACACCTCCATCACGCGGGCGAAGTAGCGGCGGGAGTACTCCTGAAACGAGCCGGATTCCTGGTACATTTTGGCCATGAGGTGCATGGGGCGGGTTCCTTCCTGAGGGCTGTGGGTTACTTCTGGGCGGCCTGGTAGTCGGCCAGCAGGTCGTCAAAACGTTGGAGGATGGGAAGCTGCTGGGTGCATTCCTCCTCGCAGCGGCCGCAGCGGACGCAGGGCTCCAGCAGCTTCTCGACGTCGGGGGTCCACCAGTGCCAGCGCATCTGGTCAAGGGCGGCCTGGGGGCCGTCGAGGAGGCGGCGGTTGTAGGCCTCCATGAGGCGGACCACCGGCACGTCCGCCGGGCAGTCGGCGCAGTAGCCGCACTGGGTGCAGAAGTCGCGGTAGGCATCGCGCAGGGCGAGCTGCGTCGCCTCGACCTCGGCCTCCGTCAGGAGGGACACGCGCTCCACGGCGTCCACCGCCTCGTCCACGTCCTGCTTGTTGCGGAAGCCGACCAGCGCCACCGTGACGGCGGGCAGGGAGAGGTTGAACCGGAGGGCGGCGTCCACCATGGACGGGTCTCCGGGCCGCTGGAGGGCGGGGAACCGGTCGGCGTGCTGGGTGAGGACGCCGCCGCCGAGGGAGTTCATGGTGACGACGCCCAGGCCGCGCTCGTGGGCGGCGCGGGCGCCGGGATAGCGCAGAAAGTAGTTTAGGGCGTTGAGGCCGATGAGCATGCCCTCGAAGAGCCCCTCGCCCTGGTCGAGCATGGCGGCCACCTTGTCGTGCTCCAGGTGCGTCGAGACGCTGATGTGGCGGATGAGCCCCTCCTCCTTCAGCTTGCGGAAGGTGTCCAGCACGCCCTCGGCCTTGCGGGCGGGCAGGTCCTCCGGCTGCACGAGGCACCAGACGTGGTAGAAGTCAATGGCGTCCACGCCCAGGCGCGCCAGGGAGCGCTCGCACTGGGCGCGCACGTCGTCCGGCTTCGCCATCATGGTCTTCGAGGTGATGTAGTGCGGCTTTCCGCTCTTCCGCATCTGCTTCAGGGCGATGCCGAAAATCTCCTCGCTTTTGTCGTCGCAGTAGATGGGGGCCGTGTCGAAGTAGGTGATGCCCCTCTTGTGGGCGTGGACCGCCACCTCCGCCATGGCGTCCAGGTCGGTGGAGCTCTCAAAGCGCATCCCGCCGAAACCCAGGCGGGACACGGTTTCCCCGGTTTGTCCAAACGTTGTGTAGAGCATGCGTGCTTCCTGCTCCGCCCGGCGGGCGGGTTGTGCCGTTCAGCGTCTCACTGAACCGGCGTCCAAGGCTTTTCCTCAAGGATGAGCTTCTTCACCACCAGCCAGAGCAGCGCCCCGCCAACGGCGAGGAGGAAGGCGCCCTGCGCAACGATCCGGCCCCTGCCTCCGGCGGGCGCCGCCTCCTTCTGCGCGGCGGGGGCTGTGCTTGCGCCGCTCTCCGCCGCCGGGGCGGGCTGTCTGCGCACGGCCTCCACCAGGCCCCGCGCGCGGTCCGCGTGGTCCGCGTCGTCTTTGAGGATGGGCCGCCATCCGCCGGGGGTCTCCCGGAAGACATAGCCCAAGTCCTCCCACGACTTGCGGAGGCGCTCACGGCGCATGGCGCCGGTCTCATAGGTGATTTCCAGGCGGCGGCCGAGGGTGCGGTAGGGCTCCTGGGCACTCCAGGGGGTGTCGGCATACACCTCGATTTCCTGGGTGGGCGCGAAATCCGTTCCGGACTCGCGCACCCAGGCGCCGTCCACCTTCAGCCCGGCGTACAGGGGCGTTCCGCCCTTTTCACTCACGCGGAACGTGGGGACATCCTGCGGCACCGCCCCCGCGAAGAGGGCGTCCGCCTGGGAAGTCTGCGCCAGAAGCATGAACAGCAACCAAGCCATGCTTCCATTATACGGTCCGGCGCGGTTGACGGCAACACCGGGGGGGTGTCAGAATGGCCCCGGCCTCCGCGCCAGACCGGGCCGGGGGGAACTCCGGGGCGTCCCCGGGATATAGAGACCTTCATGATGAACCCCGCACGACAGCCGAATTTTCCGCTTCTGGCCGGAATGGCCGCCCTTCTCTGCGCCACCGCCCTCTGGGGATGCGCCTCCTCCGCGAAAAAGGCCGGCAAGCAGCCGGCATTGCGGGAGGGCGGTTCCGCAGCGTCGCAGCCTTCCTTTTCCTCCGTCTCCTTCAAGCCGGAAACGATGCCCGCGACAGACCTGGTGCGCCGGATCGGCGAGGAGGTCGGCGGCGGGCTGGTGCTGATCAACGGCCTGGAGGAGCACTCCGTGCCGGCGTTTTCCCTCGACAACGCCCCCTACGGGGAGCTGGCGGGCATTGTGGCGGAGGCGGTCCAGTGCGAGGCCCTGCCCCTGCCCCATGCCTGGGTGATTGTGCCGTCCGCCTACGCCTCCCTGCTGGAGACCGACCTGTCCGGAAGCCTGCCACCGGAGGCGGCCGCCCTCACCGGCACGGTCGCGTTTGGGGGGAAAACCCCGATGTACAACGTGCTCTCCGTGCTTTCGCAGAACATGGGGGTGACGCTGGTGGCGGACAACCAGCTCTCGGAGACCCGGTGCGGCGAGTTCTTTCTGGGGCCCGCCCCCCTGTCCGGGATTCTGGAGGCGGCGTGGATTTCCGCGCGGGTTCCCCGGGAGGCCTACGCCGTGGAGGCCGTCGGGAAGGCGGTGTTCTTCCGGTCCGTCCGGAACGCGACGCCGTCCTCCCTCCTGCTGAACGCGGACGCGCTGACGCCGGCGCAGCGGGCGGTGGTGGACCGTGTGGTGGACGTGGTGCTTCCGGAGCCGGGCGGCGACCCGGCGGCCACGGCCTTTTCGGCGCGCCCGAAGCCCCTGAAAGACGTGCTCACCCCCCTGAGCCGGCAGTTGGGCGTGGTGGTGTCGGCGAAGTCCGTTTTCGCGGAGGTGCCGGTGTCGCCGTGCGTTTTCAAGGGGGCGCGCGTGGCGGAGGTGATGGACCTCATGCTGCGGCAGTGGCCGACGGACAAGGTCGGCTGGGAGGTGTCCGGGGAGGAGTTGCTGATCCGTCCCCGGTGACCT
>JAPXRP010000288.1:0-3938 GCA_033813475.1 Candidatus Hydrogenedentota bacterium
TGGGAGCATTCGATGACCTCCCGATACGGGATTGGCGGGAACTCAGGGGATAACCCCAGAGCGGGCGCACCCTGGGATCGCCAGGCTCCAGCCTGGCCTCTTCTGCTTTTCCTGGAGGGAACACCATGACGGAGATCACACAGCCTCACTGGCATTCCCGGGGGTATCTGCCGCATTTCGACTGCCCAAACACCGTGCAGCATGTCACCTTTCGGCTTGCGGACAGTCTGCCCGCCGCCGCCCTGACCTGGATGGAGGGGGAACTCTTTCTTCTGCCGGAGGAACAGCGGGATCCGGAGCGCAGAAGGTCGCTGGAGGCACTTGCGGATGCCGGATACGGTTCTTGCATCCTGCGGCGGCCCGACGCCGCCCTTCTTGTGCAGAGTGCCCTGCTGATGTTTGACGGGGACAGGTACCGGATGCTGGCCTGGGTGGTCATGCCGAACCATGTGCATGCGCTGATGGAACCCTTGAACGGCTGGACGCTGGGAAAAATTGTGTGGTCATGGAAGTCTTTCACCGGAAGGCGTCTGGCCCCGTTGTTGGGCAGTGCATCCACCGGCAGAGTCTGGCACCGGGAGTATTGGGACCGTTTTGTCAGGAACGCAGACCATTTCCGCAATGTCGTGGAATACATCCACTGGAATCCCGTGAAGGCGGGGCTGGCGCGGTCTCCGCAGGAGTATGAATGGAGCAGTGCCGGACGGGGTGTCCTGCGCCATGGAGGGGAGTGAGGGCACGGAGAAAGGCATGCCGGGCTGGAGCCCGGCGATCCCAGGGGGTGCGCGGTTTGGGCAAACGAAGGACCGACGGTCTCGGCATAACCCCGGAGCGGGCGCACCCTGGGACCGCCAGGCTCCAGCCTGGCCTCTTCTTCTTGCCGTGATGTCGTCTCGTGAATCCCACCCGTGTCTTGTCGCATTCCGGCGGGGGGCGGCATCCTTATAATGGAGGCCGGAAGAACCGGCCAAACCGGGAGCGCTGGCATGAACGAGTCGGAACTGGTCACACGGATCCTTGCGGGCGAGGAAAGCCTGTTCGCGCAGATCGTGTCCAAGTACAGCGGGTGCGTGTGGGCGGTCTGCTCCAGCTATGTGCGCAACCCGAGCGAGTGCGAGGACGTGGCGCAGGAGGTGTTCGTGCAGGGGTACCGGCGGCTGGACACGCTGCGCAACCCGCGCGCCCTGGGCGCGTGGCTGTGCCAGCTGGCGCGCCGCCATTCGCTGATGTGGCTGCGGGGCGCGGCGCGGCGCGAGCAGTCCCTGGCCCGCTACGGGGAGACGCTTCCCGCGCCCGCGCCGGACGGCGCCTCCGGGGCGCGCGGCGAACTGGAGGAGGCGGTCTGGGACGCCCTGCACGGGCTGCCGGAGCTTTACCGGGAGGCGCTGCTGCTGCGCTACGCCGAGGGCTATTCGACGGAGCAGGCCGCGGCGGCCCTGGGCATATCGGCCGCCGCCCTGCGCAAGCGCACGGAGCGCGCGAGGAACCTGCTGCGCGACGCCCTGTGGGAGCGCATGGCTCCGGCGCTGGAGAAGCGCCGGCACAGCGGGGACTTGGAGAGGGGCATCCTGGCCGCCATTCCGTTCGGCAGCGCGCCCTGGCTGGGTGCGGCGGGAACGGGGGGCGCGGCCGTGTCAGCAACCTCAATGAAGGGAGGGACCATCACCATGTTCGGAAAGATCACCCTGATGGCGGGAGCCATCGCACTCACCCTGCTCGGGGGAAACGCGGCGTTGCAGTTCGCTTCCGCCCCCGAAGCCGCCACACCGCAGACCCGGGCGATGCATGCACACCAGACAGACCAGGCGGAGGCGGCCCCCGCCGTTTCCGCAACACCCGAACCGACCGACGCGGCCGCCGCGTTGCCGTCCCCGGAAACGGTCCCCGGCGTCACGCCTGCGACGGAGACCGTGTCCCCCGCGCCCGCCGTCCCGCGGGAGGCACCCGCCGCACCGGCCCATGTGTCCGGGCGCGTCACCGACGGGGAGGGCAATCCCCTCGCGAACGCCGATGTGTTCCTGGAGGTGGGCCGGGGACTTGACCGGAACGATGTGTGCGGGCACTATCATGCCCGGACCGGCCAGGACGGCCGGTACCAGATCGCCGGGGTGGGACATTTCGGACCGGGGGTGCTGTACGCCGTCACCGACGGACACTGCATGGCGTTTCAAGTCTGCGACCCTGCGGAGGGCGGCAGCCTGCGGGGAGTGGACATCGAACTGTCCCCGGCGGTCCATTTCGTGGCGGGCCGGGTCGTTGACGGAAACGGCACGCCGGTGCCCGGCGCGTCCGTGGACTGCCTGTATTACGGGTACGATCTGGAGGGCCTCGCGGAAACCGCGAAAACGGGCGTCACCACGGGAAACATTGGGGGCGTCAAGCTGGTCTTCACCGCCTCCAGCGAGGACGGGGCGTTCCGCGTCGCCGTGCCGCGCGGGGGGCTCTGCGATTTCCGCGTCGTCAGGGAGGGGCATGGAACGGGCTTCTTCCCCAAAGTGCCGACGGGGGAGGAGAACGCGGTGTTCACCCTGAACCCCGGCGGGGTGCTCTCCGGCACCGTGACCGACGCCGAGGGCCGGCCGGCCGTCAACGTCCCCGTCCGCATTGCCGGGGAGGCGCGGCCCGGGGGCCTGTCCCTCGTGCTTGCGAAGATTCAGCCGCTGCCGGCGCCCCCCGTCACCGTCATCACCGGGGCCGACGGCGGCTACCGGGCGGCGGACCTGGGCGCGGATTTTTCCCATTCGGTGGCCGTTATCCCCCCCGAACAGGAGGACACCGGATCGCTTCCCACGGAACAGGGGGTGCGCCGGATTGCCGAAATGATGCGCCAGCACGACCAATCCATGCATGTGGATGAGGTCTTCGCGGGAAAGAAGGGCCTCCGGGTGCAGGCGGGGCGGGAGACGGCGGGAGTGAACCTGACCCTTGCAGAGACCTCCTTTGCCACGCTGCGCGGACGGGTCACCGACCGCGCCACGGGCCGGCCGGCGTGTCCCGTCGTCGTCACCGCCGCCGTCTACGGCGGCGGCGCGAAGGACTACTTCCAGGCGAAGCGGGGCTGTTCCGCCGTGACGCTTCCGGACGGCCGGTATGAGCTGCGCCTCCCGAATCTGACCGCACCCGTGGAGTTCAGCGTGGGGCACCTGTACATGACGGAGGGCGGAAGCGCCTGGGACCAGCCGGAAGAGGAACTCGCCGCAGTCACCCTGGGCCCCGGGGAAACGCGGGAGCTGGACCTGGCGGTGGACGCGCCCGTCACCGCGCCGGTGCGCTATGTGGGCCTGGACGGCAAACCGCGGCAGGGAATGGAAGCCGCCATGCGCATGGCGGGCGCCCGGGGAGGGTGCGGCGGAGCGCTGGTCTCCGGCGCGGACGGGCGGGTGGTCTTCCACGGCCTGCGGCCCGGCGTGAGCCTTGAGGCCCTCGCCTGGCTGGGCACCGGATCAAGGACGGACACCGTCGGCGTGAGCGGGGCGTTCACGGGAAAACCGGGCGAGACGGTGCCCGAACTTGCCGTGGTCTGCCGTCTCGCCGGCGGCGTGGACGGCCTGCTCACTTATCCCGACGGGCGCCCCGCGGCAAACACGGCGCTGCGGTGCCGCTTGCAGGAGGGGGATGCCGACACGGCCGGGGTCTCCGCCACGACAGACGATGCGGGCTACTTCCAGCTTCCCGACAGTCTTCCGGAAGGCCGGCATCCGGGCATCGTGGTGAATTTCCTCGACCGGGAGAGCACCACGGCCTATGCGGCCACAGCCGAAGATGTGGAGATCGCCGCCGGGGGACTGACCAGCCTGGGAACGCTGGCGGCGGCGCCGGAAACGGATTTGCCGAGGGTCGTGGACGCCGTGGGATGGGACCACGCCTCCAACGCCGCCATCGCGCGGAATTACACGCCGGAGGCGCTGGACACCCTTCCAGATCCGGACGCGGTGCTG
>JAPXRP010000289.1:0-3920 GCA_033813475.1 Candidatus Hydrogenedentota bacterium
AGCTGACACTTCGTGCAGGTTAAGCAAATGTTCGCAGGGAGATGGACATGCTTGAGAAACCGAAAAAATGCTGTGACTGCGGGACATACGAGCACTGCGTGCCGATGTGCGTCCACAGCAAGGTGGTGTACGTGGACTACTGCGTGGCCCGCCTTGTGGCTGCGCTTGAAGCGGGCGGGTTGAATCCTGTGGCTTCGTGCTGTGGACACGGCAAGATGCCGCCGACGGTCTTGCTGGAGGATGACACGTGGGTCATGGCGCTGACGCGGGAACAGGGCGAAGAAACGACGGCGCGATACTGTAAGCGCACAGACTTGGATGATACTGCCAACAGGCAGCGGGAAGTGATCTCGCGCCACGCGCTGCGGCGCGAGTGGCCGGGTGTGGCCGGCAACCACCAACCACCAACCATCAACCATCAACAACGGCCGCGAGTGCCGCGCGGAGGACAAGCCCAAGTGGTGGGCGCTGCGCAGGCACTTCACGGATGCCGGATCGGTGGGCGCGATGGTGGCGGAAACATGGCCGGCGTGAAGCCGCGTCCGGCTTGAGGGACAACTTAACGTCCAGGGCTGCGGGCAGGCGGATTCGTTTCCGCCGGGGGGCGCGGCCGGCCGGAGGAGTCGGCGCGTTTTCCCTTTTAACGTACGTAAAGGAAGAGAATTAAAAACCGTAACGTAGGCGGCGCCCTGTCAATAACTTCCCGTCCCCCTGCTGGCGCGCCTCCCTCCGCCGGCACGGACGGCACGGGAATGAAGGAACGGAAACGAATGGAAAAAAAAGAAGGGACGGAAGAACCGCAACGGCGCACGGGGACGGCGGCGCGGACGCACGGCGACTGCAACGGGACGGGGCCGGCGGAGGGAGGCGCGCCAGCAGGGGGTTGACTTGGGCAGCCGCCTATGTACATTCTGCGGCGGAGGAGACACCATGGCAGCATCGAAACAGACGGCGGAAATGGCGTCGGGCAAGGCGCGGAATCCGCGCGGGAAACGGGCGCCCGAGGCAGGGGCCGGCACGCGCCGCGTGAAGTCCCGGAAGCGCATCCACGGGGCGGCGCGGCGGCGGGTGCGGGAAATCGCGGAAGGCGTGCCAGACGGGCGCGAGATGATTTCCACGCCCCTCGCGGAGGCGATGCACGAGCGCTTCTGCCAGGCGCTCCTGACGGAGCCGACGCTGACGGCCGCGGCGGTGCGCGCGGGCTATTCGCCGAAATCGGCGCGGCAGCAGGGGTCGGCCCTATGTACAAATCCGTACATTCAGAGGCGTGTCGCGTTCCTCCTGGCCGACGCGGCGCGCGAGGGCATCCTCTCGCGCAAGGCGGTGCTGCGGAACGCCTCGGCCAGGGCGGCGGGGATGATCGCGGACTTCGCCGACCTGCTGCGGCTGCCCTGGGGCCGGTTCTGCGAGGCGGTGCGGGAGCATCCGTGCGCGCGGGCCATCAAGCGCGTCAAGCGCAAGGTCGAGTACGACGCGGCGAGCAAAACGTGGAGCGAGCCCTTCGTGGAGGAGATCGAGCTCTTCGACCCGCGCTCCAGCGAGCGGCTGCTGGCCGACATCCTCGGGTGGGATGCGCCGAAGCAGGTTTTGCCGGCGCTGCCCGGCGGCGACGATGATGTGCAGACCTTCGACGGCGGCGAGGGCATCGGCGAGGTCAAGGCGCCGAAGGGCGTGATCTACCTGCCCATGCCGATCCTGGCGCCGCGCGGCGACGTGGACGACGGCGGAGGCGCCTCGGGTGGCTGACGCGCTCCAGGCGGCGGACGGCGGGGTCTGGCGGCCGCATCCGGGGCCGCAGGCCTTCATGCTGTCGCTGTGGGACGTGTTCGAACTCCTCTTCGGCGGCGCGCGCGGCGGCGGCAAGACGGAGGGCGGCCAGGCGTGGCTCACGAAGGCGCCGCACTTCGGGAACGAGCTCTACCGGGCGCTGGTGGTGCGACGCAACTACGAGGATCTCTGCGACTGGATGGATCGCGCGCGCCGCATGTTCGCGCCGCTGGGCGGCCGGGTGCTCGCCAGCGGGCCGCCGCGCGTGGAGTTCGACAACGGGGCCATCTTCCGCTGCGGGCACCTCAAGGACAAGGACGCCTACACGAAATACCAGGGTAGCGAGTTCCAGCGGCTGCTGATCGAGGAGGCGGGGCAGATCCCCGACGAGAAGAGCTACGAGCTGCTGCTGGGGTCGTGCCGCTCGACGATACCCGGTATCCCGCCCCAGGTGCTGCTGACGGCCAATCCCGGCGGCGTGGGGCACCGGTGGCTCAAGGAGCGCTTCGGGTGCGGCAAGGGCGACTCACGCAAGCCCAACCACGCCTACGCGGGGCCGGACGGGCGGCTGCGCATGTACATCCCGGCGCTCGTGACGGACAACCCGACCCTGATGCAGCGCGATCCCGAGTACGTGCGCTGGCTGGAGTCGCTGCCGGAGCCGTTCCGCTCGGCCTGGCGCTACGGCGACTGGGACATCTACACGGGCCAGGCGTTCGCGTGGAGCGAGGCGAACATCATCGACCCGTGCCCGGTGCCGGAGGGGGCGCGCGTGATACAGACGTTCGACTGGGGCTTCGGCAAGCCGTTTTCCGTGGGCTGGTGGTGGGTGGCGCCCGACGACGTGCTGGTGCGCGTGGCCGAGTGGTACGGCTGCACGCCGGGCCAGCCCGACACGGGGCTGCGCCTGGCCGACCACGAGATCGCCGCGGGCATCATCGAGCGCGAGCGTGAGGCGGGGCTGAAGCCGTCGCTGCGCCTGGCCGACCCGACGATCTTCAACCGGCGCCCGGACAGCAAGGGGGGCGGGCTCGGCGATTCGACGGCGACGGTGTTCCAGCGCCTGGGGCTGGCGATGCGGCCGGGCGATCCGGCGCGCAAACTTAAGTTCCGCCAGTTCGGCGCGCGGATCAAGAGCCGGTCGCTGCTGGTGTTCCGCACCTGCCGGGACTTCATCCGCACGGTGCCGGACCTGCCGCTCGACGAGCGGACCTACGACGACGTCGACACGGACGCCGAGGATCACGTCTACGACGAGGCGTGCCACGCCTGCATGGAGGTGCCGCTGCCCGGCGCGGCGCTGCGGGGCGCGGCGGCGCCGGCGTTCGATCCGGGCGCGGCGGCGGGCGGGCGTCCGCAGGCGGCGCGGGTGCGGGCCGGATCGCTCGCGGAGATCCTGCGGGGAGGGAGGTAGCATGTTGCATGTGGTGCCGCTCAATGATCTGCGGGAGCACGAAATACAGGGGACGATGTGCTGGTGCAATCCGCGCGTCGAGTGGCGCGATGTAAAGACTGGGGCGTTCATGCCCGAGGCGGTGGTGATCCACCATGCGGCTGATTGCCGAGAGGCGGTCGAAGAGGCGGAGCAGATACTGAGGGAGATGCAATGATGGAATCATGGCGGCGGGCGGGCGAGCCGAACCGCGACGGACTCGTGCCGGTCGAGGGGACTGGCGGGGCGCGGCTGGCGGCGGACCTGCGCGGCGGGGTGGCGTGGCCGTGGCCGGTGGCCGTCGGCGCGCGGCTGGTGGCGGCCGGGGCGGTGGCCGCCGTCGCATGGGTTCCGGCCGAGGGGCACGCGCGGCTGCTCTGGTGGCGGCTCGCGGGGACGGTGGGGCCGGTGCACGGGCCGGACGGATGGCCGCTGGACGGCGGCGTGGCGGGGGCCCTGCGCGAGGCGGCCCTCGGCCTGGGCTGCTGGCGCTACTACGCGCTGGTGCCGCCGGGCGGCGACGCGCACACCGAGAGCCTGCGGACGGTGCGGCGCCACCTGCGCGACCTCGCGGGCCTGCGGGTGACGGCCTTCGCCGACCAGGCGGCGGCCGACGACACGCGCGCGCTGCTCTTCCGCTGGGCGTCGGAGCGGCGGCTGGCCACGCTGCCCGAGGAGGCGCTCGCGGTGATCGAGGCCGAGGAGGGCGAACCGGCGGGGC
>JAPXRP010000290.1:0-3851 GCA_033813475.1 Candidatus Hydrogenedentota bacterium
GCGACCAGGTCAGGGGCTTCTCGCAGTAGATCGCCTTCTTCGCCTTCGCCGCCGCGATGGAGACCAGGGCGTGCCAGTGGTCCGGCGTGCCGACGATCACCGCGTCCAGGTCCGGGCGGGCGACCAGCTCGCGGAAGTCCTTGTAGGTGGCGCAGTCCGTGTTCTCGTAGGTGTCGTCCACCATCTCCTTCGCCTTCGCCATGTTCTGCGTGTTCACGTCGCACACCGCCACCACCTGCGTGTCCTTCTGCCCCAGCGCGCCGCCCATCACCCCGCGGCCCTGCCCGCCGCAGCCCACCAGCCCGATGACCAGCCGCTCGCCGGCGGCGGCCCTCTCCTTCGCCCCCAGCGCCGAAGCCGGGATGATGTACGGGGCCGCGGCCGCCAGCACCGCCCCCTTCACAAAACTCCTGCGGGAAATGCCCTTCGACGCCTTGCTGTCCATGCAGACCTCCAGTTCCTCTTGGTTGACCGTCCGCGCCGTCCCGGCCCGCGGGCCCACACGTCCCGCGCCGCAGGGACGGACACCCCCAGCGTAAACCAAACCGCACGCCCCCGGCAAATGCGCGCCTGGACAGAATACTGGATGGATGGACACACCCCGGCGGCCGGTGGAGGGGACACGGGGCACGGGGGCCCTGATTGCCGGATAGTGAGAAGCGAGAGCCGGCGCCGCGGCGGGAACGAGATTGCCGCAGTCGCTCCGCTCATTCGCAATGGCGCGCATTCCCACGGTCGCCGCAATGACGCGCTTTTTCGCAGTCAATGCGAGCGAAGCGCATTTCCACAGTCATTGCGAGCCCCAGACCGCCCGGGGGCGGGAATCTCGTTGAAGAAAGGCTTCCCCTGGGAACGCCAATCTCCCGATTGGCATCCTAAACGCTTGCCAATCAGGAGATTGGCGTTCCCAGGGGGGGGGCGGCGACCCCGGCAAAACAAGTACTTTCTTAGCAGCGAAGCGCGGCAATCTCGTTCCCGCCAACGCCCCGTCGGACGCGGCAATCTCTTGTCGGAATGCCCGCGGCCGGGCGCGCCGCATTGCGTGTCCGCGCGATTGAAAACAGGGCGCGGATGCTTCATACTGGGGGCCGGTTACCGTCCACAGGAGGAGGCATCCCATGAACCCGGTCAGGGCGTATCTGCGCGACATCGAGCGGCAGCTCGCCACCGGCCTGGCCACCGAGCACACCCACCGCGCCGCCCTCCAGGCCCTCGTCGAGTCCTTCAAGAAGGGCATCACCGCCACCAACGAGCCCACCCGCGCCGCCTGCGGCGCCCCCGACTACATCGTCACCGAGGGGCACGCCGCCGTCGGCTACATCGAGGCCAAGGATATCGGCAAAAACCTCGACGAGGTCGAGCACTCCGAACAGCTCAAGCGCTACCTTGAGGGCCTTCCCAACCTCATCCTCACCGACTACCTCGAGTTCCGCCTCTATCAGGCCGGGGAGTATGTGATGGAGGCGCGCCTTGCGTTGAAGGGGAGCGATGGGAAACTTCGCCATAACAAGAATGGCGAAGAGGGGTTTGCAGGATTGATGGATGCGTTCCTGACGGCGTCGTTTCCGGGTGTGGCGACGCCGGACGATCTTGCGCGGCGGATGGCGGCGACGGCGCGGATCCTGCGTCAGGTGATCGGGGCGGCGTTCACGCAGGAGGGCCGCAGCGACACGCTGCACGGCCAGTTGGAGGCCTTCCGCCAGGTGCTGCTGCACGACCTGGAGCCCGCGCAGTTCGCCGACATGTACGCCCAGACCATCTGCTACGGCCTCTTTGCCGCGCGCTGCAACCACAGGCCGGAGCGGGGCGCCTTCACCCGCGAGGCCGCCGCCTTCGAGCTGCCCGAGACCAACCCCTTCCTCCGCCAGATGTTCGGCCACATCGCCGGGCCGGGGCTCGACGTTCGCCTCGCCTGGGCCGTGGACCACCTCGCCCAGCTCCTCGACCGCGCCGACATGGGCGCGGTGCTCAAGGATTTCGGGCGGCGCACCCGGCAGGAGGACCCGGTCGTCCACTTCTACGAGACCTTCCTCGCCGCCTACGACGCCGCCCTCCGCGAGGCCCGCGGCGTCTACTACACCCCCGAGCCCGTCGTCTCCTACATCGTCCGCTCCGTGGACGCCATCCTCCGCCGCGACTTCGGCGTCGCCGACGGCCTCGCCTCCACCGACAAGGTCCCCGTCCACGAGCACCACATCCCCAACGGGGGCGCCCAGGTACAGCGCAAAAAGGTGGGGGACATCCACCGCGTCCTCATCCTCGACCCCGCCGCGGGCACCGGCACCTTCCTCCACGGCGTGGTGGACCTCATCCACGGCGCCGTCTGCCGCAAGGGCGGCGCCGGCCTCTGGAACGGCTACGTCAAGGACCACCTCCTCCCCCGCCTCTTCGGCTTTGAGCTGCTCATGGCCCCCTACGCCGTCGCCCACATGAAACTGGGCATCCAGCTCGCCGAGTCCGGCTACACCTTCCAGTCCGGCGAGCGCCTCCGCGTCTACCTCACCAACACCCTTGAGGAGGCCTTCTCCCTCGGCGACCTCCCCCTCTTCGCCAACCTCATCGCCGAGGAGGCCAACGCCGCCGGACAGGTCAAAACCCGCCATCCCGTCATGGTCATCCTCGGAAACCCCCCGTATTCGGGGCATTCGGTCAACAAGGGGGAATGGATTACGCGGCTCATGGGGGAATACAAGGACGGGTATCCGGACCTGAAGAAGCCCGGCCAGGCGAAATGGCTCAGCGATGACTACGTGAAGTTTTTCCGCTTTGCCCAATCGCGCATCGAACAGACCGGATACGGCGTGCTGGCCTTCATTAGCAACCACGGCTATCTGGACAACCCCACCTTCCACGGCATGCGCCGCAGCCTCATGAAGACCTTCGATGACATCTTCGTCCTGGACCTGCATGGAAGCGTCAAGAAGAAGGAAAAGGCGCCGGACGGATCAAAGGACGAGAATGTCTTCGACATCCAGCAGGGCGTTTCCATCGGCCTGCTTGTCAAACGAAAGAGCGGCACGGATCCAAAGCCCGCAAAGATTCATCATGCCGAGGTGTGGGGGCCGCGCGAAATATGGGAAACCGACGCGAAGGGTGGCCGGAACCTGGTTGGCGGCAAGTACCGCTATCTTTACGACCATGATGTGCGCACTACGAAATGGACAAGGGTCAAGCCCCGAGACCCCTTTCAGCTGTTCGTGCCGCAGAATGCAAGCGTTCTTACGGAATACGAGTCGGGATGGTCTCTGGCAGACATCTTCAGTCCATCCGGAGATCCGGCCCCCGGCATGGTCACCACCCACGATGAGTTCGCCATTTCGTGGACTGCCGAGGAATCCGCGGAGAAAATCCGCCGGTTTCTCAAGACCAATTCAGAGGAAGATGCCCGCGCGATTTTTCGGCTTTGTTCACAGAGTCAGTGGGACTACACCCGGGCAAAGAACGAGTTGAAAGACGGCGCATGGAAAGAAAAGGTTACGCCTGTTCTGTACCGGCCGTTTGACGTGCGGTGGACGGTGTACGACCCGAATGTGGCCGTTCACCGGCGTGTGCGCGTATCTCGCCACATGCTTGCGGGGGAGAATCTCGGTCTTGGCACCACGCGTTCGGTTGAGATTGGCCGGGGGTGGGAGCATGTTTTCTGCACGCGTCACCTGATCCAGCACCACACGGTTTCGATCAAGGAGGTCAATTACCTTTTTCCGCTGTACCTGTATGTGGACCACGGGGGCGCGGCGGAGGACCTGGAGGCGCTGGCGGCGCGGGAGGAGGCGCGGGCCTACGGTATCCGGCGGCGGGCGAACCTGTCGGCGGAGTTTGTGGAGGAGGTGGCGGGGCGGGTGAAGCTGGCG
>JAPXRP010000291.1:0-3838 GCA_033813475.1 Candidatus Hydrogenedentota bacterium
TGGTCCTCGACACGCACATGCGCTGCAACGCCGGCCACGGCCTCACCATCCGCAACCTGCGGCCCGTCGCCCTCCTCCCCGAACTCTGCGAGGTCAACATCGGCCACGACATCATGGCCCGCGCCCTCTTCATCGGCCTCGAGGCCGCCGTCGGCGAAATCCTCGACATCCTCCACTGGGCCTCCGAGGACGAGGCGTAGAAACGCCCCCCCCCTCCCCTACTTGCGCAGGGTGAAGGCGTCTTTCACCTCTCCTTCGGCGGTGTAGGCGTTCATGGTGAGGGTGTCCCCGTCCACGGTGAAGGCCTGGCAGGTGGGCTTGCCGCCCATGTCCAGCACCTCGGCGTAGGGCGGAGTGGGCGCGGGGTGGGCGCGTCCGGTGACGGCCACGGAGATGAGGTACACCGGGCCGCCGACAGCCTTTTCCCCGCCGCGCAGGGGAAAGGTGCGCTGGTAGTAGTGGACATGGCCGCTGAGCACGATGTCCACGCCGTGCCTGTCGAAGAGGGTGCCCCACTCCCGCCGGATTTCGGGGTAGTCCTCGTCGTGGGAGTACGGGGGAAAGTGGAGCATGGCGACCTTCCACCGGGCGTCCGAGGCGGCGAGGGTGCGGTCCACCCAGGCGCTCTGGGGGGCGATGTCCGCCGTCACGTCGAGGGACAGGAGGAGCAGGCTGCCGTAGTTCAGGGCGTAGGTCTTGCCGGGGGCCATGCCCTCGGGGCCGTTGTCGGGCAGGCGGAAGAGGGCGCTGTACAGCTCCGACCCGAGCCCGTCTATGGCGTCGTGGTTGCCGATGGAGGGGACAAGGGGCCGGCGGCGGACAAAGTCCGCGTAGTTGCCGAGCAGCGCGTCCCAGTCGTCGCGGTACTGGCCCATGCCCACGAGGTCTCCGGAGATGGCCAGAAACGCCGCGTCCGGGTGCAGGCGCGTTGCCGTCTCCAGCAGCGGCACGCTGTCCTTCTTGTTGTGCACGTCGCTCATCCAGAGGAAGGTGAAGGGCGCGTCCCCGTCGGGGGCGGTTTCAAAGACCGCGGGTTCGCTGCGGGGGCCGTCGGGCCCCGCGCCCACGGTGTACTCATACCGCGTGCCGGGGGCGAGCCCCGCGAGTTCCGCGGTGAACCAGTGCGCCTTCCGGTCGTTGATCAGGTTGCGGTCCTCCAGGACGGCGCGGGTGGCGGCCGCCTCTGCGAAGGGGGCCTCGGCGCGCCCGGCCTCGCGGTACAGCACCGTGCCCCGCTCCGTGGCGGGGCTCGTGCGCCACTGGACGGTCATGGTGGTGCGCGGGTCGCCGCTCCAGGTGAGGGTGACCAGGTCGGGGGCGGGGGTGGACGGCGCGGCGGCCTCGCGGAAGGCGCCGACCAGATGGGTCTCGCGGGCGCGCCCGCGGATGGTGGGCAGCAGGGTGTGCCCCTCAAAGGCCCCCTCCGGCACCTCCTCCAGCAGCAGATCGGTCCAGTCGAGATAGGTGTACGCGCCCCTGGCGAAGGGCATGGGCGCGCCGTACACCGGCGCGGCGCCGGTCACGGTGACACTCCCCCCCTTTTCCGCCGGACCGACGCCCACGAAATAATGGGACCGGTGCAGGGCAAACCCGTTGATGCCCAGGCCAACCCGTCCGGCGGGGAACACCTTTTGCCACACCTCATAGGTGTAATTCTCGTTCTTGACGACCAGGGCCGTCTTCTCAAAGCCCCGCTCCGCAAGCCAGAAGGGAAGCTCCTGCTGGGAGGTGTCGCGGACCACGGAGACGAGGGCCGGGGCGCTGACCTCAAAGGTCCAGTAGGCGGTGGAGAGGGTTTCGCGCTGTTCCGGGGTGAGCAGGCCCAGCACGGCGTCCGGCTGGAGCCCCTCCCGGAACGCCGCGTCGCCCTCCAGGCAGCGCGCCACCAGGGCATCCATGACCCCGGCCACGGCGGGCACCTCGGCCACCGACGGCAGGGCGCCCATGAAAAGGGCCAGAAGAAGCGCGAAGGCGCGAAGCCGGAGAATGGAACAGGGTGCGTACTGCTTCATGAGATGGTCTCCCAGGGATGCGACAATGCCGGTTGCCAAAAGGACAGGGTACCAGATTGCGCCGGGCATTTCACGGCGCGGCCGGCGCGGCGTTCCCCTCCGCCAGACGGCGGACAGCCTGCGCGAGGGCCTCCGCGCGGGCGCGGGCGGCCGGGTCGGGCACCGCCGCCGCATCCTGTGCCAGCCGGTCCGCCACCGGCCCCAGGGCGGCGCGGTCCAGCCAGGCGCCGTCATCGTCGAGGGTGAGACGCCGCCCCCCGGCCCGCCGCTGGTCGGCCGTCAGATCGAGGTATTCCTGGACGGCGCCCGCCGCCCCGCCGTAGTACAGCCGCAGGAACTCTGCGGTCATGTTCTCCACGATGGTGTCCGGGTCCCATAGGATCCCCGCGGCGAGATACATGCGCAGGGCCGCCAGGTCCACCCCTGCGGGGTCCGCCGCCGCCGCGCCCGCGTAGCAGACGCCGCGCACCCCGTTTTGCAGGTAGAAGAAGACACTGTCTGCAAGCGCCTCCAGGCAGGGGAACGGCAGGGCCGGATCGCGCCCGTTGCACAGGTGGTCCAGCACCCACACCTCGGCCCCGGTCCGCACCCACCCCCGCGCATCGTCGCCGAAAGCCTGGTTGGCCCCGTCCTGCGGGCTGCCCGCGGGCAGCGCGAAGTCGGCGTCCGCGTTGCTCAGCTGCACGACCACCCCCTCCCCCGCCTTCAACGCGGCCGGAGGTTTCCGCAGGAACGGCGGCAGCAGCACATGCACCCGGGGCGGACGGTCGGGGAACCGCGCGCGGAGCGCGGCGGCCACTCCGTCGGCCGTCCGCAGCACGCAGGCGGCGGGGCTCCCCTCGCGTGTGTTGAGTTCCCGGGCCGCGTCATCCAGCCCGGGACGCAGCCACGACAGGGCATTGAGCGACCACTGGTTGGACGCGGGCGGCCATTCGGCGGCGGCGCGGCGGGCGGCCAGGGCCGGGTCCGCGCCGTCCGTCGGCGCGGCGATGAGGGCCGCCAGCTCCCCGGCGATGCGCTCCACGGCGGCGTCGGACCCGTAGACCACGGGCTCGGCGTCCGCCGCCGCGGGCGGCGTTTCCTCCGGGGCGTTCCAGGCGTCAAAGTACCCAACACCGGGCGGCGGCGACGGGACGGGTCCGGTCAGGTGGGCGCCCTGCCGGTACTCAGCGACGCCGTCCTTCCACAGGGCGCACAGGCCCACCTCGCGGAAAGCGAAGGCGGGGCGGCGGACGATGTTCACCTGCGGCATGCGCATGGCCGCGGGGCGGACAACAATGAGTCCCGGCTCCACCCAGCGCGTCCCGAAAACCTGATGAAAAAAGGTGAAGACCCCCTCCAGCACCGCGCCGTCGGACGGGGCGGCAAAGAGGAGCTGGCGGGTGGCCCCCTTGCTGGCGTACTTGCCGGCGGGGGTGTGGGTGCGCACGATGAACCCGTTTTCCGGCAGCCCCGACAAGAGGGCGGGGTCGAGCAGGTCCTCCGTGGCGAGGGCCGCGCCGAACCGCACATAGATCAGACTGCCCTCCACCGCCTTCCCGGAAAGCGGCCGGCCCGTGACCCGGTTCCAGTAGTCGGCGAAAACTTCAGCGGCCCCGGACAGCGCGGGAGAGGCCTCTTCGGGCAGCTTCACCCGGAAATTCTCGTACTGCGTCGCGTCCACCCAGGCGGCGGCCGGACTCTCCGCGCCGGGAAGCTGGCCGGGGAACTGTCCGGCGGCCAGAAGAACAGGGGCCAGCGTGAGCAGGAAAGCGGTCATAGTTAACGTCATCCCCACGGTTGCACACCCCGCATCATACCATGCGGCGGGCCGGGTTCAGGAACCA
>JAPXRP010000292.1:0-3787 GCA_033813475.1 Candidatus Hydrogenedentota bacterium
TTGTACCCGTTGCGGTAGCCCCGACGTTCCCCCGTCCGCTCGTGGCGGCCCGCGCAAAGGTGAGCCCCAAGCTCCTCCTCCATCACCCGCCGCGCCATCACCTCGAGCATCGTCCGAAAAATGTCTCTGTCCATCTGCCCTTGAATCTCCGCCAGATAACTGTCATCATCGTGCTTGGCCATCGTCTTGCTCCTTTCTGGTCTTGGCTGCGACACAATCACCAAGATCTGAGCAAACGATGGCCTCTTTTGCAAGAAACAATTTACAGAAGCTTTCTTACACGATCGGGGCGGGACCAGCCCCCCATACCCCCTCCGCCCGGTCCGTTGTGTCCATGCCGTCCATACGGTCCACCTCGTCCACTCGGTCCACCTCGTCCATTTCCCGCGCCGCCTGCCTGCGGGACTTTCCCATTTAACGATTCGCTTTTCATTGACAAACCGCCTCTTCCGCCGTACAATTTAGGAAGTGCGGATTCTTCGCATTTCGGTCAGGAAGCGTCTGCATTGTGCCAACCCATCGGGAGAGGATCGGATGTTTCGCAACTGCCTGCCCACGTCAAAGGTCTGCCTTTTCTTGTTGCTGTCGGCCACCCTGTTCACCCTTTCCGGGTGCGGCAAGGTGAAGGTGCCCGACCTGTCCGGCATGACCCGGGCACAGGCGGAGAGCGCCCTCACGGGGGCCAAACTGGCCGTGGGCACGGTGTCGGAGGAGTACCATGCCACCGTGGCGGCGGACCGGGTGATTCGCCAGACGCCCGAGGCGGGTCTCAAGGTGAAGACCAGGAGCGCCGTGGCCTTTGTGGTGAGCAAGGGGCCGGAGCCCCCCGCCCAGATAGCGGTGCCGTATGTGGTGGGCATGGCCCGCGCAGCGGCGGAGGCCGCCCTGACGGGGGCGGGGCTGGCCGTGGGCACGGTGACCGAGGTGCATGATGCCACGGCGCCGGCGGGACAGGTTCTCGGCCAGAATCCTGTGGGGGGGGCCATGGTCTCGCCGGGTTCGGCGGTGAACCTGACGGTCTCCAAAGGACCGGAGCCGCCGGTCCAGGTGGCGGTGCCCGACGTGGTGGGCATGACGCAGGCGGCGGCGGAAGCGGCCCTCACCGGCGCGGGCCTGACGGTCGGCACGGTCACCGAAGTCTTCAGCGACAGCGTGCCCGCCGGGCAGGTTGTCAGCCAGAACCCCGCCGCGGCCACACTGGCCATTCCGGGTTTCGCCGTGAACCTGACGGTCTCCAAAGGGCCGGCGCCGGTGCAGATTGCGGTGCCCGACGTGGTGGGCATGACGCAGGCGGAGGCGGAAGCCGCCCTCACCGGTGCTGGACTCATCATCGGCACGGTCACCGAGGTGTTTAGTGGCACGGTGCCCGCCGGGCAGGTCATCAGCCAGGATCCGGCGGCGGCCGTGCTGGTCGCGCCGGGAGCCGCCGTGGCGCTGGAGGTCTCCAAGGGGGTGGAACCCGTGGCGGTGCCCGACGTGGTCGGCATGACGCAGGCGGCGGCCGAGGCGGCCCTCACGGGCGCGGGCTTCACGGTTGGCGCGGTCACCGAGGCGTTCAGCGCCACCGTGCCCGCCGGACAGGTCATCAGCCAGAACCCCGCCGCCGCCGCCCTGGTGGCGGCCGGAACGGCGGTGGACCTCGTGGTTTCCAAGGGACCCGCGCCTGTGGCGGTGCCCAACGTGGTCGGCATGACGCAGGCGGCGGCCGCGACGGCCCTCACCGGCGCCGGATTTACCGTCGGCACGGTCATCGAATCCTACAGCGCGACGGTGCCCGCGGGGCAGGTTGTCTCGCAGAATCCGGCGGCGGGGGTGCTTGCGGCGCCCGGATCGGCGGTGGCCCTTGACGTGTCCAAGGGGCCGGTGCCCGCGGGGGACAAGGAGGTGCCCGACGTGGTCGGCATGACGCAGGCGGCGGCGGCCACGGCGCTGACGACGGCGGAGCTGACGCTTGGTGCGGTCGTCGAGGTGTACAGCGACACGGTTCCCGCCGGGCAGGTGATCAGCCAGAACCCGGCGGCCGGCCTCCTGGTGGCCGCAGGGACGCCGGTGAACCTCACGGTGTCCCAGGGTCCGGCGCCGGTGGCGGTGCCCGATGTGGTCGGCATGACGCAGGCGGCGGCGGGGACGGCCCTCACGGGCGCGGGCTTTACGGTCGGCGCGGTGACCGAGGTGTACAGCGCGACGGTCCCCGCGGGCCAGGTCATCAGCCAGACCCCCGGCGCGGGTGTGCTGGCGGTGCCGGGGTCGGCGGTGGCGCTGGAGGTCTCGAAGGGTCCCGCTCCGGGCGGCGACATTGCGGTGCCGGATGTGACGGGCCTGACGCAGGCGGCGGCGGGGGCGGCGTTGACGGCGGCGGAATTGACCTTGGGCACGGTGACGGAGGTATACAGCGAGACCGTCCCCGCCGGGCAGGTCATCAGCCAGAGCCCGGCGGCGGGCACGCTGGTGGCGGAGAACACCCCGGTGAACCTGGTGGTCTCCCTGGGCAGCGAGCCGGTGAATGTGCCCGACGCGGGGCTGGCGGCGGCCATCCGCGACCAGCTCAGCCTGGCGCCGGCCACGCCCCTGACGCGGGCGCACCTGGCCGCGCTGACCACCCTGAGCGCCTACAACCGGGGCGTCGCGGACCTGACGGGGATCGGGCACGCCGTCAATCTTGTGAACTTCGACCTGGGGAACAACACCCTCGCGGACCTGACGCCGCTGTCCGGGCTGACGGCGCTCGACTCCCTCTACCTGTCTACGAACCTCATCGCCAACCTCGGGCCGCTGTCCGGGCTTTCGAACCTGCGCTATCTCGGCCTGTCCGACAACCAGGTGTCGGACCTGGCGCCCCTTTCCGGGATGTCCGGGCTCGTGCAGCTTAACCTCAACGAGAACCAGATCGCCGACCTGACGCCCCTTGCCGGGCTGACCGGGCTGGAGGCGCTTGCCCTCAGCAACAACCTGATTGCCGATTTGGCGCCCCTGGCCGGCCTCACGGCGCTGGACACGCTTTCTGTCAGCAGCAACCAGGTGGTCAGTCTGGCCCCGCTCGCGGGGTTGACGGCCCTCACCGAACTGGTCATCAGTGACAACCAGATCACCACCCTGGCCGGCATCGGCACGCTGGTGAATCTGGAGACGCTGTACGCGAACAGCAACGCGCTGGCCAACGCAGACGCGCTGTCCGGGCTGGCGTCCCTCACCACGCTCTATCTGGGGGACAACCAGCTCACGGGGCTTCCGGATATTTCGGCCCTCACCGGGCTGGTCTATCTGGACATCCGCTACAACCAGCTCACAGACACGGATACCCTGTCCACTCTGACGGCGCTGAACACACTGGACCTGCGCGGCAACCAAATATCCGACGTGACGGGACTCTCGGGGCTCTCCGTCCTGTGGACCCTCAATCTGAGCTACAACCAGATCACCGACGCCGCCCCCCTGGCGGGACTGACGGCCCTGCAGTGGCTCAGCCTGCGGTCCAACCGCCTCACGGATGCCGCCCCCCTCGCGGGGCTTTCCAATCTCTACAGTCTCAACCTGCGGACCAACAACCTCGTCACCGTGGCGCCCCTCGTGGGCGGCGCGGTGTTCACCACCCCCTCCTCCACCCCCGAGCTGAACGTGCAGGGCAACCCCCTGCTGGCGGAGGTGTGCGACACGCAGATTCCCTCGCGTGTCAAGCCATTTGCTAATCTTACCGGGGCGCCTATTATCGCGCCATTTGCTTTCTTACCAAGATTCAGGGAGAACGCTTCTGTTGTGCCTGCCTGCCTGCCCCCCCTCGCCCCCCCTT
>JAPXRP010000293.1:0-3613 GCA_033813475.1 Candidatus Hydrogenedentota bacterium
CGTCACGGCGCCCCCGCAGGAGCCCGAGGAAACCACCAGGGCGACGGGCGCACCGGAGGCCGCCTGGGCGCCTGCTGCGGGGTCCTGGGAAATGACGCTTCCCGCCGGGACGGTGTCGCTGCACTGCGGGGTCACGGTGCCCACGGTGAGCCCCGCGCCCGTGAGGGCGGCCTGCGCCGCGGCCTGGGCCTGGCCAACGACATTGGGAACCGTCACGGCGCCCCCGCCGCTGGTTTCAATGCAGACCTGGTCCACGAAGATGTTGAGCACGTCCGTGTCGGGTGCCTCCACGGCGCTCTCGAAGACAAGCTCATGAACGTCCCCATCGGCATAGGCGCTGATGTCCAGTTCGATCCGGGTCCACTCCGCGTACTGCGCCGCGTCGGCCTCCGTCACGCGGAACATCTCATCGCCGTCCATCAGGAAGGCCATGTGCCCCGTGGTGCCCGCCGTCGGCATGCGGACATAGAAGGACAGAGTGGCCGACTCGGCGGAGGGGATGACCGTGTTCTGCGCGACCCACCCCTGCTCCGCGACGTCCGTCCCGCCGAACCAGACAAACCAGTCGCCCTCATACGCGGTGAAATTGGCGTTGCAGGAGGCGTCGCACAGCGGGGTGCCGTAGTTGAGGGAATAGTCCATCCAGCCGAGGTTCGGGTAGCCGGTCTCGAACCCGCCGTCCGCCACCGGGTCATCGGGGCACGGATCCGCGGACGTGTCCGCCGCCGCCACCCGTATGGTGTACTGCCCGCCCGCGTAGCCGTAATCTGCCACGCGGATCAGGCAGGGCGCCCCCGCCTGGAGGGGCTTGCGGACCTGCGACTGGAGGCCGCAGTAGTCGTCGTTAAACGCGATGCCAACGGGGTCGGCGCAGCCGCCCAGGAAGACCATCAGCGTGGTGTCGAACGACGATCCGCACAGCGAGATGTCGTATGTCCCGGCGGTGGCGGGCGTGAAGGAAAACCAGACATCCGCGCCGTCCATGCCGTCCGTGTCGTAGTCCGTTCCCGCGCCGGAGCTGTCCCCCTCATAGGAGACCCCCGCTGTCAGGGCCACCGCGCTCCCGCAGGGATCGTTGGGCAGGGGGGTGGACTCCGACGCGGTCAGCGTGTAGTCGCCGGTTTCGCCGCCATAGCCGGCCACGCGGATGTGATAAGTGGCCCCCGCCGTCAGGAGGGCGCGCGCCAGGGACTGGTAGCCGCACCAGTCGTCGTTGGAGGTGATCGGGACCAGACCGCCGCAGCCGCCGGAGAAAACATGCAGCACGGAGTCAAGCGGCGAACCACAGGTGGAGAAGGCGTAGGTGGCCGTGGCCGGCGCAGTGAAGGCGAACCACACGTCCGCGCCGGAGCCGTCCCCGGCGTCGTAGTCCGTCGCAGCCCCCGCATTGCTGCCGGTGACGGGCGTGTCCAGGCTCAGCGGCCAGGCATCCCCGCACACGTCGTTCAGGCTGGCTGTTGTGAAGGTGAAGCACGCTCCGCCGTTGTCCGCGGCGGCCGCATTGCCCGCCGCGTCCGCCACTTCCACGCTGAAGTAATAGGCGGTCTCCTGGGACAGGCCGCCGAGGGTGACGGAGGGGTTCTGCGCCGCCCCGCCGGCGCTCTGGGCGGTCTGGGTCAGGGCGGAGCAATCGGTGCCGTAGCGCACTGTGGCCGTCACAGGCTCGTTTGCGTCCACCGTCACCACCGCCGAAGTGGCGCCGACAAAAGTCGCCGCCGCCCCCGCGATAACCGGGGCCGTGCCGTCAATGGAAACGGTCTTCTCGACCACCGCCGGGCTGCCGGTGCCGTCGTCCGCGTCGCTGTAGCGCACCGTCATTTCGCCCCCGTCCAGCACGAACAGCCATTCCGACACGTCCGCCTTTCCCGTGCTGTAAAGCTGCACGGCCCCGGTGAACTGGGTGGCGGCGGCCTTTGACGCGGTGAGCGCCAGCGTCTTGGTGTCGTATTCCCCCTCTATCTCAACGTTGACGGAGGGAACCGCCAGCACGTCCTCCAGCGTGATCTGCACGATGTCCGTCGGCTTGTAGGCTTCCTTGTCCAGCGTGATCTTGCCCAGTCCGGCAACGTACTCCGGAACATGCTGGGCGAAGGTGGTGGATTTGCTGACATCCTCGCCGGCGTCGCTGTCGGGAAGGACGTTGGATACGAAACAGTCGCCCTGCAGAACGTAATCCGTCGCGCCCCGCACGAGGATTCCCTCGACCACGCCGGTGGCCGCGTTGAAGACCGGGGATCCGGAGTTCCCGCCGTAGGTGTCCAGATTTGTCGTGAAATAGCCGGAGGCGGTGTTCTCCGCCACTTCCGTCGTGGGGCCGAAGGCGATCTTCTTGGGCAGGCCGGCCGGGTGGCCGATCACGCCAATGGGCGTGTCCAGAGGCACCGTGCCCTCGCGGCGGATTTGGAGGGGCTGCGCCCCCGGCGCGGTCACCGGACGGTCCACGCGCACGATGCAGTAGTCCAGCCCCCCTGAAAGCGCCCAGCCCACCACTTCCACGGCGGCATACACCTGGTTCGCCTCCAGCACGGACACGGGCGTTGTGGCATCCGTCATTTCAAACCCGAAGATGAACCGCACATCGGGCTGCTCGCCGTCGGAGAAACAGTGCCCCGCCGTGGCGATCAGGTCCTCGCCCACCAGGAACCCCGTGCACCAGGCGGCCACGGGCTGCGTGGCAAAAGGTTCTGAAGCGCAGGGCGGATGGCCGCCCACGGTGTAGTCCCACAGCGACAACTCCCAGCGGTTCTCGCTGACGGGCGTCAAGCTGGCCGTATTCACCAGGCCGCAGACCGACCCGGCCAGTTCCCGGCGGAGGGGGTCCGTTTCCTGGTACACGTCAATGCGGTCGTCCGTGCCGTAGACGACCTTGTCCTGCGCGCCCATGGGCGTCCAGGGCTCCCCGGAAATCGGCGTGCGCCCGGCCGGCGCGGTCTCCTTCCCCTTTGCGGCCTTCTCCGGACGCCGCGCGCACTGCTTTCCATTGTCCGACGCGGCGGCCGACCCGGCGGCCACGGCCAGCCCAAGCACAACACCCACCATCCTTGACCACGTTTTCATCGTTCCGCTCCTCATCCCAAGAAACTCAGTCCACAGTCAAGACGGCCCCCGAACGGGGAACCTCCCTGTCTTGACTTTCGAAAACTATTGTAGCACACGAACTTTGGGAAGGGGGAACTCCATTCCTGGAAGCCGGGGAAAAGGGCGCGCGAATCCGGACTCTTCCGGGAACGGGGTTGCTTCAGGCGCTGCGCGCCTTGTATGTTCAGTGCAGGGTCTTCGGCGCGCAGCCAGGAGCCGTAGTAGCGCTTTTCTTTTTGGTTTTTTTCTTTTGTGGAAGGCTGTGGAAAAGTGGACAACTTCGCCCTTTGGGGGCGGGTGTTCCTGGTCCCGGATCGCCGGACAAGGGACGGCCGATGTGTTCGCTCCAGGGCGCGGCAAGCGGCGCCCCTACAAGAGGATTGCCCGGCGTTTTCGCGTGTGCCTGGGGCATGGGCAGGCAGGGGCGCGGCAAGCGGCGCCCCTACACGAGGGTTGCCCGGCGTTTTCGCGTGTGCCTGGGGCATGGGCAGGCAGCTGTCTCTTATACACATCTCCGAGCCCACGAGACCCAATG
>JAPXRP010000294.1:0-3592 GCA_033813475.1 Candidatus Hydrogenedentota bacterium
GGCTTGAGTCCACATCGTCCACATCGTCCACATCGTCCACCCTGTCCACTCGCGCTGGCGGAGTGCTTCACCGTGGGGTGAGCCCGTCTTTCAGCCCTTGAGCCCGGTCATGGTGATGCCCTCGACGAAGACGCGCTGGGCGAGGGCGAAGAGGACGAGGACCGGCAGGGTCATGAGGGAGGCGGCGGCGAACATGAGGGGCCACTCCGCTCCGTGGTTCATCATGAAGGCCTGGATGCCCAGGGCGATGGGCATTTTGTCCATCGAGTGGATGTAGATGAGGGGGCCCATGAAGTCGTTCCAGACGGCGACGGTCTGGAAGAGGACCACCGCGGCGACGGCGGGCCGGATCTGCGGCAGGATCACCAGCCAGAAGGCGGTCCAGGTGGACGCGCCGTCGAGCATCGCCGCCTCGTCGAGCTCCCTGGGCACGCCGCGCAGGAACTGGCGCAGGAGGAAGATGTAGAAGGGCACGCCGAACCATGCGGGCACCCACAGGGGCTTGAAGGTGTTCACCCAGCCGAGGGAGGAGAAGATGAGGTAGACGGGGGCCATGGTGACCTGCGGCGGCAGCATCATGGTGGACAGCAAGAGGAAGAACACGGCCTCGCGTCCGGGCCACTCGAAGCGGGAGAACCCGTAGGCCACGAGCGGGCACACCACCGCCACCCCGGCCACATTGAGCAGCACGAGGAGCAGGGAGTTGGCAAGATAGCGGGGAAAGGCGGAGCGGCGGAAGACCTGGACGAAGTTGCCCCACTCCACCGGATCGGGCACCAGAATGCGGGAGAGCGAGGAGACGTCCTGCACCTGGGTCTCGGACTTGAGGGCCGTGGCGACCATCCCCCACAGCGGCAGGGCGAACACGGCGACCAGGGTGAGCAGCGCCGCATGGGTCAGCGCGGCCCGCAGGACCGGGAACCTACTCATTCTCATAGTGGACCCACCTCCGGGAAATGCGCAGCTGCAACAGGCAGACGGCGACGGTGAGCAGGAACAGGACCCACGCCATGGCCGACGCGTAGCCCATCTCGAAATAGCGGAAGGCCCGCTGGAACAGGTAGAGCGCGTAGAAGAGCAGGGAATCGCCGGGGGCGGCGAGGATGTAGGCCTGGGTGAATATCTGGAGCGCGCCGATGGTGCCCATGACCCACAGGAACAGGGCGTAGGGCGTGAGCAGAGGCAGGGTGATGCGCGTGAACCGCCGCCACGGCCCCGCCCCGTCAATCCGCGCAGCCTCGTACACCTGCCTGGGGAGCGACTGGAGTCCCGCCAGCCAGATGATCACGGTGCCCCCGCAGCCCCACAGCAGCAGCAGCACCAGCCCCGGCTTGGCCCACTCGGGGCGGGTGAACCACGCCGGGGCGGTCAGCCCCAGGGGGCGCAGAAACAGGTTGAGTCCGTAGTTAACAAAGCCTGTCTCGGGGTTGAGCATCCACAGGAAAATCAGCGATGTGACCACGGCGGGCACCATCACCGGGGTGTAAAAGAGCACGCGGTAGGCTTGTATGCCCCGGACCCGGGCGCTGAGCAGCAGGGCAACGCCCAGACTGACGGCCATCGTCAGGGGAACGCCCACCACGACGATGTAGAACGTGTTCCACAGGCCGCGCCAGAAGAGCGGGTCGTTCGCGCGGAACCCGTCCTCGGCCGCGTGGAATCCGAACATGCGGGTCCAGTTTTCCAGCCCCGTGAATTCGGGGTCGTGGATGACGTCGTAGCGGGTGAACGCGGTGATCAGGGAGAACAGCATGGGGCCCAGCACAAGCAGGAAGAACCCCAGCGCCCACGGCGCGGTGTAGGCCATGCCCGCCAGGGCGCGGCGGCGCGCCAGGCCGCGCGTCCCCCGGAGGCGGCGCGCGAAAAAGGCGGCCGCGCCCGCGAGAACCAGCAGGTTCGCCCCGGCGACGCCCCACGCGAGGGTCCGGGCGGGCACCACGGGCCCCTCCACGGGCTTGAAGAAGCGGTCCAGCGAGCGCTGCACGCGGCGCTGCTGGAGGTCGAGCGCCGCCTGCGGCGCGCGCACATGGAAGATGGCGTCGAGGGTGGCCTTCTCCTGGGCGTCCCACAGCTCCGTGCAGGCCACGGACACCGGCGGGTGCTTGCAGTGGGGAAGGACGGCCAGACAGGCGCGGTTCGCCCGCACGAAGTTCTCCGGCAGGTCCTCGTGCACCCGCGCCATGACCGCCTCGTTGATGGTCCGGTCGGCGCTGTACATGGGGACGCAGAAAGCCTCCCCGCCCCGCTCGGATTCCGTGAACCGGCGCTGGCCCTCGGCCAGCACCCTCCAGGCGTCGAGGCTGTTCATGAACTTGGCAAACGCCCACGCCTCCTCGGGATGCCGGGAGTCCTTCGGTATGACCCAGGCGAACCCGCCGGACCAGGAGACCGGCGCCATGCCGGCCTCGGGCATCGGGGGCAAGGCTGCCACAAAATCCAGATCCGGCTTGTTCCGGGCAAGATAGTCAAGATAGAAGTTTCCATTAATCTGCAGGGCCACCCGCCCGGAAAGGAAGGGGTCCCCGATGCCCTCGGTCTGCGAGGAGTTCTGAAAGGACTGGACCCTCTCCGCCCCCCCGGCGGCGTCGTAGGTCCGGACCATCCAGTCCAGTGCCCCCGCCACCGGCGGGCTGTTCACCTGCGCCGTGCGCCCGTCCGGGGAGAACCACTCCGCCCCGTTCTGCCAGGCATAAAGATAGAGCCAGGCGTTGCCGAAATTGGGCGCAAACCCCAGCCGCTCAAACCGGCCCCGCGCGGCGTCGTAGCGGGTCAGGGTGCCTGCCATCTCGGTGAGTTCCGCCCAGGTTGCGGGCGGCCGGTCGTAGCCCCCCGCCCGCAGCATCTCCATGTTGCAGAAAAGCACCCGCCCGTCTATGTTCCACGCGTAGGCGTAGGTTTTCCCATCCCAGACACAGGCCTCGCGCACGCCGGGGTAGTACCCGTCCAGATTGACCCCGTCGCGGGCGATCAGGTCGTCCAGCGGGCGGAAGGCCCCCCGGGCCGCCCACATGCCCAGGGCATGGCGGCTAAACCAAAGCACGTCCGGCGGCGTGCCCGCCACCACCGCCGTCAGCAGTTTCTGCGGGTCCAGGTCCCCCTGTCCCCCCGGAGTGCCGATGCGCACCCGGATGTCCGGGTGCCGGCGCTCAAACTCATACACCGCCTCGTACACCCCCTTCAGCACCCGCGACTCCACCAGCCCCCACAGTTCGATGGTCACGGGCTCCGCCGGCGCCGTCGCGGCAAATGCGGGCAAAAGTGCAAACACAACGGCCCACAGCCGCGTTCGGGCGCGGAAACGCCGCGCTTTCCCGCCGCTTCCGGCGACGGAAGGCGCTTCTTTCGATCCATGTCCCGCCAAGGTTTCCTTCTCTTCGTCTCGGGAGGTGGTTCCCGGCCGGCTTCCCCAAGATAGCACACCGGCCCCGAAAGAGGCACCCCCTTCCGCACACTCCCCCACCCCCGCCCAGACCCAAGGTGAAAAAACTGCGTTTTGCTTTACACGGGGCGAAAAATCGCGTACAATGGGGCAGCACTAACGAACGGTAGGTATAACGATGGAACAGACACCGCTCGAATCGGGGAACGAGGC
>JAPXRP010000295.1:0-3581 GCA_033813475.1 Candidatus Hydrogenedentota bacterium
CCTCTTCCCGCACCCGAAACCGACTATAATGCCCGTGAACGGCCGAAGGACGCTGCATATCATGAAATACCTGAGAATGGCGGCATGTCTCGTGTTTCTGGCGGGCGGGGCTTCGGCGTTCACCCCGTCGCCGGATTCCTGGCGCATTGACCCGGACGGCATCGTGCCCGCCGACGCGCACATTGCCTGGTCCAACTTCGTGCCGATGGGCCGCGCTGCCGTATCAGCGCCGGGGTTCCCCGAAATAGACTGGGAAAACCTGCGGAACCCCATCCTCGCGTCGAGGCATGGCGCCATTAAGAACCAGGCGGTCCTCTATCACGGGGGCTGGTTCTGGATATTCCCCAAGCTGGACCTCGAACAGGGCGCCGCGTTCGTGCGCACCCGGGACTTCCACACCTACGAGTACCTCCTGCCCGCCCCTGTCTTCGGCGTGGCGCCGCGTTTTCTCCGTGATGGGGAGACGTGGCATGCGTTCTTCCAACTGTCCGCCCCGGACGCCGACAGGCGAATATACCATGCATCGTCCGCAACCCTGGCCGATTGGACCGCACCCAGAGAGGCGTGGGCCCAAACGCAGCCGGGCGCACGCCACATTGACGCGGCCATTGCCCGTGAGGGCGGGCGGTACTATGCAGGCTTTAAATCAGGACAGCGGCTCCATGTGATGCGCTCTGCCGGCGAAGCCCTTGATTTCCGCTGGGAGGCGCCGGTGAAGGCCGACACGGACGGATGGTGCGAGGCCTACCAGTTTGTCAAGATAGACGGCCAGTGGCGCATGATGGCCACGGGGCGCGCACCGCGGGGCTTTGAAACGGGCGGCAACGACTATACGGGCAGTCATGAGCCCTTCCTGTACACCATGGACGGCGACGGAACCGAACTGGCGCATTGGGCGCGGTGGACAAACAAGCGCCATATCCCCCTTCCCTTCTCCGGCTGGAACCGTGTAATGCGCGCCAATGCGGCCTATTTGTGCGACTGGCGCGACCATGACGGCTGGTTCTACCTCTTCTTTGCCGGCGCCAACGACGACACCCTTTGCCGGGGACGGGGCCACTGCAAAATCGGCGTCGCGCGGTCCCGCAACCTTGAGCGGTGGTATTTGCCTGGGGAAATGGAAGAGAAATAGGCCGGACGCGCCTCCGAGGCAGTCGTGACTGCGGCATCCCTCCTTTCCCTGCGGAATTCCCCCAAACGCGTGTGGGGAATAACTGCCCAAACCGCCGGGGTTACCGTTTCAAGAGAACAAGGCTGACGAACGATGGACATGGTTCTGGACATGGCGCGGGAAACCTGGGGGGTGACGGGCCAGATGGCCCCCTATCTGCTCTTTGGGTTTCTCGTGGCGGGCGGGCTGAGCGCCTTTGTGTCGCCGGAATGGTTTGAGCGCCATCTCGGCGGACGCGGATTCACACCCATGCTGAAAAGCGTGCTGCTGGGCGTGCCGCTGCCGCTGTGCTCCTGCGGGGTGATCGCCGTGACGGCGTCCATCCGCGCGCGCGGGGCGAGCCGCGCCGCGGCCACGGGCTTCCTGCTCTCCACGCCGCAGACCGGGGTGGACTCCATCCTGGCGACCTGGGGCATGCTGGGGCCGCTCATGGGCGTTTTCCGTCCGGTGATCGCCCTGGTGAGCGGCCTGCTGGGCGGCGCGCTGGTGATGCTCTTCGGTGAGCCGGAGACCCCCACGCCCGGAAAGGATGCCTCCTGCGGGGGGGCGTCCTGTTCGGATGGCTGCCATGCCGGGGACGAGCCGCGCCCGGCGGGGGGGTGGGCGAAGACGCTGCACGCGCTGCATTACGGGCTGGTGACGCTGCCCGCCGACATCGCGCGGCCGCTGGTGGTGGGCATGGTGATTGCGGGGGCCGTTTCGGCCCTCGCGCCGCCGGGGGTGCTGGGCCCCTCGCTGGGCGCGGGGCTCCCGGCCATGCTCGTCATGATCGCCGTGGGGGTGCCGCTGTATGTCTGCGCCACGGCGAGCATTCCGCTGGCGGTCAGCTTCATCCACCTCGGCGTGTCGCCGGGGGCGGCGCTGGCTTTCCTGATCGCGGGTCCGGCGACCAATGCGGCCACCCTCGCCACCGTGTGGAAGATGATGGGGCGGCGGACCGCGCTCCTGTACCTCGCGGCGGTGGTCCTGACGGCCCTGACGGCGGGACTCGGCTTTGACGCGCTCGCCCTGGGGTTCTCCGGCGGTTCCCTGGACCCGGCCCACGCGATGCACGGCGCGGAGGCCGAGGGCGGACCCTGGTGGGCCGCCGCGTTGGCGGTCGTGCTGGTTTGGAGCGTTTTGGAGCCCCGCGTGCTGCGGCGGGTTTCCCGCGCCGCCGGGGAAGGCCCCGCCCCGGCGGGGATGGCCACGGTCACCCTGGAGGTGGGCGGTATGACGTGCAGCCACTGCGCGGGGGCGGTGGAGCGCGCGCTGCGCGCGGCCGCGGCGGGCGCCGAGGTGGCGGTGGACCTGTCGGCGGGCCGCGCCACGGTGGCGGGCGCGAACCTGCCGGCGGAGGCCCTCGCACAGGCGGTGGCGCGTTTGGGGTATGATGTCCGCGTGTCCGAATGAGCGGACCACACCCCCGCAGGCACGCAGCACCGGCCCATGATTCCTGAACCCGACACCCCCCCCCAGGACCGAAAGCTCGCCCGCCTCCGGACCCTCTTCCTGTTCGCGTCCCCCGTGCTGGCCGCCTGCCCGTGGTCCTACGCGCTCACCTCCTTCCTTCACGCCAAGGAGGCCGCGCTCGCCCTGTGGGTGCTGGTCATGCTGCCCCTGTGGCTGGCGGCCCGTCCCCCGCGCGCGGCGGGACGCGATTTCGCCCTGGCCCTGGCGGCCTTCTTTCTGTTTCTTGCGGGCATGGCGCTGCTCGAATCCGGAGAGCTGACCTGGTGGACCCGTGCCGCCCTCGTGCGGGCGGGGCTTCTCATCTCCGGCCTGCTGCTGGCGGCGGACCTCTTGGGCCGGGACAACGAAGAAGGGCTGCTGCGGGCGGTGCTGCTGTCCGGCGCGGCGGTGTCCGCACTGGCGGTGCTGCAATACGCCGGGCTGCTCCCCGGGCTCTTTCCTGTTTTTCCGGGTTACGACCAGCCGGCCTATTCTGTGTTCGGCAACCAGGACCTGCTCGGTGGATACGCCGCCCTGGCGCTGGCCGCGGGTGTGGGCCTTTTCCTGCGCCGTCTGACGGGGCGGCGTTTCCCGGGCTGGCCGCTTCTTCTTGCAGACCTGCCGGCGGCCCTGTGCTGCACCGGCGGGCTGGCAGTGTCCATGAGCCGGTCCGCCTGGCTGGCAGCGGCGGTGGGCGGTGCGGTGGCGGCGGCGTCCGCCCTGTTTCGGCGCGGGATTCCCCGGCGGCGGCGGATCGCGGCGGGGGTCGTGCTTGCGGCGCTGGTGCTGCCCGCGCTTCCCGTGCTGCCAACGGTGCTGGCGCGGGTGGACGCCACCTTTGACGCGGGCGACACGGGCTACCATGTCCGCCGGTGGCTGTGGGCGGGGGCGTGGGACATGTTTCTGGACCGCCCGGCGACCGGTGTCGGGCTGGGCGATTTCGCCCGCGAAAGCCCCTGGCATCTGGGGCGGGTGCTGT
>JAPXRP010000296.1:0-3546 GCA_033813475.1 Candidatus Hydrogenedentota bacterium
GGCCGCCTCGAAGCCTTCCACGAGGCCGGCAACGCGCGCCGCGGCGCGTTGCGCGTCTGGGTCGAGTGCGTCAGATAATCCCGGACACCGCAGCCAACGCAGACGCGCCTTCCAGGCGCGTTCTTGCGTCATGGTGCGCGCCCAAAGAAAGCGGCTGGAAGGCGCTTCTGCGTTGGCGTGCGGCGCCGGGCCGTTGCGCGGTCTACCTGAAATCCGCCCACTGGGGGTCGTTCTCGAAGATCCATTCGTAGTATTCGCGCTGGGTGAGGAGGGCGGCGGCCTCGGCGTCGCAGACCATGGTGCAGTTGGCGTGGAGCTGGAGGGCGGTGGCGGAGATCATGGAGGTGACGGGGCCCTCCACGGCCTTGGCGAAGACTTCGGCCTTGGAGTCGCCGGTGACCAGGCCGAGGATGCGGTCGGCCTCGAGGATGGTGCCGACGCCCATGGTGACGGCGAGGCGGGGCATGTCCTCGGGCCGGGGGAAGAGCGGGGCGTTTTGCGCGACGGTCTGGGGGGTGAGGGCCTTCACGCGGGTGCGCGAGAACATGGCGGACAGGGGCTCGTTGAACCCTATGTGGCCGGACTTGCCGATGCCGAGAATCTGGAGGTCTATGCCGCCGTGGTCCCTGATGAGGGCGTCGTAGGCCGCGCCCGCGGCCTCGGGGTCCGCGGCCATGCCGTCGGGCAGGTGCGTGTTGCGCCCGTCAATGTTCACATGGCCGAAGAGGTGGTGGTTCATGTAGTAGCGGTACGAGCCGGGGTTGTCCGGCGGCAGGCCCACATACTCGTCGAGGTTGAACGTGACGGCGAGGGAGAAGTCCAGCCCCTCCTCCTGGTGCATGCGCACCAGGCGGGCGTAGAGCCCCTCCATGGTGCGGCCCGTGGCCAGGCCCAGCACCGTGTTCGGCTTGCGCGCGAGCTGGCGCGCCACCACCTGCGCCGCCAGCTCGGTGGCGGCCTCCTTCGTCCCGCGGATGATCACCTGCATGCTGCCGCCTTTCCCGGGCGTGCGCCGGACTGCCGAAGAGGGGGCCTCGGAAGAATGCCCGCCCCGGGGCGCGCGCACGCCGTTCGCGCCCCGGGACATTGTACCCGCAGCCCCCCCGCCGGAAAAAGTGCCGTCCCCGCGGCGGCCGCCCTGCGGACCGTCCGCGGCGTCCCCCGGTTGCGGCAGGGGGGGCGCAACGGGTACACTACACGCGCTGTTTTCGGGGCAAATTCTCCGGTTACGAGGGCTGACGCATGGACACCGCCGAAAGGCTCACAAAAATCCCGCCGTATCTCTTCATGACCCTGCGCAACAAGATCGCCGAGGCGCGCGCGCGGGGCGTGGACGTGGTCAGTCTCGCCATCGGCGACCCGGTCGAGCCGACGCCCGACCCCGTCATCGAGGCCCTGTGCGCGGCGGCGAAGGACCCCGAAAACCACCGCTACCCCACGGACGAGGAGTGGGGCATGCGCGCCTTCCGAGAGGCCGTCGCCCGGTGGTACGCCCGCCGCTACGACGTTGCCCTGGACCCCGCCCGCGAGATCGTCGCCCTCATCGGGTCCAAGGAGGGCTGCCACCACTTCGCCCTCGGCATGGTCAACCCCGGCGAGACCGTCCTCGTCACCGACCCCGGCTACCCCGGCTACAAGCCCAGCATCTGGTTCGCCGGCGGCGAGCCGGTCCCCGTCGCCATGCGCCCCGAGGACGGGTTCCTCCCCCGGCTGGCCGACATCCCTTCGGATGTGGCGCGGAACGCCCGCGCCTTCTACCTCAACTACCCGAACAACCCCACCGGCGCCGTGGCCACGCGGGCGTTCCTCGCCGAGCTGGTGGAGTTCGCCAAGGCCTACGACGTCGCCGTCTGCTACGACAACCCGTACAGCGAAATGGTCTTCGGGGTGGAGCGCCTGAGCTTCCTGAACGCCCCCGGCGCGAAGGACGTGGGCGTCGAGCTGAACTCCCTGTCGAAGCCCTTCAACATGACCGGCTGGCGCATCGGCATGGCCTGCGGCAACCCGGACATCGTGAAGGCCATCGCCACGGTGAAGGCCAACACGGACAGCGGCGTCTTCAACGCGGTGCAGTACGCGGGCATCGAGGCGCTGGACAACGGCGACGCCTGCACCGCCCGGATGCTGGAGATTTACGGCGCGCGGCGCGACAAGGTGCTGGCCGCCCTCCGCGACCTGGGCTGGACCTACGACCCGCCCAGGGGCACCTTCTACCTGTGGGTGCCCGTGCCCGCCGGCCACACGTCCGCCTCCTTCTGCGACCGCATGCTCGAGTCCTGCGCGGTGGTGCTGGCGCCCGGCGCCGCCTACGGCGTGAACGGCGAGGGCTTTGTCCGCTTCTCCCTCACCGTCGCCGACGACCGCCTCGACGAGGCCCTCGCGCGGATGCGGAAAAACCTCACCGGTCTGAAGTTCGACTGAGCCCAAGGACACCATGGCCCAACTCGACATCGTCATCCCCAAAGAGCAGATCGTGATCCTGCCGCCGGGCCTGGACAAGCGCGCCGCCATAGACCGGCTCGTGGACGCCATGGCCGGGAACCCCGTCATCACGGACGCCGAGGCCTTCCGCAGGGCCGTCTTCGAGCGCGAGGCCGTCATGAGCACCGGCATCGGCAACGGCGTCGCCGTGCCCCATGTCCGCATCGCCGAGGTGACCGTGCCCACCCTCGGGCTCGCCGTCTCCCCGGAGGGCGTGGACTTCCAGGCCCTCGACAACCGGCCCGCCCACATCATCGTGCTCTTCGCCACCCCCCTCGGCTCCGAGAAGACCTACCTCGCCATGCTCGCCAAGGTGATGCTCGTCCTGCGCAACCGCAACCTCTACGCATCCCTCCTCTCCTGCCACGCCCCCGAAGAGGTCCACGCCGTCCTCAACCGCTGACCCCCCATGTTGCGTTCCCGCCGGACAAATCCGTCATCGCGGGCCCCAGACCGCCCGGAGGCGGGAATGTCGGTTGAGGAGGGCCGCTCCAATGGCCTCGGCGGTCCCAGTAGCCCCGGCTGTTATGTGGAGTGCGGTGGCAGAGCGCAGCGGCGACACCGCTTTCCCAGGCGACGAACCATGCCACGCCCCTCCCGACGGCCCTTTCCCGGAAAACCAAAGCGGCGTCGTTGCCGCCGCACTCCAAATGGAGGCGCCGCCGCCGCCTACGATGTCGTCCATCCCGGCAAACCCGGGACTTTCTTGGCGAAGCGCGGCCCTCACGTTCCCGCCATGGCGCCGGCTCCCTCCATCCCCCAAAGCACGCGCCCCTGGGATCGCCAGGCTCTAGCCTGGCCTCTTGGTTTTTCCGCGCGGGCCTGTTCGATCCGTGTTTCCCCGAAAGCCAAGCTGGAGCTTGGCGATCCCAGGGGGCGGCTGCCCCGGCAAACCCGGTACTCTCTTGGCAGTCCCGCGAAGCCATCTCGTGCCCGGACCCCCCCGGCGCGTTCCCTGCGCACATCCCGCTCCGCCCCCCATGTTGCGTCCCCGGCGGGCTTGGGGTATGCTGGGCCCATGAACCCCGCGCATGACACGGACGCCCCGCCCCGCGTGCTGCTGCT
>JAPXRP010000297.1:0-3539 GCA_033813475.1 Candidatus Hydrogenedentota bacterium
GGCAGTGGGGGTGGACGGCGGTCTTTCATCCCGCGCGCGGAGCGCGCCTTGGAGTGCGCAAGCTCGCTTGCGCCTTCCAGACCGGGTGCCGCGAGGGCCTTGGGGAAATGCGCGGCTATCGTCGTTTCGCGTCCGCCTCCGCGCGGGCAAGCCCGCGCGAAGAAAGGCGGCAGCAAGCTACCGCACTCCAAGGCGCTGCGCGCTGTGCGGACCTGGGGCTGTGGGGATGTGTGTCGGCCGCTCATGACGCGCGCGGAGCGCGCCTTGGAGTGCGCAAGCTCGCTTGCGCCTTCCAGACCGGTGTTTCCGGTTTGGCCCGCGATCGTGATATTCTCCCAGGAACGCGGTGGCCGCCGCTTTTCAGGATTCTTGCGCATGCCTTCGGAAGACAGGAAGAACACCCCTTCACCCCTCTGGTCGGACTGGCATCACGCCCCCGTTCACCGGTTCACGCCCAACCGGGCCCACATGATCACGGCGGCAACCCTGCGCAAAAAGCCCTACTTCTGCGGGGAAGATCGTCTGTCCCTTCTGCAGGACACCCTGCTCGGCGTGCTGCACGAGGCGGGATGGCGGCCCCATGCATGGGCCGTGTTCCCCAATCATTATCACATCGTGGCGGCGGCCCCCGGTGAGGAAGCGGGCATGCCCCTGCGTTCGCTGGTGCAGCGCGCGCATTCGCTTTCGGCAAGGGAAATCAACCGGATGGATGCAGCGCCTGGCCGAAAAGTCTGGTTTCAGTACTGGGACACCGTGCTTTCCTACGAGCGCAGTTATTTCGCGCGCCTCAACTACACGCACAACAACCCGGTGAAACATGGCGTGGTGGCATGTGCGGAGAACTACCCCCACTGCTCCGCGGCATGGTTTGCCCAGAGCGCGGAGGATGCGTTCAGGAGAAAGGTTGCGTCGTTTGGGTATGGACGTGTGAACGTGGTGGACGACTTCGAGGTGTGAGGTGTCCTCCCGCCCCCGCGCGGGCAAGCCCGCGCGAAGAAAGGCGGCAGCAAGCTACCGCACTCCAAGGCGCTTCGCGCTGTGCAACGCCGGGGCTGTGGTGGTGGGCGGAGGTTCTTCGCCGCGCGCGGAGCGCGGTTCCGGGGCAGTGGGGGTGGACGGCGGTCTTTCATCCCGCGCGCGGAGCGCGCCTTGGAGTGCGCAAGCTCGCTTGCGCCTTCCAGACCGGGTGCCGCGAGGGCCCCGGGCAAACGCGCGGTCCCCATCGTTTCGCGTCCGCCCCCGCGCGGGCCATCCATCCTCTTCCCGCGCGTCCTCCGTCCCCGTCGCTTCCATACTTTCCACGCTCTCCATGCCTCCCATGCTGTCCCCCTCAGCCCAGCGGGTGCTTTCGCTCCTTCAACGGCAGCTCCACCCGGGCGCCGGCGAGGTGCGACGCGAAGACGGCGGACACCATCTCCAGCGAGTCGCGGCCATTCTCCAGACTCACGGCCGGGGCGCGGTCCTCGCGGATGGCCGCGAGGAGGTCGGTGGTCAGGGGGGCGTAGCGGTCGGCGGCGGCGTTGGTGAGGGTGGTGACGGGCGCGTCGGGCAGGAACTCCCACGCCGCGCCCTTGTCATCCGCGTCCGTCAGCCAGAGGGGGCCGCGCAGCACCCGGATGTAGGGCACATAGGGCTTGCGCTCCATGCGGATGGAGAGGACGCCCTCCGTGCCGAAGAGGTCCAGCCCCCAGCGGTTGCCGCCCTTTGCGGTGTTGCGCAGGCTGGTGAAGGAGCCCGTGATTCCCTTGTCGAAGCCGAAGACCGCCTGGATCGTGTCGCCGACAATGGGCCCGAGGGGCTCCGTCGCCTCGCGGATGTCCGCGCGCGCGGCGGGTTTGCCGTCCGCCAGCGCCGTGGCCTGGCACCAGCGCGGGTCTCCGGCGAAGCGGCGCATCAGGTCGAAGAGGTGCGCCCCCAGCACGACCATGTCCTCGCCGCCCGAGCGGTGGTCCTCCTTGCCCCGCGCGCGGATTTCCATCAGGTCGCCGATGAGCCCCTCCCCCACGAGCTTCAGGGCGTGCCGCACCTCCGCCACGAGGCCCCAGTTGAACGCGATGGACCACTTCAGGCCCTTCGCCGCCACGGCCGCCGTCATCTCATCCGCCTCGGCCAGGTCCACCGCCAGGGGCTTCTCCATGAACCCGTGCGCGCCCACGGCCGCCGCCGCCAGCACATAGTCCCGGTGCCGCACCGGCGAGCGCGGGCACACCGTCACCAGGTCGGGCCGCTCCTTCTCCAGCATCTCCGTGTGGTCCGCGTAGGTCCGCGGCGCGCCGCACTCGGCGGCCCGTTTCGCGCGGCCCCCCTCGTCGGGATCGCTCAGGCCGACGATCTCCACATCGGTCCGCGTCTCCCAGGCCCGGTGGAGGTCATGGCCGAACCCGCCGAGTTTCGTGTCGCCGATGACACAGATGCGCAGTTTTTTCGGCGGCGCCGCCGCCCCCAGGGCCATGCCCCCCGCCAGCATGCCCGCCGCCCCCAGAAACCCGCGCCGACTCAGTGCCATGACCGGCTCCTTTCCTTTGCGGGGCGGCGCTCCGCCCCTCCCCGGATTATGCACGCCCCGCCCTTTGTTTACAAGCAGAAAACAAGGAGCCTCCATGGAAGCGTTGACCACCTCCGAGGCCGCCGAGGCCTTTCTGGTCCGGCACGGTGACACGCCCGTGCTGGTGTTCAAGCACAGCACCCGGTGTCCCATTTCCGCCTCCGCCCTCCGGCGGACCGAGACCTGGCTGGCGGGGAGGGGGGCCGATGCGCCTCCCGCCGCGCGGGTGGATGTCGTCGAGCACCGGGCGGTGTCGGATTTCCTGGCCGAGCGGCTGGCGGTTCCCCACGCCTCTCCGCAGGCCCTGTTATGCCGGGGAGGGTGCCCGTTTTGGCACGCCTCTCACGGGCGCATCACCGGGGAGGCGCTTGACCGGGGGGTATTCCCGGAGGATTCCGTGGGTATTTGATTGACAAGCGCCCCAAGTTGACACCGAATTCGTTTTTTGGGGGATCCGGCACAAATGCCACATCTTGTGGCATGTTTTGGGCGCAACCCCAACAGAGGTATAGGCATAAAGTTCTTGACACCGGTTACCATTTGTGTTAAAACTTAAGTGCGCGCACGAAGGCGCGAAATCCCCGGAAACCGGGATGCGCCCCGCGCGGGTGAATTATTGGCTTCATTCATACTTGCACGGATTGGTTGGACAACCGGAGAAGACGATGAGCGCATTGATAACCACCTGTTCCTCGGAGACCGTGGTGCTGCCCGATTACTGCGTCCCCCGCAACGAGGCGGAGCGTCTGCACATCGAGGCCCACAAGTATTTCCTGTCCCAGAAACGCGGCTATGATGTGGGCTGGGACGGCGCCGCCGCCGACTGGTTTGAACGCTACGCGCAGCGGTACCGCGAGTGGCGCCAGCGCCGGATGCTGGAGCGGCAGGCCGAGCAGATCTACAAGCACAAGTTCCTGCGCTCCATGGAGGAGCAGCGCGACCTCGGCATGACCGCCAAGTTTGAGTGGGTCAGCCTGTACGCGGCCTCCTGGCG
>JAPXRP010000298.1:0-3503 GCA_033813475.1 Candidatus Hydrogenedentota bacterium
GGCCCCGGGCCCGAGAAACGCCCCCAGACAGATGGACCTCTTCGCCTACGACTCGTCATAGGCGAAGCCTTTACCCGAAAATCTTGGGGGAAGTCCTGGTTCCGGACGCGCCAAGCCCCACCGAACACAGGCGATTTCCGCGAAGAAAGCATCGCGAAAGAACCGGCCTGCGCGCCCCCTGGGATCGCCATGCTCCAGCGTGGCCTCTTCGTGCTCCAGAATTGACGGCGGCAGGGGTGCCCTCACGCTCCGGTCATTGCTTGGGTCGGTCGTTGGACAACATGCCTGCGTGAATGGACCGGATGGACGGGGTGGACTGCATGGACAGGTTATGAAAGGAAATCCTGTGCATCCATGTCCATTCTTCCCGAACAGCGCTCACCCGGACCCAAGACAAGACCGGCGGGACGCCGGCGGTACGGAGGCGCGCCGGGACGGTTTCCTCCCTGTGAACGGGGAGGGTCCAGCGGCTGCGGCCACGCGGCCCGCCGCCCCGCGTTTCCGCGCAAACGTTGCTTGCAGAAGCCTTTTCTGGTACACTTCGCGCGCTTTTTTCGCACATGCTGGAGCGCGTCATTATGGAACAGCGTTTTGTCGAGATGGTCGCCGCGGAAGCGGCGGCGTTGCCCGACCAGGTGCGGGCGGCGGTCGAACTGTTGGACAGGGGGCTGACCCCCTCCTTCATCGCCGCGTACCGCAGGGACGCGACGGGGGGGCTTGACGCGGAGCGTCTCGAACTCATCGAGCGGCGCAACCAGCAGTTCATCACCCTGACCAGCCGCCGGGACGCCATGCGCGCAAACATCGCCGCGGCGAACCGGCTCACGGACTCCCTCGCCGCCGCCCTCGACGCGTGCTCGGACGCCGTGACCCTCGAGGACCTGTGCCTGCCGTTCCGCAAGCGGAAGAACAGCAAGGCGGCGGTGGCCGCGCTGCGCGGGCTGGAGCCCCTGGCGGATTTCATCATGATGCAGGTGCCCCATCCGGGGCCGGTGCCGTTCATGGCGGAGCAGCACATCAGCCCGGAGCACCACGTGCTCACGGTGGAGGAGGCGCTGGAGGGCGCGCGGGACATCCTCAGCGAGCGGATCACCTTTGACGCGGGCGTGCGGCGGATGGTGCGCGACGCCCTGCGGGACGAGGGCGTGCTCGCGGTGTCGGGCACGAAGTACCTGGGCGCGCAGCGCCAGCGCTTCGAGCCGCTTTTTAATTTCCGCAAGCCCCTGCGCGAAACGGCGCCGACGGACCTGCTCACCATCCTGCGCGGCCTGAAGATCGGCGCCCTGCGCACGGAACTCCTCATGGACGAGGACGCCCTCGAGGCGGCCATCATCGCGAAATACCTCAAGGACCCCGACAGCTCCTTCGCCCCCGAGATCACCGCCGCCGTCCGCGACGCCTTCCGCCGCGTGCTCCGCGTGGAGATGGAGGAGCAGGTCTTCGCGTCCGCCCAGCAGGCGGCGGACGAGGCCGTCATCGCCGACCTGCGCAGGCAGGTGGAGACGGCGGTCATGACGCAGCCGGCCGGGCCGGTGCGCCTGCTGGCCGTCCACCCCGTGCGCGGCGGCGGCACGGCCTTCGCCGCCGTGGACGAGGCGGGCGCCTGCCTGGAGGCGCGGCTGGACACGCCGGCGGAGGGGCAGACAGAAGGCGACGCCGCGCCGAAGACCGCCGCCGATGTGGCCGCCGAACTGCTGGAGGCGCACCACATCCGCCTCGTGGTGGTCGGCAACAGCGGCCCCGCCCGGCGGGCGGGACGCGCCCTGCAGGACGCCCTGCGCGGCAGCCGGGTGCGCGGAGTGCATGTCATCCACGCGCCGGAGGCGGGCATCAGCGCCTGGGCGGCGGGCGCCGAGGCGGCCGCGGAACTCCCCGGCCTCGCGGAGCCCCTCCGGGCCGCCGTCAGTCTGGCGCGGCGGGGCCAGGATCCCCTCATGGAAATGATCAAGCTGGAGCCGCGCCATCTGGCCGTCGGGCCCCATGTGCGCGAGGTGAACCAGCGCCGGCTCCAAGAGGGCCTCTACCGCACCCTGGAATACTGTGTCTGCCGGATTGGTCTCGACCTGAACAGCGCGCCCGTCCACGCCCTGCGCTATGTGACGGGCCTCCAGATGGGCTCGGCGCAGAACATCGTCCGCCGCCGGGAAACGGACGGCCCCTTCACCAGCCGTGCCCAGCTCAAGGAAGTCTCCGGCATCGGCGAAAAGTCCTGCATGCTCTGCGCGGGATTCCTGCGCATCACGGGGGGCGAGCAGCCCCTGGACGCCACGCGGATCCATCCCGAGGCGCACGAGGCCGTGTCGGCGGCCCTCGCCGCCGCCGGGGTCTCCGCGGCCGGCCTGCCGCTTGCCGACCCTGCCTCCGTGGCCTTCCCGGAATTCGACGATCCCGCCTTCGGCCCCCTGGCCGTGGCCGACTGGCGGCGGGAACTGTCGGCCCCCTGGGGGGATCCCCGGGGCCGCTATGTGCTGCCCGAACCCCGGCCGCGCCCTGAGCGCGCCCGTGCCGAGCGGCCCCGCCCCGACCTTTCCTCCGTGCAGGAGGGGGCCATCGTGGAGGGCAAAGTCACCAACATCGCCGAGTTTGGCGTGTTCGTGGACTTCGGCGTCGGCAAGGAGGGGCTGATTCACCTCTCCGAGTTGAGCGACCATTTCGTCGAAGACCCGAAATCGTTCCTGGAAGTGGGCCAGACCGTCAAGGCCATGGTCACCCGCGTGGACCCGGAGGGACGGCGCATCTCCCTGTCCATCCGCGCCACCCTGCCGCCCCGCGAGCCCGATCCCGCCGAAGGCGGACGGCGCGGGCCGGCCGATGACCGTCCCCGGGGCCCGCGGGATGCGGGGGAACGGGGACGCCGTCCCGAGGGCCGCGACGCGCGGCCCGACCGCGGCGGGCCGCGCCGGGGCAGGGAAGATGACCGCCGTCCGCACGACCGTTCCGGCGACCGGTCCGCCCAGCGGGACCGCCGGGAGCCGGCGGGCGCCGACAATCCGTTCATGAACACCCTGCTGGCGGACCAGTTGGCCGCCCTGCGTGATAAACTTCTGTCGGACTAGTGCCCTCGACGGTCCGCACCGACGACCGTTGGGGACCTGTAAAGCCAACTGTGACAAGCGTTTGAAACGTTGAAGGCGTCGCCGGAGACGCGGAATCCGGACCCCCGGGTCCTTGCTCTAAACGGAGGTTGTGCCGCATTATGAACAAGTCGGACCTGAAGAAGTTTGAGAAACTGCTCCTGGAGGAACGTGAGCGCCTGTTGAAGAGCATTCGCAACATCGAAGAGACCACCCGCAACGAGTCAGGGCGCGACAACGGCGGGGATCTTGCCAGTTTCGCGGAAAAGGGGACCGACAGTTTCGAGCTGGACACGGCCCTGAACATTGCCAGCAACGCCTCGGAGCGTCTGATGGAGATCAATGAGGCCCTGCTCCGCATTAAGAGCGGCACCTTTGGCGTCTGCGAAGGAAGCGGCAAGCCCATCCCCAAGAAGCGACTGGAGGTCT
>JAPXRP010000299.1:0-3484 GCA_033813475.1 Candidatus Hydrogenedentota bacterium
GCTGGCGGGGGTCGCGGGCACGAGTCCGGTGGGAATTCTGGCGGCCGACGCACCGGGTGTGGTGGTTTTCTCCAACGGGCGGGCCGCCGAACTTCTCGGCACGGCGGCGGAGGAGCTGGCGGGCATGTTCCTGGAGGAGATTTCCGCCCTCCTGCGCATGGAGGACGGCGGGGATTTCGCCGCCGCGGTCCGGGGGGTCATGACGGAGGGTTCGCCGTTCATGAACCGCCGGTGCCGCTCCACGGCCGGGGACGCGGGGGAGCGCATCCTTTCGCTCAACGGCGTGCCGTTGCGCCTGACCGGCGCGGAGGGTGCGGTGTTCACCCTGGAGGACATCACGGAGGTGGTGGCCGCGGAGGAGCGCAAGCGGCAGGTGGACGCGCGCATGCGCGAGGCGCGCCGGCTGGAGAGCCTTTCCCTCTTCGCCGGGGGGGTCGCCCACGACTTCAACAACCTGCTCATGGCGGTCATCGGGAACGTGGACCTCGCCCTCCTTGACGTGCCCGCGGAGAATCCGGCGCGCAAGTCGCTGCTGGAGATCGGCGCGGCGGCGCGCAAGGCCGCCGCCCTTTGCCGCCAGATGCTCACCTACGCGGGGAAGGGAAGTTTCGCCGCCGAGTCCCTGGACCTCAACCTCGTGGCCCGCGAGGCCGCGCGGATGCTGGCGCCGGAGCTGCCTCCGGGCATCCGCCTGCGCTTCCGGCTTTCCCCGGAGGCGGCGCCCGCGCGGGGCGACCCCGCCCAACTGCGGCAGGCCGTGGTCAGCCTGCTGCTCAACGCCTCAGAGGCCCTGGCCGGGACGGAGGGCGTGGTCTCCGTGGGCACGGGCACCCTTGTGTTCCGCGGCGCGGGCGCGGCCGGGGTGTGGGCGGCCCCCCCCCGCGCCGGCGTGGCCTATGCGTGGGTGGAGGTGACCGACACGGGCAGGGGCATGGACCCCGGTTCGCTGGAGCACATCTTCGAGCCCTTCTTCTCCACGAAGTTCATGGGGCGCGGGCTCGGGCTCTCGGCGGTGCTGGGCATTGTCCGGGGGCACCAGGGCGCCGTGCGCGTGCACAGCGCGGAGGGGCGGGGAACCACGGTCCAGCTGCTGCTGCCGCTGCACCCCCAAACTTGACACCGGGCGGCGAACGCGGTACCATATTCCCCACGTTTCGCAGGTTGGGCACTAAACGAAACAGAGGAGACCCCCATGAGAACCGTTTTCTGCGTTGCTGTCGCCGTGTGTTGTGCTGCCGGGCTTTCCGGGTGTGAGACGGGCGACACCGGCCAGTTTACGACCGACCAGATCGTCGGCAACTTCTCCGTCAACGTCACCGCCGGGGGCATCCAGGCCCAGGGGTCGTTCTGGAAAGCCGGAACAACGGTCAGCCTGGTGCTCACAGAGGGCGACACCCTCTCCGTGAACGGCGCGGCGCTGCCGCGGATCAACGGCATCGCCTTTGACTACTACGGGGCGGAGGTGCCGGAGGCGGAGCGCTATGTGTTCGTCTTCACCCGGAGAGACGGGACCAGCCTGGTCTCCTCGGTGGAGCACCTTCCCGCGCTTCAGCTCACGACGCCGACGGAGGGGGCCGGCATCTCACGCGCCGCCGACATCAGCCTTTTCTGGACGGACCCCCTTGGGGGGGCTGCGCAGGTGTCCGTTTCCGGCGAACACATCGAGGGGTTCTCGGAGGAGGTGGCCGACACGGGCGCCTATGTGGTGCCGGCGAACAGTCTCGTGCTGAACGCCGATGCCCCCTCCACTTCCGTTGCGGGGTGTGTCTCGGTTTCGCGCAGCAGAAACGGAACCATGGCGGAGGGCCTCAAGGGGGGCATCACCGCGTTTGCGGGGGACGAAATCCGTTTTGTGAGCGCCCCGTAATCCGGAGCGCCCGCAGGGCGGCCGAATCTCAGCGGAATCCCATCTCCGCCAGCCAGGCGTCATGAAGCCCCCGCAGTTCGCGGACTCTCTCGGGGTGGTCGGCGGCGAGGTTGCGGGCCTCGGACGGGTCGTCCACCAGATTGGCGAGGAAGAGGGCGTCGTCTTTGGTCAGCGATTTGGGGTTGACGATGTCCACGGGGTTGCCGATGAGTTTCCAGTCGCCGCGGCGCACGGCCCACTGGGCCTTGGCGCCGGCGCCGGTCTGCCAGTGGAGCGCGTCGTGGGGGGCGGGCGCGCCGGGGTCTTGCAGCACGGGCACGAGGCTGCGGCCGTCGAGGGACACGGCGGGCGGGTCCACACCGCACAGCTCGGCGAGCGTGGGCAGCCAGTCGCAGCCGTGACCGGTCTGGCCGCGCACCGCGCCCTCGGGCAGGCGGCCGGGCCAGCTGATGATCGCGGGCACGCGGATGCCGCCCTCGAAGAAGCTGAACTTCGCGCCGCGGTACGGCCCCGCGTTGCCGCCGCCAAAGTGCGCGCGCTCCTCCACCGAATGGCCGTTGTCGGATTGAAACACGACGATGGTGTCCCGCGTCAGGCCGAGTTCGGCGACCTTCTCCATCAGCCGCCCGATCCGCGCGTCCAGAGTGGACACGAAGGCGGCGTAGAGGTCGCGCGGATAGGGCACGCCGTCCTTCCGGTATTTCTCCAGCCATTCCGGGTCGCCCTGATAGGGGTAGTGCGGCGTGTTCATGGCGAAGTAGAGGAAGAAGGGGGCCTCGCGGTGGGCCTCCATGAACCCGGACGCCTCCTCAACCATCAGGTCGGGGAAGAAACGCCCGTTGTGGAAGACCTCCTCGCCGTTGCGGTACAGGTCGTGGCGGTTGGGGCCGTGCCAGTAGAAGAAGTGCGAGTAGTTGTCTATGCACCCGACCATGTGGCCGAAGGAGTGGTCGAAGCCCTGGCCGTTGGGCATGGTTTCGGGCGTGTGGCCCAGGTGCCACTTGCCGATGTGCGCCGTGGCGTAGCCCGCCGCGCGGAACATCTCGGCCATCGTCACCTCGCCCGGCGGCAGCCCGTCCTTCTCGCCCACGTTGCCCGGCACGCCCGCCCGCAGGGGGAAGCGCCCCGTGAGCAGACCCGCCCGCGACGGCGAGCACACGGACGACGGCGCGTAGAACTGCGTGAAGCGGACACCGCGCGCGGCCAGCGCGTCGAGATGGGGCGTGGCCAGGTCCGTCGCGCCATAGCACCCGGCGTCTATGCAGCCCTGGTCGTCCGTGTAGATGACGATCACGTTGGGCCGGCGCGGCGGGTCGGCCGCCCGCGCCCCCAGACCGGCCGCGCACACCGCCCCCGCGGCGGCAAGAAACCCCCGGCGGGTCATGCGGGGATGGATGGAAGTGCTTGACATGGCATGTCCTCCTGCGGCCCGTATCGCCGCGTTGGAGGCAGGGTAGCACAAGCCCGGCAGCGCGCGCACCGGGAAAAGAGAAAGGGCACGGACCGACAGGGATGAAGTGGACGATGTGGACGATGTGGACGATGTGGACGATGTGGACGATGTGGACAAAGTGGACGAAGTGGACGGACACCGCCGGGCGGCCCGCAGGCTTGAGT
>JAPXRP010000300.1:0-3463 GCA_033813475.1 Candidatus Hydrogenedentota bacterium
GCCCAAGACCGTCCGCATCATGACCGAGGAAACCCTGGAGGGCGACCGCGACTGCGGGAAGGAGATTCCCCTGGAGAACGGGCGCTTCACGTCACCCCCGCGCAGTTTCGGGTACGCTCGCTGAGGCCGCGCGCCAAAACGCGGCGTCCGCACCTCAGAACCGCTTCACCCGGACGTGGCAGTAGGGCGTGGACCCCTTCTTCTGGTAGTACTGCTGGTGGTAGGTTTCGGCGGGCCAGAACTCCCCGGCCGGGACGACCTGGGTGGCCACGTTGAAGCCCTTTTCGCGCAGCAGCGCGATGAGCTTCTCGGTGGTCTGCCGCTGGGCGTCGTCGAGGTAGAACACGGCGGAGCGGTATTGGTCGCCGATGTCGGGCCCCTGTCGGTTCACCTGCGTGGGGTCGTGAATCTCGAAGAAGAGCCGCGCGAGGGCCTCGAAGGTGGTTTTGGCGGGGTCAAACACCACCTCGAGCGCCTCGGCGTGGCCGGTGCCGTGGCGGCACACCTCCTCGTAGGTGGGGTTCGGCTTGCCGCCGCCGATGTAGCCGACACGGGTGGAGATCACGCCCGGGGCGTTCTGGAAGTAGTATTCCACGCCCCAGAAGCACCCCCCGGCGAAAATCGCGCGCTGCGGCCCCGTCGCGGCGGCCGGCGGAACGGCCTGGGGCGCGGCCGCCGGCGGCGCGGCTCCCTGCGGCACAAAGTCCATGGAGATTGAATTGACGCAGTGCCGGGTGTTCTTCGGGGTGAACCCCTCGCCGAGGAAGACATGGCCCAGGTGTCCGCCGCATTTCGCGCACAGGATTTCCGTGCGCATGCCGTCCGCGTCGGGCACGCGCGTCACCGCGCCGGGAATCTCGTCGTCAAAACTCGGCCAGCCGCAGCCCGCGTCGAACTTGCTTTGGGACAGGTAGAGCGGCGCGGCGCATCGCCGGCAGGTGTAGGTGCCCGCCTCGCTGTGCCGGTAGTACTTTCCGGTGAAGGGGCGCTCGGTCCCCTTGTGGACGATGACGTGCTCCTCCTCAGGGGTCAAGGGTCTCATGCCGTTCTCCTGGGACGCGCCGCATCCCGCGACGTACATCAGAACCGCCGCGGCGAGCATCCATTTGGTCGAAGTGTTCATGGCCGTTTCCTCTGACCCAGAGACACGCCGCGCCGGCGCCTGTATTCCCGGCGGGGGGGCGCTCCGGAAGTCCCCGCAGCGGCTGAACTTGCCCGGAATGATTCCTCTCAGGCGAATGTTGCTATAATCGAGGTCCAATCGCGCCCGGGGTTGGCTCGTCATGTTTCCCCGCCCGCATTACTCTAAGGATTCATCGCCATGGGTGTGTTTTCGGAGACCGTTCCCCTGGATGTCGCGCGCATTGAGGCGGCCATCGCCGCCGGGGAGCCGGATCCCGCGCGGGTCGGCGAGGTGCTGGACAAGGCGCTGGAGATGAAGGGGCTCAACGAGGAGGAGGTGGGCTGTCTCACCACCGTGACGGACCCCGGGCTGCTGGACCGGCTCTTCGCCGCGGCCCGGAAGGTGAAGGAGGAAATCTACGGGCGGCGCATCGTCATGTTTGCCCCGCTCTATGTGTCCAACCTATGCAAGAACATCTGCAAGTACTGCGCCTTCCGCAGCGACAACCCGGCCGTGACCCGCCGGGCGCTCACGCAGGAGGAGGTGGCGCAGGAGACCCGGAACATCATTGACCAGGGGCAGAAGCGCATCCTGCTGGTGGCGGGCGAGTCCTATCCCGAGGAGGACGGGCTGGACTACATCTTCAAGTGCATAGACACCATCTACTCGGTGAAACACGGCAACGGCGAGGTGCGCCGGGTCAATGTGAACCTGGCGCCGCTCACGGTGGAGGAGTTCAAGGCCCTCCACGCGAAGAAGATCGGCACCTACCAGCTCTTCCAGGAAACCTACCACCGGCCCACCTACGCCCAGGTGCATGTGTCGGGCCGCAAGAGCGACTATGACTGGCGCGTCTCAGCGCCCGACCGCGCCATGGAGGCGGGCATTGACGACATCGGCATGGGCGTCCTGTTCGGCCTCTACGACTGGCGGTTCGAGGCGATGGCGCTCATGCAGCACGTCGCCCACCTTGAGAAGCGCTTCGGCGTCGGCTGCCACACCATCAGCGTGCCCCGCATCGAGCCCGCCGTCGGCGCGGACATGTCCTACAACCCGCCCCACCCCGTCAGCGACGACGACTTCCGCAAGCTGGTGGCCATCCTGCGCCTGGCCGTGCCCTACACGGGGATGATCATGAGCACCCGCGAGACCCCCGAGATGCGGCGCGAAACCCTCGCCCTCGGCGTGTCCCAGATTTCCGCGGGCAGCCGCACGAACCCCGGCGGCTACTGCGAGGAGGAGAAGTTCGACGCCAGCCAGTTCTCCCTCGGCGACCACCGCCCGGTGGACGAGGTGATCCGCGACGTGGCGCAACTGGGCTATATCCCGTCCTTCTGCACCGGGTGCTACCGCATGGGCCGGACCGGCGCGGACTTCATGGATTTGGCGAAGCCGGGGCTCATCAAGAGCTACTGCGGCGTGAACGCCCTGAGCACCTTCATGGAGTTCCTGGTCCACTACGGCAGCCCGGAAACCCGCGCGGCGGGAGAGGCCTGCATCGCCGCGGCTTTGGAGGAGATGCCCCAGAATTTGCGGGAAAAGGCCTCTGCCATGGTGGAAAAGGTGAAGGCGGGCGCGCGGGACGTCTACGTCTGAGCCCTTCGGTCAGACGTAGCGGAAAGGGCTCACCAGCGCGGTCATGGGGATTTCCTTGAAGCACGCGCCGTAGTAGAAGAGGTCCACCAGCCCCTCGGCCAGCTCGGTGGTCAGGCGGATGCCCGGCATCTGGCCTTTGGCCATGATGTAGGTGTCCATCACCCCCACAAACACCAGCGCGAGGCTCTGCGCGTCGCCCCCGGCGAGGTCCCCCTGCTCCAGCCCCTCGCGCACGATCCGCTCGACCACCTGGAACCGCTTCCGGCGGAAGGCCGACTTGTCCAGTTTCGGGCCGCACTGCGGCGGCGAAAAGTACATCTGAAACACCAGCCGGATCGTCAGGGGATACTGCTCGGAATAGTCGAAGGTCATGCGCATGACCGCCTTCAGGCGGCCGAGACAGTCCGCATACAGGTCGGGCACCTGGTCCAGCCCCGTGATGAACTCATTGAACAGGGGCTCCACCAGGCGGCGGAACAGATCCTCCTTGTTCTGGAAATAGTAATAAAGCACCGGGCGCGTCACCCCGGCCCCCTCGATGATTTCCCGGATGCTGGTGCCCTCGTAGCCCTTTTCCGAGAAGATTTTGAGGGCGCTTTCCAGCAGCCGGGCCTCGGCCTCGTTCCCCGATTCGAGCGGTGTCTGTTCCATCGTTATACCTACCGTTCGTTAGTGCTGCCCCATTGTACGCGATTTTTCGCCCCGTGTAAAGCAAAACGCAGTTTTTTCACCTTGGGTCTGGCG
>JAPXRP010000301.1:0-3423 GCA_033813475.1 Candidatus Hydrogenedentota bacterium
CGGCCAGGCCCAGGCCGCGGCGCGGGCCGCCATTACAGGCGCGGGGCTCGCGGTGGGCACAGTGACGGAGGTGTACAGCGAAACGGCCCCCGCCGGCAGTGTCATCAGCCAGAGCCCGGCGGCGGGCGCCACCGTGGCGCCCGGTTCCGCCGTCAGCCTGACGGTTTCAAAGGGCGCGGATCCCGCCGTGGTGGACACGGCGCACACCGCCCTGCGGGACGCCTTCAATCAGGCCGACATTGACGGCAGCGGCGGGCTCACTTACGAAGAGGCGCGGACGGCATTCCCCGGTCTTTCCCAGGCGGTGTTCAACGCCCTCGACACCAACGGTGACGGGGTGCTGGACAAGACGGAGCTGGGCGTTGAGGATTCGGGGTGCGGATGCGGCTGCTCCAAGTCGGACCTCACGCCGGAAGGACTGAAGCAGCGTCTGGGTGACTTCTTCCTCGGCGGGCTGGCGCTCGTGCTGCTTGCCGGGCTGGGCCGCCGCACGGGCTTCTGATTGCCCCACACACTCACCGCCCGCCGAAGTCGTCGCTTCGGCGGGCGGTTTCCTTTTCCGGAGAGCGGTTCCGGCCTACTTCTCCAGCCGGACCTTTGCGAGGTAGATGCTGGTCTTGTCCTCGTGGGAGGAGCAGCAGCCCACCCAGAGCAGCCCGTCCTTCCAGACGAGGCCGGGGTAACTGGTGTCGCCGCCGGAGGGCAGCGCGGGGATTTCGTGGAACGCGCCGGTGGCGGGGTCCACAGAGCAGAGCGCCGTGCGCGCGGCGGACTCATGCAGGCGCACCGCCGCGACAGAGCCGACTCCGGCCGCCTCGATGAAGTGCGGCCCGCCGATGCGCTGTCCGAGGTCCTTCCAGGCCCACTCGGTGTGCGGCGGCCGCGCGGATCAGTTCTTCACAAACAGGGGCTGGACCCAGGCGATGGCGGAGCCCGCGCCATAGGCCTCGACGCGGACGTAGTTCCCGTCCTTCTCCGGGTTAATCGTGTGGGTGATCTCCTGGCCGTCCGCCGTGGCAAGCATGCGGCCCAGGGGGCCGAAGACCCGCAGCTTCTGCGCGTTGGCCGCGCGCACGCGCACCGTCAGCCCCTCCACGGAAATCTCGTCCACCGTGACCCCCGTGGTGGCGTAGAAACTGCCGCGCCGCATGGCGTCCACGATGCCGTCCGGGGTGCGGTCGCTCGTCTGCACCATGAGCCACCCGAGGCCCCGGTGGCCGTTGTCGTGGCTGTCATCGGTGGCGAAGCCCCACACGCGCTTTCCCCGGGCGAGCAGGCGGTCCCACTTGTCCGTGGCGTACTCGCTTCCCTCCAGAAACAGGATGACGGCGTTAAAAATCTCGATGCCCGCGTACCCGTTCAACTGCTCCAGCCGCGCGAGGTCGCAGTGGTTGTAGTTCTTGGTCCAGTTCGGGTGGTTCATGACGGCGAAGCCCCGGTCCGCGGCGATGGCGTCCAGCACCTTCTGGCGGTCGCGGTCCGGCTCGATCTTCTTCGTGGCGTTGACATGCAGCAGGTGCGGGCCCTTGGCGGTGATCTCATTTCCGGGGATCATCACCATGCCCTTCGGGTCCACGGAGGCCGGGTCCGTCAGCTGGTCATGGTCGCTGATCATCAGGAAGTCGTAGCCCATGCCCGCGTATTCGTCCACCACAGCCTGCGGCGCCTGATCGCCGTCGCTGTTGGTGGTGTGGGTGTGGAGGTTGCCGCGCAGCCACGGCGCGGACGGCTCGGTGTAGGGGGACTCCAGTTCGGCGCACAAGCCGGGCAGGGCGCACAGCGTCCCGGCGCACAAAAACAGGGCCGCGGGAAAAAGTGTTCGCATGTCGGTCTCCTTGGCGTTTTAGCGGGACGGGTCCGCCGGTCAGGCGTACTGCTGGGTCCGGGCGATGACCATGTCCTGCCAGTCCTTGTTGAGCGTGGCGAAGCGCGCGGACCATCCCGCGATGCGCACCGCCAGGTTGGGGTACTTTTCCGGGTGGCGCTGGGCGTCGAGGAGCATGGCCGAGTCCACCACGTCAATGTGGAGGAAGAGTCCGCCCATCTCCACGAACCCGCGCATGAGCCCCGCGAGGGCCGTCACGCCGTCCTCGCCGCGCACCGTGTCCGGGTGCACCTTCAGCTCGACGGTGGCGCAGTTGGGGCACTTGGTGAAGTCCATCTTGCAGTACGAGCGCAGGACCGCCGTGGGGCCCTTGGCGTCCGTGCCGGGGGACGGCGAGAAATTGGTCGCCAGCACGGCGCCCAGTTTGTGGCCGTCGGGCGATGCGCGGCGTTTCCCGTTCGGCGCCGCCCACTCAATCTCGCGCCCAAAGGTGCTGATGCCCGCGGGCCGCAGCACGCCCGCGCGCTCGCGGGTTTGCGCGGCGAGGCGGGTATAGTCGTCGAACACGCGGCGCACCATGCCGTCGGCCTCCTCGTCGTCGTTGCCGTAGCAGGCGAACCGGGTCTGCACCGTCCGCCGGAGGGTTTCATGGCCCTGCCAGTCGTCGCGGAGGATCTGGACAAACTCCGGCAGCGTGACCGCCCCCTGCCCGTACACCAGCTCCCGCAGCACGAGAAGGCTGTTGCCCACGTTGGCCAGCCCGCCGATGTGCGGCGCGAGGGCGTAGTAGTGCGCGCCGCGGTCATAGTAGCCGCGCGTGCTCTCAATGCAGTCGTCCACGAAGATGGAAAGCAGCGGCGTGGGCACGCCGCCCCGGCACCAGCCGTCCGCCGTCCTGTGGTGCGTTTCGAGGTGGTTCTCCAGCCGGGCGAGGAAGGCCGCGTAGAGGCTGTCGAAGTCGGGGTAGTCGGGCGCCGGGCTGTCCGGGTCGTGAAGCCCCAGCGCCCCGTGCAGCAGGGACAGCCCGTCGAAGGGCATGTAGCTGAAGCAGGTCTTGCCGGGGATGAGCATCTCCCAGCAGCCGTCGTTGGCGAAACAGCGCGCCTCCTCCACGGGGTAGCCGAACTTCACCAGCGCCTCGATGGCCACGTCCTCGTTGTAGACGGCCACCACGCCGCCGCCGTGGCGCTGCACCTCGGCGATGCGGCGGAAGAGCCGGTCGGGGGTGTTTCGGCCCACGCGCACGGCCACGGGGAAGTCGCTGATGTGCAGCTCCTCCACGATGTCCAGCACGAGGTAGGTCACGTCGTTCGTGACGTCGCCGCCGTCGGCGTCCACGCCGGCCAGCACGATGTTCTGGTAATGCTGGGCGTCGCCGGAGCCTTTGGTGTCAAAGGCGCCGATCCATTCGCAGCCCTTGACCCAGAAGTGCGCCAGCACGTCGCGGGCCTCGTCCAGCGTGGTGGTCCCGTCCGCCAGGTCTTTCGCCAGATAGGGCCCGAGCATCTCGTCTATCCGGCCGATGCCGGACCAGTTGCCCATGAGCCGCTGGAAGGCGTACATGAACCAGAGCGACTGGACCGCCTCGCGGAAATCGC
>JAPXRP010000302.1:0-3370 GCA_033813475.1 Candidatus Hydrogenedentota bacterium
GCCGCCAGTGTTGGACGGCGGCCCCGGAATTGGCTATACTTCGCGCGATTCTTCCATTCCGAGAGGCATTGTCGGCGCGCCATGAGCCTTGTCCGCCTTGACAACATCACCAAATCGTATCTGGGACGCCCTGTCTTGGACGGGGTGAGCCTGCGCATTGAGCCGGGGGAGCGGGTGGGGCTGATCGGCCGGAACGGCACGGGGAAGTCCACGGTGTTCCGGGTGATCACGGGGGAGATCGAGCCGGACTCGGGGGTGGTGGAACGGATGCGGCGGCTGCGGCTGGCGTGTCTGGAGCAGTTGCCGAAGGTGGCGGAGGAGAAGACGATCCAGGACATCGTGATGGAGAGTTTCCCGGAGATTTTGGAGCTGGAGGCGCGGCTGGCGGGGCTGGAGGAGCGGATGGCGGCGGAGGGGGACGCCCTGCTGGCGGAGTACAGCGACGCGCAGCACGCCTTCACGGCCCTGGGGGGCTACGGGTTCCGCACGCGGGTGAAGCAGGTGCTCCAGGGGCTGGGGTTCCGGCCGGAGGAGTTCTCGCTGCCCTTCCGCGCCCTCAGCGGGGGCCAGCGCACGCGGCTGCGGCTGGCGCTGGCGCTGTTGCGCGACGCCGACCTGCTGCTGCTGGACGAGCCGGAGAACCATCTGGACGTGGAGGCGAGGGAGTGGCTGGAGTCGTACCTGAGCAGTTGCCGCGAGGCGGTGATGATCATTTCGCATGACCGCCAGATGCTCAACAACGCGACCACGCGGATCGTCGAGGTGGAGCGGGGGCAGCTCTTCGACTACTCGGGGAACTACGCCTTCTACCACAAGCAGAAGGCGCTGCTGCGCGACCAGTACCAGAAGGCCTACGAGCGGCAGGAGGACTTCATCCGCAAGGAGGAGGCCCTCATCGAGCGCTTCCGCTACAAGAACACCAAGGCCCGCCAGATGCAGAGCCGCCTCAAGCGGCTGGACAAGATGGAGCGCATCGAGGCCCCGCCGCCGGAGGCGGACACGGCGGCCTTCCGCCTCGCCGAGGTGGAGCGCAGCGGCGAGGTGGTGCTGGACGTGCGCGACGCCGCCATGGCCTACGGCGACCTGTCCCTCTACGACGGCATCAGCTTCACCGTGCGCCGGGGCGAGCGGGTGGGCATTGTCGGCCCGAACGGCGCGGGCAAGACGACGCTCCTGCGCCAGATCGCCGGGATGCACGCGGGCACGGGCGGCGCGGTCACCCTGGGGCACAAGGTCTCCATCTCCTTCTTCGAGCAGAACCACGACAATGTGAACCGGGCGAACGACATCCTCTCGGAGGTGCTCTCGGTGCGGCCCGACTTCACGCCGGAGCAGGCGCGCCGTTTTCTGGGCCGGCTGCTGTTTGTGGGCGAGGACGTGTTCAAGCCCGTCTCCACCCTCAGCGGCGGCGAGCTGGCGCGCGTGGCCATGGCGAAGATGATCCTCGGCGGGGCCAACCTGCTGCTGCTCGACGAGCCGACGAACCACCTCGACATCGCGTCGCGCGAGGCGCTGGAGGGCGCGCTGGCTTCCTTTGGCGGGAGCATCCTCCTTGCCAGCCACGACCGCGCCCTCGTGGACGGGCTGGTGGAGAAACTGGTCGTCATCCGCGACGGAAAGGCGCGGGTGTTCCTGGGGAACTACGCGGACTTCCACCGCCAGTCCGGCCAGGCCGAGGAGGATGTTTCGGACAAGACGGCCGAGGAGGTGCTCCGCATCCGGCGCATCGAGAAGGAGCGCGAGGCCAAGAAGACCCGTCTGCGCGAGGACCGCAGGGGCCAGAAGCGCCTCGCCAAGGTGGAGGCGGACATCGCGGCCATGGAGGCCCTGCTCGCGGACTACACGGGCAAGTTCGCCGCACTGGACCCGGCGGATTTCACGGCGGCCCAGGCGCTCACGGACGAGTACAACGGGCTTAAAGAGGACCTCCGCGGGCTCTACGAGGAGTGGGAGGAGCTCGCCGGGTGATTCCCGGCGGCGGCGCGGCGTTGTGAACACCGGCCCAAACCGGTATAATATGGCTTAGGGGGACCCGGGGGGGCGGCGCAGTCTGCGCGCCCGCCGCAACGGGGCGTGCCCCCGCGCGTTCTCAGGAATCAACGGAGCCCTTGGCTGATGCCCAAAATCACCCGAAAAAAGAAGTCCGAAGACATTTTACTGCCCCTGCTGCCCCTCAAGGACGCCGTGGTCTTCCCCCGGATGACCGTGCCGCTGTTTGTGGGCCGCCCGGCCTCGCTGGCGGCGGTCGAGGAGAGCATCCGCACGGGCACGGCGCTCTTCCTCTGCACCCAGAAGAACGGCGAGGAGGAGGAGCCGAAGGCGGACGGAATGTACCGGGTGGGCACGGGCGCGAAAATCATCAACGCCCTGCGCATGCCCGACGGCTCCATGAAGATCGCGGTGGAGGGGCTCGGCCGCGGCAGGGTCCGGCGCTTCAACCTGCGCGGCGAGTCGTGGGAGGCGATGGTCGAGCAGGTCGAGTCGTCCGTGCCCCAGGGCCTTGAGCTTGAGGGCAAGATGCGCGCCGTGCTCCACCAGTTCGAGGAGTATGTCCGCCTCACCCAGCGGATCGCCCCGGAAATTTTCATGGCCATCCAGGGGATGCAGGACCCCGACATGTTTGCGGACACGATCTGCGCCTTCCTGTTCGTGTCCACGGCGGAGCGGCAGGAGCTGCTGGAGTGCCTCGACGTGGGCGCGCGCCTCGACATGGCGGCGGTCTTCCTCGAGCGCGAGATAGACCTCGCCCGCATCGAGCAGAAGGTGCGCGGCCGCGTGCGCGAGCAGATGGAGCGGGGACAGCGGTCCCACTACCTCCAGGAGCAGCTCAAGGCGATCCAGCAGGAGCTGGGCGTGCGCGACGAGAGCGGCGGCGAGGCCGCCGAGCTGCGGGAGATGGTCGCAAAGGCCGAGATGCCCGCCGAAATCGCCGAGCGCGCGGAGCGCGAGGTGGTGCGCTATGAGAAGCTCCCCTTCATGAGCCCCGAGAGCGCGGTCATCCGCGGGTACCTTGAGACCCTGTGCGAGCTGCCCTGGTCCAGGCGCACCAAGGACGCGCTCAACCTGAAGCGCGCCCGCAAGGTCCTCGACGAGGACCACTACGGGCTGGAGAAGGTGAAGGAGCGCATCCTGGAGTTTCTCGCGGTCCTCAAGCTCAGCAAAAACGCCAAAGGGCCGATCCTCTGCCTCGTGGGCCCGCCCGGCGTGGGCAAGACCTCCCTCGGCCAGTCCGTCGCCCGCGCCATGGGCCGGAAATTCATCCGCGTCTCCCTGGGCGGCGTCCGCGACGAGGCGGAAATCCGCGGGCACCGGCGCACCTACATCGGCTCCATGCCCGGGCGCGTGATCCAGGGCATGAAGACCGTCGGCG
>JAPXRP010000303.1:0-3359 GCA_033813475.1 Candidatus Hydrogenedentota bacterium
CTGGGCGCCCGCCGGCAGCACCTGCCCCGCCGCCGCCCGCTTCACGGCCATCTGCACCTCGTCGCTCAGGGCGCGCATGGCGTCCCGGCAGTCCGCCTGGAGGGTGCCCATGCGCTGGTTCAGGTCTATGGCCTCGTAACTGGAGGAAAAGGCGATGTAGCCGAGCATGCTCACCACCAGCACGATGGCGATGGAGATCATCATCTCTATGAGGGTGAATCCCGCCTGTCTCATGGGGTTCTCCGGAGGGGGGCAGCCCTATCGGTTGGTGATTATGGTGCGCAGTCCGGCCTGGAAGACCCGCCCGCGCGCGCCGGTCCAGCGCGTGGTGACCTGAACAAACACAGGGTTAGTGTTGCCGCTCTCCACCAGGGAAGTGACCGCGGGGTTCCCGTCCTCGTCAAGGAGCAGCACCTGAATCTCCTGGTCCCGCAGCACGAACAGGCCCCGGTACGGTTCCCGTTCCGCCTCGGACAATGCGAGAAACTCCGCAGAAGTGCCCGGCATGTCGTCCAGCCAGGCCATCAGGGCGCAGGGAAACCGGGGATCCCCCTCCGGGCAGGCCGCGCTCTCGGGGAGTTCGCGCGCCACCTGGCGGAGATTGGAGATGACCGCGCGGCAGGAGTTCATCGCGTCGTTGCGCTGGTTCTGCAACCGCATGACCGCATGGCTGGAAACCAGCCCCTGCGCCGTGATGCTCAGAATGGTCATCAGTATGGCGACGGCAATCGTCAGCTCAAGAAGGCTGAACCCCGCCGTGCGCCGGGGATGCCCGCACACACCCCCCCGCCAAACCGCGCGCGCGCGCACTCTTCCATGCAACATGACTGCCTCCATAAACCCCGGACAATCCGGGGGGCCGTTTCCCGCTAAATTGTAGCACATGTCCCCAAATTCCGCAACACCTCTTCGCAAATACCGCTTTTTTGTCATTTTTTGGCTTTCGGCGGCGGAAGGGCCTGTTGACACACCGCCTCCACCCAGTCGTCCGAAACGTTCAGGCAGGGCAGCAGCAGCAGTTCCCGGCCCCCGGCCTCCAGGAAACGCCCCCTTCCCCGCAGTCCCAGTTCCTCCAGCGTTTCCAGGCAGTCCGCGACAAAGCAGGGAGCGCACAGGGCCACCCGCGCGGCGCCCTCCGCCGGGGCGGCGGCCAGCAGGCTCTCCGTGTCCGGAGCCAGCCAGCCCCGCCCGAACCGCGACTGCCATCCCAGGCGGCACCGGTCCGCATCCAGCCCAAGCGCAGCCCCCAGGGCGTCCATGGTGGCCTGGCACTGGGCCACATAGTCGCATTCCGGCCCCGCCGCCGCGTCGCGGGCGGCCTGGGAGAGGGGCAGTCCGTGAAAACTGAAAACCACCCGGTCCGGCGCAAAGTCCCGCAGGAGGGGGGCATACAGGCGGGCAAGGGGCCCAATAAACCAGGGGGCGTCATAAAAGGGGGGGAACTCCCGCAGGACCGGCACCTGCGGCACCCGCGCGGCCGCCGCGCGAACCGCCGCAAGCGCGGCGCCCCGGCTCGCCGTGGCGTGCTGGGGAAAGAGGGGAAACACGATCACCTCCGAAACGCCCTCCTGGACAAAATCCCGCAGGGCATCGCCGGGGGTCGGGCTGGCGTAGACGGCGGCATGACGCACGCACAGGTCCGGACGGCGCGCCGCGATGGCCGCCGCCAGGTTCCGGGTGTGCGCCGTCAGGGGGGCCCCCTCGTCCGTCCAGATGTGCCGGTACAGCTCCAGGCTCTTCCGCGCCCGCAGGGGGGCGATAATGCCGTGGACCAGCAGGGCGCGCAGGGGAAAAGGCAGGGAGATCACATGGGGGTCCATGAGGAACCGGCGCAGATAGCGCCTCACCCCCGCGAGATCACAGGTGTCCGGGGAGCCCGTCTGCAGCAGCAGCAGCCCAGTGCGTCCGTCCGAGGGGGGGTTCCCGTTGTCCGCGTCCATGCCGTACACGGTAGCGGCAATCCGCGCCAAATGCAAGGAAAACGCCGGAGCGAAACTTGCGCAGGGCAATCGCACTAAAAACTCACAGGGCCATGAGGATTTCCCTTAGGTAGTCGCAGTCCCATGCGGCCTGGAGTCGTTTTGCCTTGACGCCGCCCTTCTTTGAGGTGCTTGCCCTGATGGCGTTCAGGGCGAGTTTCCTTATGAGGGCGAGGTTTTCGGCTGCGTGTCCCGCTCGGACTCGGGACTGGTCCTCGTTGAAGGCGACGTCGAGCACCCAGTGCAGGGAGTTTTCGACGCGCCAGTGCGCGCGGATGGCCGCGGCAATGCTCTCGGCGTCGGCGTTCTTCCGGCTTGTGATGAAGAACCTGTCCTCCGTGGAGGTCTGCCCGTTGACGGTGCGCATGGCCCGGCACATGGCCATAGCCGCGAGGTTGGGCCACTTTTCGCCGGTGCCGAGCCCCTGGACGTCCTGGGTGATCCAGTACTTCCGCTGCTCAATGCGTCCGTGGTCCTTCTCGACGGTCTCGAAGTACTGGTGGTCCATGAGGGCGAAGCCGTTCTGCTGCGCCAGCCTGAACTCCTGCTCGACATCCTCGCGCAGGGTCGGCTGGTTGTCCTTGACGGCGAGCAGGTAGTCGGCCCCGGCGCCGTTTATGGCCTGCGCGATTTCCTTCTGGCAACCCATGGCGTCGATGGTCACCAGGCAGCCCTTTATCCGCAGCAGGGTGAGCAGCTCCGGAATGGCGTCGATTTCGTTGGACTTGGCGTCCACCTTTTTCTGCGCGAGGGCGATTCCGGACTGTGTGGCCCACGCGCTGACGACATGGATGGCCTGCTTCCCCTGTCTTCGGTCGTGGGACCTGCGGACGGTCTTGCCGTCAATGGCGACGACCCCCTGCACCCTCTCATGCACGGCCTGCACCCAGCTGGAAAAGCACTTTTGGAACTCTTGGGGGTCCAGGAGGCTGAAGACGCGCCCGAAGGTGTCATGGGAGGGGATGCCGTTCTTGAGGGAGAGGAAGGTGCGCAGCCACTTTTCCCTGGACTTTCCGAAGAGGGCCACGTCCGTCCATGAGTCGGCGCCTGCGATGACGGCGCACACGGAGACGCCGACGATGTCGATCAGGGAGTGCAGTTTCCTCCGGTCGATCCTGGGGTCTTCGAGCTGGCTGAAGTGGATGCTGAAGAGGCTGTTTTCCGGGTCCATGGCGCGATACTCCTTTGGTTGGTCCGCGGGCAAAGTATACGACATGAGCTATTTACACATCAAATAATAACACATGCTGTTATCCGCCCTGGGGAGCGGGGGGAGGGAAGAAACGCGAAAAGGGCCGGGAATCAGCCGGCAACCCGGGCGACAGAAACGCCATCAGCAGGAAACTTTGGGGAAGTCACAGTTTTAGTGCGATTGCCCTG
>JAPXRP010000304.1:0-3353 GCA_033813475.1 Candidatus Hydrogenedentota bacterium
GCACAGCTCCGTCTCCGGCCAGGCGGACTGCCACCCCTCCGCGACCGCCGCCGCGACGCGCGCGGCGGACGCCGCCTCCTTGAAGGAGTCTGGGGCAATGACCAGTTTCATGGCTCCTGTCTCCGGCGGGGGGAATCCGCGCCGAGGGACAACGGTAGGGGCTTTGCCGCTCCGGAATCAATCATGCTGCCGCCCTTTTTCGCCTGGGCTTCATGCCGAACACGAAACGGACCGGATTAAACGGACGCACCAACCCCAGATAGAGCAGCACCGTGGCGGTCCCCGCCCACGCCGTCACCATCAGAAACGCCGCCAGCGGCGGAAGGGCGAACGGGAGGAGGACATACGCGACGGCCACGACCACGGTCTGGTGAAGGATGTAAAAGGGGTAGGCCGCCTCCGCCAGATGCGGAAGAATCGCCGGGCGCATCCCTGCGAGGCCTTTCCCGTATCCAACGAGGGCGACCACCAGGCACCACATGGCGAAACCCTCATAGGAAATGTCCAGAACCTTTCCCACCAGCCAGAAGTCGCGGTGCACGCCGAGTATCCACCCGGTGATGGGCGCCGCGATGCACAGGAGACCAACGACCAGGGCGGCGCGCCGACGACGTTCCAGCGCGGCGGCAATCCCGGCGTCCGCCTGCCACAGGAAACCGGCCAGGAAAATGAGCAAGAAATAGGGGATGTTCTTGTCACCAATGTCCGGAACAAGCTGCGCGAGCATAAACGGAACGGGGGCCAGCCAGAACACCGCCGGGTGTTCGAGCAGTGCGGCGAGGCGTCCGCGCGCGCGCGCCGACGCGTCTCCGGCCAGCCATTTCAACAGGGGAAACGATGCGCACACGTAAGCGAAGAGAAACAGGACAAACCACAGGTGGGCCGGGGTAAACCCGCCTTCATAGCCGGAGAGTCCTGTCGGGCCGATGGTGAAGAACTGGCGGGGATACCAGGACAGATAGCCACCCGACCAGGTGCCACGCGCCAGACAGGCCAGATAGGGCTGGGGCGGCACCACCACGAGCACCCCAAAGACAAAGGGGATCAGCAGACGGCGGACCCGCTCCGCCAGAAAACCGCCCGCGCCGCGCGCGGCGAGGGACATGCGGGCGGACGCCCCGGCCAGCCAGAACAGCAGGGGCATGTGCCACGCACCGCAACCCGCCACGACCAGGGCACTGAGCAGGAGGCTTCTCTCCCCCCCTCTCACATAGAAATTGCCCCACTCGCCGTAGACGCAGGCCGTGTGGAACGGCACCAGGAGAAGCACCGCGCCGATGCGCAGCCAGTCAATGTCGGCCCGCCGCGTGTCAGCCATTTCCCGGTTGGAGCCTCCCTCCCTGCCGGTCCGTGGGCCGATAGGTGTCGAAGAGCGTGTCCCCGTGGCGCCGCATCCACCCGTCCAGGGCGGCGCGCATTTTGGCGAGTTTTCGCGCGCAGGCGGGATCCTTGGCGAGGTTGCGCGTCTCCTCCGGGTCGTTCCCCAGGTCGTACAGCTCCTCGCCATGCACCAGATAGCGGCTGTACTTCCAGTCCCGCGTCCGCCAGGTGCGGATGGGGTTCACCCACTGTTGCTTGCCGTAATACTGCACGGCCACGCCCTCCCTCGGCGCGGACAGGGCCCCGCCGGACAACACCGGGGCAAGGGACATGCCGTCCCCTTCGGGCGCGTCCCGTCTCGCAAGGGCACACAGGGTCGGCGTGACATCCGCCAGGGAAACCAGATCGTCATTGCGGACGCCTGCCCTCCCGCCGAAGCGCGTGGGCACCCGGATGATCAGGGGCACCCGCACGAGCTGGTCGTACATGAAGGGGCCCTTGTAGACCAGGCGGTGGTGAGTGTCCATGTCGCCGTGGTCGGAGACATACACCACAACCGTGTTTTCCGCCATGTGCAGGGCATCCAGAGCGTCCAGCAGCCTGCCCACCTCACGGTCCACCAGCCGGCACTTCTCCCGGTAGGCCAGGCGATACCTCTCCAGCGCGGCATCTGGCCAGTCGCAGAACGGCTTTCCCTGGTCCTCCGTGAGGAACTGCCGCTGGGGGGCGGGCTTCCCCTCCAGGGTGTCCGCCCACGAGGCGGGACGCGGCACCGGCGGCCCTTCGGGCCGGGGGCCGTCGGCGGAGATTTCTTTCGCCGCCTCATAGATGTCGTGCGGATTGATGTAGTTGACGAAAAGGGCAAAGGGCTGTTTCGCCGCCGTGCGCGCCTTGAGGAAGTCCAGCGCCCGCTCCGTCGCGCCGCCGTGGGAATCGCCGTCGAGGTCGCTGACGTCGAAGTCCGTCGCGTAGTGGTCCCGGTTCCCCAAGTGCCACTTGCCATAATAGCCGGTGTGGTATCCCGCGTCCTTCAGGAGCCGCCCCAGCGTGGGGGGGCCGGGCGCCATCGCCTCGATCCGCCCCCCGTCGTGCCGCTGGACGTCGAGGTTCCCCAGCACACCGGTCCGGTGGGGATAGAGGCCCGTGCACAGGGTGGAGCGGCTGGGGGAACACTGCGGGGTGGTGCAGAAGGCCTCGCGGAACCACACGCCCGACGTTGCCAGCCGGTCGAGTGCCGGGGTGTCGAAGAAGGGGTCGGCCACACCCAGGGCGCGGCCATGCTGCTGGTCGCTGCAAATCAACAGGATGTTCGGCCGATCCACGCCGACCTCCACTGCCCCGGCGCGGCGCAGGGCCAGCAGGCTTCCTGCGGACGCGCCAAGAAAGGTTCTGCGGGACAGCCTGTTCATGACACCGCACTCCTCTCGGGCAGGGTTCGACGGCAGGCTGCCCAGCGCGCGCGCAGGGCCTCCAGACGTTCCGCATGCGCGGGGTCCGAAGCCAAGTTGCGCGTCTCGTGGGGGTCCGCCGCGAGATCGTAGAGTTCCTCCATGACGGGGGCCGTATCCACCCAGCGGATATAGGTCCAGCCTTCGGCGCGGATACCCTCGCTCCGGGGGATGAGCGGATGCTTGAAAAGATGCTCGAAATACCAGTCCTTCCGCCAGTCCCCCGGGTTCTCTCCCCGCGCCAGTTCCAGGAGACTGCGGCCCTGCATGGTTTCCGGCACGGCCAGTCCGGCCCGTTCTGCGATGGTCGGGGCCAGGTCAATGTTGAGCGCCATCGGATCCAGCGCATGCCCGCGCATGTCTTCGGGAAGCGACGGATCAAACAGGACCAGGGGCACGCGGATACTCTCCTCGTAGGCGTACCACTTTCCGGCCAGGCCGCGCTCGCCGTAGAACGCGCCGTTGTCCCCGATGAGGAGGATAACCGTGTTGTCCGCGACCCCGGCTGCGTCCAGGGCGGTCCGGATGCGGCCGATGGCCCGGTCCACCCCGGTGATCATGCGGAACACGTCGCGCATGGACTCC
>JAPXRP010000305.1:0-3335 GCA_033813475.1 Candidatus Hydrogenedentota bacterium
AAACCACTGACAGGAAACACAACCCACGGAGTCACCACCCATGCGCCTTCGCACCCTTCCCCCCGCCGCCGCCCTGGTTTTCTGCGCCCTCGCCGCCGCCGCGGCGGAGACCGCGCCGCCCCCCGTCACCGGCAGCCCGGCGGTGCGCGACATCGCCGCCTACGGCCCCAACACGGACGGCAACACGGACAACACGGCCCTCTTCCAGCGCGCGCTGGACGAGACCGGCGCGTCGGGCGGCGGCATCGTCCAGGTGGGGACCGGCCGCTACCGCTTCGACGGCACGCTCACCATCCCGTCCAACGTGACCCTGCGCGGCACCTTCACCTACAGCCCCGCCCACGCGGGCGTCCGCGACAGGGGGCACAAGGAGCTGCCCGTCTACGGGTCCGTGCTGGAGCCGCGCGCGGGCGCGGGGTCGGAGGAGGGGCCCGCCTTTATCACCCTGATGGACAACGCGTCGCTCCAGGGGTTCACGGTGCATTACCCGGACCAGCTCCCCGACGCCGGCGCGCCCACGCCCTACCCCTACACCGTGGCCATGCGCGGCAACAACCCCGCCCTCACGGACATGCAGCTCCTCAACCCGTTCAACGCCATTGACGCCTCCCAGAACCAGCGGGCGCTCGTGCGCAACATCCACGGACAGCCCATCCACATCGGCCTGTTCGTAGACGCCATCTACGACATCGGCCGCGTCGAGAACGTCCACTGGAACCCGTGGTGGAGTTTCAAAACCAAGGTCTACGAGTGGCAGATGGAGAACGGCGTCGGCTTCCTTTTCGGCCGCACCGACTGGCACTATGTGCTCAACACCTTCTGCTTCGGCTACAACGTCGGCTACAAGTTCATGGAGACCGAGGCGGGCGGCACCAACGGCAACTTCCTCGGCATCGGCGCGGACGACTGCCACACCTCCCTCGTCGTCGAGGAGAGCGCGCCCATGGGCATCCTCATCACCAACGGAGAGTTCGTCTCCTTCCACGGCCCCGACCCCACCATGGTCCGCGTGGAGAAGACGCACACCGGCACCGTCCGCCTCGTCAACTGCGCCTTCTGGGGGCCCGCCCGGCGCAACGCCGTCATTGACGGCACGGGCACCGTCGGCTTCTCCGACTGCACCTTCATGCAGTGGGGCCACGAGGACGCGGACGAGTCCGGCAAGAAGAAGCGCGTGGACACGCCCTCCCTCGACGTCCTCGGCGGCAGCGTCTCCGTGCGCGGCTGCGAGTTCCTGGAGAACCGCGCGCAGGTGCGCCTCGGCCCGGCAGTGGACCGCGCCATCGTCACGGAGAACCTCGTCAACGGGAAACCCCGCGTCGAGAACAAGGCCCGCAACGGCGTGGTCATCGTGAAGGACAACGCGGGCACGCCCGACACCAAACGGTGGGCCCGCGAGATGGAGCGCCGCAAGACCTTCCGCGCCGCCGCCTGGCGCGCCGGCGAGCGGGACGGCAAGTAGCAGGGGCCCTGTCCGACGCCTGACACCCAGGGGATGCGAGAACCATGACCCAGCACACCAGCGAGCCTGAATCCGTGAACACCGCCCCCGCGCCGCCGCCGACCCCCGCCCCGTCCGGCGGCGGGTCCGGCGGCCCGGCCGTCGCCAGCCTCGTGCTGGGCATCATCGGACTGCTCTTCTCCTTCCTTCTCATCGGCGTGATCCCCGCCCTCGCAGGGCTGGTGCTCGGCACCATGGTCATCGCCCGCAAGGGAAAGCGGCAGGAGCTTGCCGCCGTCGGCGCCGGCCTGTCGGGATGCGGCCTGCTCATCGCGGCAACCATCCTGGTGGTCGGCGGCCTGGCCCTCGCCGGGGTCCTGTTCGCCCCGGACAAGGCGGCCCAGGCCGCCCAGGCCGCCATTCTGGCCGTGCCCGACCACACCGGGGAGGCCGCCCCCGCGCGCGCGCTGGCCCCCCTGTGGACACATCCCGCCGGGGGCGCCGTGTCGGCGGACGCCGGCGACTGGAACGGCGACGGCGCGGCCGACCTGGTCGTCCTCGCGGCGGACCGCGTGCTGTGCCTCGACGCGGCGGGCGCGGAACTGGGGAGTTTCCCCCTGGAACAGAAAGCGCCGGTCGTTCTCCGCTGCGGCGACAAGGGGGGGAGTCTGCGCGTGGCGGTCCTGTCCCCGAAGAAGATCGGGGTGTACGACGCCGCCGGCCGCAAAGCGTGGGAGCACGGCTCCCTTCTGGAGCTGGCCGACCTCCGGTGGATGCGCGCCTCGCCGACGGACGACAGCGACAGCCTCCTCGTCGGCGTGCGGATGCTCAAGGGGGTCCGGCTGCTTTCCCCCGACGGCGCCGAAGTCAGGGCAGGCGCCTCGCCGCCCCTGGTCTACACCCTCGCCACCGCGCCCGACGGCGCCGGCGGACATCAGGCCTTCGTCTGCTCCAGCCCCGGCATCACCCTGCTCAACCGCCGCGCCGAAGAGACCGGCATCCTGGGCGTCCGGGGCTTCATGTTCTCCCTTGCGGCCGCGGCCGCCGCGCCCGGCGGCCCCGTGCGCGTCCTCGCGCTCGGCGGCCTGCCCCCGGCCAGCCTCTCCGAGATGTGGAACCCCGGCGGCGGCATGGCCCTCGCGCTGGACACCTCCGCGAAAACCCTCTGGCGCTGCCCCGCCAAACGCGTGAAAGGCGCCCCGCGCCCCGACCTCGTCGCCTCCGGAGACTTCGACGGCGACGGCCGCCCCGACTGGGTCATCCCCGGCGAGAAGGAGCTCCTCCTGCTCACCGACACAGGCCGCATCCTCTGCCGCACCGGCATCCCCCAGGGCATCCCCGTCGCGCTCCCCCGCCCCGGCGCCCCCGACCTCCTCGCCGTCGTGGACAACGGCGCGGTGGCGGCCTACGAACTGGCCCCCGCCGCGCCGTGAGCCCGTTTTCCGGCAGGCGGCGGACGGCTACATCATCAGTCCCAGAAAACTCGTGCCGATGGACCCCACGGCACTGAGAATGGAAAGCCCGATGATTAGAACCGCCGGAATGGCGGCAATGGCCATCAGGATGGTTCCCGCTTTGGTTTCGCCCACAAGATACAACACGAGACCAATGGTAAACATTGCGCGCACCCTCTCTAAGTGGCTTAGAATCACACCGGGGACCCATTAAACCATGCTAATGGCACGCATTGCAACACGCCGGCAGACCTGAGCGCCCCCCGGACCGCCGAACAAGCGACGACCGATGTGTTCACCCAAGGGCGCAGCGAGCGGCGCCCCTTATACGATACTGTACGAGCCTTCGAGGGAAGCGCTTTCTTGAAGGCTGGGCTGGCGGAGGTGTTGGCGCCCCGGAGCCGGGTGAGGGTCATCCGAGCTCGTTGAGTAGGTGCCCC
>JAPXRP010000306.1:0-3295 GCA_033813475.1 Candidatus Hydrogenedentota bacterium
CGCAATGACCGTAAACCACCCCCGTCGCTGCCATGGCCGCAGAAACACACGTCATCGCGAAGGAGCGAAGCGACTGTGGCGATCTCGTGCCCGCCTTGGCTTCGGCTCCCGCGACGTCTTATCCGGCGACAGGGGAGGGAAGACAAGGCCGGCGTCCCGCCGGCCGGGGCGTTGGCGGGAACGAGATTGCCGCGCTTCGCTCGCAATGACTGTGAAAAAGCGCGTCATCGCGAAGGAGCGAAGCGACTGACGCGATCTCGTTCTCGGCAGGTTGTCAGCACCCACGCCGTCTTCGCCTTTGCGCTTCCCCTTCGGGGTTGCTACAATCGGCGGGGGCCGGGTTTCCGGCCGGTGTTGGGCTGTATCCGGCGGGGGACCGCCGAACGGGAGAGGTTTCCATGAAACGGACGCTTGGTTGCGTGGTTGGTCTGGCCGTGTGCGCGGCGGCGGGTGCCTGGGCGGCGGGGTCGCTGGCCCCGGCGGAGCTGAAGTGCGAGTACCGGGCGGACCCGGCGGGGATCGGGGAGACGGCGCCGCGGCTGACGTGGATCCTCACGGGGGAGGGGCGCGGCCTGTATCAGGCGGCGTACCAGATTCTCGCGGCGGACTCGGAGGCGGCGCTGGCGCGGGATGAGGGCACGCTGTGGGACAGCGGGAAGGTGGCCTCGGGCGAGTCGGTGCTCGTCCCCTACGGCGGCAAACCGCTGGCGTCGCGGGCGCAGTGCTTCTGGAAGGTGCGCGTGTGGGCGCGGGGGCAGGAGGAGCCGTCGGCCTGGAGCGCCCCGGCGCGGTTCAGCGTGGGCCTGCTCGCGCCGGAGGACTGGTCGGCGGAGTGGATCGGGTATGACGCCCCGGCGGAGGATGAGGCGGTCCCCCGGGACCCCTACACCGGCGGCTATTGGATCTGGTACCCCGAGGGCGTGGCGCCGGAGGCGTTCCCGTCGGGGAAGCGGTGGCTGCGCAAGGGGTTCACGGTGCCACAGGGCGCGAAGATCACGCAGGCGGTGCTGTGCGCGACGGCGGACAACGGCGCGCGGGTAAACCTGAACGGCGAGCGGGTGGGCCGGGGGGAGGAGCCCATCCAGAGCCACAGCAAGCGGTATGAGTTCGACGTGACGGCCCTCGTGAAGCCGGGGGAGAACCAGCTCGCCGTCGAGGTGGAGAACGCCCAGGGGAACGCGGGCTTCATCGCCACGCTGGACGTGACGCTGGAGGACGGCTCGATGCTGTCCGTCCGCACGGACAAGACGTGGAAGGCGGTGAACGAGCAGCCCGGCAGGGGCTGGCGCGACACGGCCTTTGACGACACGAAATGGGCGGCGGCGCAGGAGGTGGAGGCCTACCCGGGCAAGCCCTGGGGGCCGCTCTTCGGCAAGGACATGTACCTCCCGCCCGCGCCCTACCTCCGGAGGGAGTTTGCGGTGAAGGGCGACGTGAAGCGGGCCACCCTCTACGCGACGGCCCTGGGCATCTATGAGACCCGCCTCAACGGGAAGCGCGTCGGCGACGTGCAGCTCGCCCCCGGCTGGACGGACTACAACAAGCGCGTCTATTACAACACCTACGACGTGACGGGGCTCATCGCGCCGGGGGCGGCCAACGCCTGGGGCGCGATCCTCGCGGACGGCTGGTACGCCGGGCATGTGGGCAACCGGGGCCGGGGCGTCTACGGCACCGAGCCGCGCTTCCTGGCGCAACTGGAGATCGAGTACGCCGACGGCACCACGGAGCGCGTGGTGACGGACGGCGCCTGGAAGGCCGCCTACGGCGAGGTGCGCGCCGCCGACCTGCTCATGGGCGAGACACGCGACCTGCGCAAGGCGCTGTCCGGCTGGGACGCCGCCGGCCTTGACGACGCGGCGTGGAAGCCCGTCGCCGTGACGCCGCGCGCGGACGTGAAGGCGGCGGTGCAGGCCTACCCCGCCAACCCGGTCCGCGCCATCGAGACCATCACCGCGAAATCCATGACGGAGCCGCAGCCCGGCGTCTACGTCTACGAGATGGGGCAGAACCTGGTCGGCTGGCCGCGCATCACCCTCACCGGGAAGGCGGGCGACACGGTGACGGTGCGCCACGCCGAGCGCCTCCAGGACGACGGCATGCTGTACACCGTGGCCCTGCGCAGCGCGCGCGCCACGGACCAGTACACCCTCGCCGCCGACGGCCCCGTGACGCTGGAGCCCGCCTTCACCTTCCACGGCTTCCAGTACGTGGAGATCACCGGCGTGGCCGCGCCGCCCGCGCCCGAGCAGGTGGTGGGCGTCGTGATCCACAACGACATCCCGCGCGCGGCGGTCTTCGAGGCCTCCGACCCGCTGCTCACCAAGCTGGCCAGCAACATCGTCTGGGGCCAGAAGGGCAACTACCTGGAGGCGCCCACGGACTGCCCGCAGCGCGACGAGCGCCTCGGCTGGACCGGCGACGCCCAGTTCTTCATGCCCACGGCGCTGTACACCGCCGACATCGGCGCGTTCCACACCAAGTGGCTCGTGGACCTGGTGCAGGACTCGCAGCACGCGGACGGCAGCTTCGCCCATGTCTCGCCGGACGTCGGCATCGGCGCGGGCGCGGTGGCCTGGGGCGACGCGGCCATGATCTGCCCGCACCTCATGCACCGTTTCTACGGTGACACGCGGGTCATCGAGCGGCACTTTGACAACCTGGTCAGGGGCATGGACTTCCTGACGCGCACCAGCGCGGACCACATCCGCAAGGACCTGGGCTTCGGCGACTGGCTGAACCTCGGCGGCGGCGCGAAGGACGAGGTCATCTGCACGGCCTACTACGCGTACCTGGCCCGCATCATGTCCGAGATGGCCGGCGTCATCGGGCGCAACGAGGACGCCGCGCGCTACGCCGAGCTCTACGCGAGCATCCGCGACGCGTTCATCAAAGCCTTCGTGTCCGACGACGGCGCGATCCTCGAAAGCAGCCAGACGGGCTACGCCCTGGCCTTCGCGTTCGACCTGCTGCCCGAGGAGAAGCGGGCCGGCGCCGCGAAGCACTTCGAGGCCGAGGTCGCGCGCTTCGACCATCACCTGGCCACGGGCTTCATCGGCACGCCCCGGCTCCTGCCCGCGCTCGTCGCCGCGGGCAAGGAGGACATTGCCTACCGGCTCCTGATGAACAAGACCTACCCCTCCTGGCTCTACCAGGTGACCCTCGGCGCGACCACCATGTGGGAGCGGTGGAACGGCTGGACGCCCGAACAGGGCTTCGCCGACCCCGGCATGAACTCCTTCAACCACTACGCCTTCGGCGCCGTCGGCGAGTTCCTGTACAGCCACGTCGCGGG
>JAPXRP010000307.1:0-3287 GCA_033813475.1 Candidatus Hydrogenedentota bacterium
TCACCGTTCCGGCGGGTGATGTGATCAGCCAGAATCCGGCGGCCGGTTCGGACGCCAACCCCGGCGACGCGGTGAGCCTCGTGGTCTCCCTCGGCATACCCACGCTGGTCACGGTGCCGGACGTTCTCGGAATGACGGTCGCCGAGGCGACGACGGCGCTTCAGGCCGCCGGTCTTGCGGTGGGCGCCGTCATAGAGCAGTACAGCAGCGAGCCGGTCGGCGCGGTCATCTCCCAGACCCCCGACGCCAACGAGGAGGCCCCGCTGAATTCGTCGGTGGCCCTGGTAATCTCCAAGGGCGAGGCGCCGCCCATGCCGGTGTCCGGCCTGTCCGGCCTGGCGGCGGTTGCGGCGGCCCTGGGCGTGATGGGCGCCCTCAGAACCCGCAAGCGCGGATAATCACAGTATCGGGCGACGTAGAGGCAGACGCGTCGTTTCGACCCCGGCAGCCCCCCGGCTGCCGGGGTTCTTTGATCCCAGAACCCGCGGCTTTCTCGCAAAACCGGCCATCTGCTATACTCCCCTTTTCACCCTCGGCCCCTTACCCTCAGGAGAGCACGCATGTCCATACAGCCCCACGGGGGAACGCTTGTAGACCGTTTTATGTCCGCCGCAGAAGCCGCGCGGACGGTTGAAGCCGGCGGCATGCCCTGCATGCGCGTGGACGCCTACACGGCCTTTGACATTGACTGCATCGCCAAGGGCATCTTCAGCCCCCTGACCGGGTTCATGGGCGAAGAGCAGACCCGCCGGGTGCTGGACGCCATGGAGCTGGCCCCGGGGATTCCGTGGACCATTCCGATTCTGCTGGCCGTGTCCGCGGAGCAGGCGGGCGGCCTGGAAATTGGCGCGCCGGTGCTGGTGCGGGACGATCTGGACGAGCCGGTGGCGGTGCTGCACCTTGCGGAGAAGTTCTCCCTGGACAAGCGGGAGCTGGCGGAAAAGGTGTACCGCACCGCCGATCCGGCGCATCCGGGGGTGGCCTACACCCTGGGCCTCGGGGAGGTCTTCCTGTCGGGCGCCCTGGACGTGCTGAAGGACCGCCGCGTGGAGCATCAGGAGTACAACCTGACCCCGGCGGCGACGCGGGCGGCCTTCGCGGAGCGCGGCTGGCGGCGCATCGTGGCCTTCCAGACGCGCAACCCGATCCACCGGGCGCACGAGTACATCACCAAGTGCGCGCTGGAAACCTGCGACGGCCTGCTGATCCACCCGCTCATGGGCACCACGAAGAGCGACGACATTCCGGGCGACGTGCGCATGCGGTGCTACGAGGCGCTCATGGAGCACTACTACCCCCGCGAGCATGTCATGCTGTCCATCATGCCGGTGAACATGCGCTACGCGGGGCCGCGCGAGGCGGTCATGCACGCCATCGTGCGCAAGAACTACGGCTGCACCCATTTCATCGTCGGCCGCGACCACGCGGGCGTGGGCAACTACTACGGCACCTACGACGCCCATCACATCTTCGACGAGATTGACCCGGCGGCGCTGGCGATCACGCCGATGTTTTTCGACCACTCCTTCTACTCGAAGCGCACGGGGGAAATGGCGACCTCCAAGACCGCCCCGGGCGGCCCGGAGGACCGCGTCACCCTGAGCGGAACCAAGGTGCGGGAGATGCTCGCGCGCGGCGAGATGCCGCCCGCGGAATTCACGCGCCCCGAAGTGGCCCAGGTGCTCATTGAATGGGCCCGGGGGGCGAACGGGTCCGCGACCTGACACGAAGAGGCTGCTGATGCTGCTTGGTGTGTGCACGGCCAACGACGGGAGTCTGCGTTCGGGCGGGGTGGACAACCCGCTCGAACGCGAGTACCTCGCCCGCACAGTCGAGGCGCTTGCCGCCAAACACGCGGACATTGAATGCCGGGTTTTCTCGGGGGGCGCCCCCGGCGGCCCTGTGGGGGGCGGTGTGACACCGGTTTCCCCGTGTGTCGTCTTTCCCTTTTCCCGTTCCTACCGGCCCGGCCTCCGCAGGGCCGCGTCCGCCGCGCGGGTGGATGTGCTGGTCGCGCACCCCTCCGTGCTGTCCGCCGGAAAGGCCGACCACGACCGGGTGGCGTTCATCTTCGACCTCCTCCCCTGGCGAAAGCGCACGGGGCCGTCCGGAGTCGTGGAATATGCGCTTCCCCGGCATGTGGCAAAGGTGTGCCGGAGCGCGCAGGGAATTGTCTGCCCCTCCCGGGAGGCGCAGCGCATCTGCGCGGGCCTGCTGGGGGTCGGACTGGAGCGGATCACGGTCGCCCCGCCGGGGGTGAACCCCCTGTTTTCCGAGCCGGCGCCCCCCCTGGCGGCCCCCCCCTACTGTGTGACCGCGCTGAACCCCTACACCGCGCCCTGCCTGCCGGCGGTCCTGGAGACGGCAAAAAAGCGCCCCGAGCTGTTTCCGCCCACCCTCGTGGTGACCGGCCCCCCCATGCCGGACGAGCCCAAAGACTGGGGGATACCCGTCATCCGGGTCGAATCCTGCCCGCCGGGCGCGCGCGCGGCGCTGCTGCAGCATGCCGAGTTCTTCCTGTACCCCGCGCTGAACGACCTGTCGGGGATGCCCGTGCTCGAAGCGCTGCGCGCCGGGGTGCCCGTGGTCACGTCGCGCGCCGGGGCGCTGCCCGAGGTGTCCGGAAGCGTGCCGTTCTTCTGCGACCCGGAGAGCGGCGCCTCCCTGGTGCAGACCCTCCGGCGCCTGGCGGAGGAGACGCCGCGCGAGCGGCGGGAGCGTGTCGCCACGGGGCGGGTGGTCGCGCAGGACCACGAATGGGAGCGGTGCGCGTGGAAGCTGCTGTCGGCGGCCAAACGGGCCAGTTGACATTTCCCCGCCAATCCACCAGAATACCGGCATGATGACACGGCTTTCCATCCGCGCCCTTCCCCTCTGCCTGCTGCTGACGGCGGCGGGCTGTTCCCTGCCGGGGATTCAGGAGCCGGTCCTTTCGCTGGGCAAGTGGGGGGACGAGGAGGCGCGGGTGGACTTCCGGCTGAGCCGGTTCACCATGGACTTTTCCTTCTCCGCGGGAACGTTCACCGTTTCCGGCGACTACGCGCTGGACCCCGCGGCCTATCCGAAGGAGGTGGATTTCACCGCGCGCAAAATCAGGTACTCCCTTGCGGGGGACGAAGGCAGGAAGGGAACCTGGCGGAGGCTCTCCATTGTTCAGGCAAACGATCTCCACCGGGAGATGCTCTCCACGGCCCAGACATCGGCGGACGTGTACGCCGCGCAGAAACTGCTTGTGTTTCTGGAGAGTCTCGCCTCCGGACTGCCCGCGCCGGGCATCTACAGCATTG
>JAPXRP010000308.1:0-3252 GCA_033813475.1 Candidatus Hydrogenedentota bacterium
TGCTGGAGGCCTACCGGGCGCGGGAGAAGAAGGGGGTGCATTTCCTGGGGCCCCTCGCCCAGAAAGTGCTTCGCGTCAGCCCGCCGCTGGTGATGGACCGCGAGGAGATGGACGAGGCCTTCGCCCTCATCGGGGAGGCCTGGTCCCGCATCGGGTGACGCGGGGGCGGGCTTGTGGTAGTATCACCGGGGCGGCGGAAGGCTTGTCGCCCGCAAGAGGCGGAAAATCGTTCACCACACATGAAGACAACGCACACACAGCGCATTCTGGCGGCCCTGCTGCTGGCGGCCGCACTGCCCGGGGCGGCCCAGGAGGCGGACGCGGAAACGCGGACGCGCGCGCGCGCCCTGCAGGCCGGCATGACCGGAGAACTGCTGGTCAACGGCGACTTCTCGCAGTGGGACGGCGAGAGGCCGGCCGGATGGGGCATTTGGAACCCGGCCAAGGGCTGCAAGGCGGCGCCCGGGCCGACGGGGCCCAACGGCGCGCCCTCTCTGGAGCTGGTGCCCGACGATGCCGGGTTTGTGGACCTGACCGCCCGGGTGCCCGCGGCAGACGGCATGCTTCACGCGGGGGACAGCCTGCTGCTGACGCTGACGCTGCGGGCGGACCAGGGGGTGCCGATGGAAATTCTGCTGACGGTGGTGCACGGCGAGAACGCCGGGGAGAAGACGGCGGCGAAGCTGCCCTTTAATGGGGACGGCAACTGGAACACGCTCCAGTACACCCTGCCGCCCCTCCCCCCCAACCCCGACCGGGTCGAGCTGGCCGTCCGGGTGCGCGGCGCCAAGGAGGGCACGGCCCATGTGAGCCGGGCCAGCCTGCGCGTGCTGCCCCCGGTGAGCTAGGGCGCCGCGGCGGTTCCCGGAGCGAGTCCCCCATGAAGAAAGCCCTGCTGGTTATGGCGGCCATGACAACCCTTTCCTCCCTGTGCGCGGCCGATTCCGGGGCGCTCGACGCGCTTCTGGGGGAGAACTGGTACGGGGTCTACATGAACGGCCAGAAGGCCGGCTACTCCACCAGCCGGGTGTTCCGGGACGACCAGGGCCGCGCGCATGTGGTGGAGGATGCGAAGTTCCAGGTGGCCATGTCCGGGGCGCGCCAGGACATGCGGGTTTATTCCGAGCGGGTGTACACCCCCGGCGGCGCGCTCATCGAAATCATCTCCGAAGTGGTGGACCCCGCCCAGGTCTCGCGGTTTCACGCGCGGGTTTCCGACGGGGAGCTGCTGCTGGAGAGCACCGTGGGCGGCGTGGTGAAAGAGGTCACCCTGCCCGCGCCCGGCGAGACGGTGGACGACGCGCTGCACCTGGGGCTCTGGGCGCGCGGCGCCCCCCAGGTCGGCGATGTCATCAACTTCTCCGTTTTCGAGCCGCTCTACGCCCAGGAGGTCGCCGGGGTCAGCCGCATCGTCGGCGTGGAGGAGCGCGTGTTCAACGGCGTGCCCACAAAGGTCTACCACGTCCGCACGGCGATTGACCTCATGGCCATAGACTCCCAGAGCTTCGTCACCGAGACGGGGCTCACGCTGGAGGACGAGGTGGCCGGCATCCTCACCCAGCGGCTGGAGCCCGAGGAGGTGGCCAGGGACGTCTCCTACAGCAACGACGTCATCGTGTCCAACGCCGCCCTGGTGGAGACGCCCGTGCAGGATCCGCGCAACCGGGAGCGGCTCCGCCTCGCCCTGCGCGGCCCGGTCAACGAGAACCACACCTTCAACGACGACCGCCAGCGCATGGTGAACCGGGGGGACCATTACGAGTTTCTGTCGCGGCGCGCGGACCTCGACGCCTTCGAGCCCGCCCTGCTTCCGGTCACCGAGGAGAGCGTGGTCCGCCACCTGAAGCCCACCGCCTTCATCCAGAGCGACCACCCGAAGCTGCTGGAGAAGGCCCAAGAAATCGCCGGGGAGGAGAAGAACACCCTCGAAATCTCCCGCAAACTCTGCAAATGGGTCCATGACAACGTGCGCAGCTCCTTCTCCGCGCGCCTGTCGAACGCCCTGGAGGTGCTCGAGCACCTTGAGGGCGACTGCACCGAGCACAGCGTGCTGTTCATCGGGCTGGCGCGCGCGGCCGGCATCCCCGCCCGCGAGATCGCCGGGCTCATCTACATCGGCGGCGCCCAGCCCGGCTTCTATTTCCACCAGTGGGCCTCGGTGTGGGTCGGCCGCTGGGTGGATGTGGACCCCACCTTCGACCAGCCCGCCGCCGACGCCACGCACGTCAAGCTCGCCGAGGGCGACCTCTACCGCCAGGCCCGCATCATCCCCATCATCGGCAACCTCAAGATCGAGGTGCTGCCCGACGACGGCCCCGACCTCTTCGCCGAGGCCGCCGCCGCCGAGGAGGCCGCCCTGCCCGACGCGACGGGGGCGGGCGAGCCCGAGCCGGCCGCCGCCGCCGCCCCGGCCGGGGAGAAGGCCGACGGCTGACCCTCCGCTCCGGCCCCGCGGATTCTGAAGGCTGTCCCCGCCCTGTTGCGCTTTTTTCCCCGCCGGCGTATGATGGGGTTCAGGCCATGGAGGAAGCCCCATGAGGACAGCGGGTGCGTGGGGCGGCGTGCTGTGCGCCGCCGTGATGGCGGGGATGCTTTCCCCGCAACCGCAGACGCGCAGAAACCCAAACCTCCGGACCATCTGGTGTACCCCGGCCTGCCCGGGGGGCAGTTGCGCGCTGACCTGGCGGCGGGCGTCTTCCTCTCCATGAAGTACGGCACTGTCTGCGCCGATGATCTGGAGACGGGAACCACGCGATGGACAGTGCCGGTCCCCTTCCGCACGGACGGGCAGGGCCGTCCGCAGGGAGGCGTCCGGTTCGGCGAGCGAATCTCGCTGGTCTATTCAGCGGACGGCACCGCCTCCCTGCTGGACAACGGGACGGGCAAAGAGGTCTGGCGCCAGCGCGCGGGGTTCTTCGGGGGAGGGCTTTCCCACGCGCAGTTGGACGCCGATGACCGGTGGGTGACGCTGTACTACAAGAATTCGGTGGAGCTGTGCGAGGTGGCCTCGGGGCGGCGGTTCAAGGTGTCGCTGCCCTCAGGAAAGCTCTTTGGCGTTTTTTGGATGCAGGACGGGAAGGCCGTTGTCCTCTCGGAACTGCTCTCGGAGGAGAACAAGGCTCCCTCCAGCATTCAGCTCTGGCTCTGGGAGCCCGGCACCGCCGACCCCGTCAAAGGCTGCGTGTTTGACTCGCAGAAGCATGCCTATGTCTCCGGCACCTTTCCCGGCGGGGGAGTGGTCATCGTGGAATA
>JAPXRP010000309.1:0-3243 GCA_033813475.1 Candidatus Hydrogenedentota bacterium
CTCCCCCGACTCCTCCCCGGCATACCGCGCAAAACTCACCGCCGTCTGCTCGCGGTCCCACGGGCAGCCCTCCGGCGACCGCAAAAACCGCGTCAGCGCCGCCAGCGCGGCGAACCATTCCGTCTCCGTTTCCGGCGTCCTGTCAATATGGGGAAGGGGGGGCATGGGGGAAAACTCCCTGGTGTGGGTCTGACTCCCCCCATGATACCCGAGCCGATCCCGCCCGGGCAAAGCCGGGACCGGCAAGGGCGTCGCCATAGTCCACGCCGCGGAGAACCAGCCCCTCCACATCCTCGCAGACGATGACGGGCCGCGCGTCCGGGCGGGCAGCGTCAAACCGCACGTCGTCCAGCCGGAGTCCGCGCACATGCCGGGCGAACAGCCCCGCAAAGGGCATCTTTTCCCCGAGAACATGAAACTCGGGGCGCTGGTCTGTGAACCCCGGCAGGCTTGTGACGGCCGCGTCCTCCGCGGCGCCCCCGCCGGGCAGCAGGAGGGACACGTTTGAGAAGGCGATGTCCTCGATGGGGTGCCCGGGCACGCCGCTGAGCACGATGCCGCACGGGACGCCCTCGAGGCCGGAGTTGTCCACGAGAAGGTTGCTGAACCGCATGCGGCCCATGCTGCGCATCGGGGGCGCGGGGTCCGGCGTGTCCACCCCCAGCCGGAAACGGTTGAAGGTCATGAGGACGGGCCGGGGCACGTTCTGCATCACGAGGTTGGAGAACACCATGTTCCGCATGGCGCCGCCCTCGCACATCTGGATTTTCAGCCCCGCGTCGCTGATGTCGCGGAACACGCAGTTGGACACGGCGACATTCTCGAAATCCCCCAGGGAGGACATGCCGATCCGCATGCCGGCCCACTTGCTCACGAACACGCAGTCGGAGACGGTGATGTCCCGGCAGGGGCGGTCGGCGCGCGAGGCCTGGAGGCAGACCGAGTCGTCGCTGGTGTCAAAGGAGCACCCGTGCACCCGCACATTGCGGCACCCGTCAAAGTCCAGCCCGTCCCCGTTCCAGTTCGCGCGGCTGTGGATGGACAGGTTCGAGGCGGCGACGTCGTCGCAGTACAGAAAGGCGCAGGTCCACGAGGCGGGGTTCACCAGGCGCACGTCCCGCAGCAGCACGCGCTCGCACTCCAAAAACCGTATCAGCATCGGGCGCTGGGCCCCGCCCGTGTTGGGAAAGTTCTCCACCTGCCCCCGGCCGTCAATCGTGCCCCGGCCCTCGATGCAGACGTTCCGGGCGTTGCGGGCGAAAAGGAGGCAGCGGTCCATGTAGGACTCGTTGGCGTAGACGATCTTGTGGGTGTCCGCGGCGTAGTCGCCGGGGTCTGTGCTCCCCAGCAGCGCGGCGTCCCCGGCGATGTGCAGGGTCACGTTGTCCTTGAGATAAATCGTGCCCGTCACGAACCGTCCCCCGGTAACAAGCACCGTGCCCCCGCCCGCGGCGGTGCACGCGTCAATCGCCCCCTGCACGGCCTGCGTGTTGACGCGGTCCTCCCCGGGCCGCGCGCCGTGGTCGCGGATGTCGAAGACGGCGCCCTGCGCCGCGAGGGGGGCGCATCCCAAAACAGCCAGCAGGAGGAGTCTCATCGTCCGTCTCCGTCGGTTTCCCGGTTCAGAAGCCCTTCCGCGAGTCGAGCAGGAGCGTCACGGGGCCGTCGTTCACCAGGCGCACCGCCATGTGCGCGCCGAAGACGCCCGTGGCCACGGGGACGCCGCGCGCGCGGAGCTGTTCCGCCGTCCGCTCGTAGAGGGGGATTGCTGTCTCGGGACGCGCCGCGGTGATGAACGACGGGCGTTTTCCCCGGCGGCAGTCGCCGTGCAGGGTGAACTGCGAGATGAGCAGCACGCCGCCGCCGGTGTCCCCCAGCGACAGGTTCATCTTGCCCTCGGCGTCGTTGAAGACCCGCAGGCCCGCGATCTTCTCGGCGAGGTAGTCCGCGTCCGCGGGCGCGTCGCCCTCCTCCACCCCCAGCAGCACGAGGAAACCCGGGCCCGTCGCGCCGACCACGGCGCCGTCCACTTCCACGGAGGCCTCGGAGACCCGCTGGACCACGGCGCGCATGCGTCAGCCCCCCCCGCCGGGGGCCATGCGCGCCCGGAGCTCCGCCATCTGGCGGTCCCAGCGCTCCAGGTCGCGGGCGATGTAGGCGTCGCACGCCTCCGCCCGCGCCGCGCGCCGCTCCACGGCCCGCAGCAGCGCCGCCCGCAGCGACGCCGGGTCGTGGGCCGAGAACTCGCCGAGGCCGTCAAACTCCGCGCGGGTCACGGCGCTGTCCGTGGCCGTGAACGGCACCCCCAGGGCGAGGCACTCGCGGATGGACCACAGCAGCGTGTCGGGCCGCAGGGTGAGCGTGAGCGCCGCGTCGCACGCCGCCATCAGCGCCAGAAAGCGCGGCCGCGGCAGGAGCCCCGTCAGCGTGACGTTCGCCGGAACGGTTTCCGGGGCGAGCCCCGCCCGCGCCGGGTCGCCCGTGAGGAAGAAATGCGCCTCCGGCATGGCCTCCGCCAGCCGCAGCACCTCGCGCCACGCGTCGTCCGGCGCGAACCGGTTCACCATCAGCACCTTCAGGCGGTCCCCCGCCGCCGCCGTCACCGGCAAAACGTTCTCGCCCGCCGCCAGGGCCAGCATGTCCCCCCGCGCCACGGCCGGCGACTTCACCAGCGCCGTCCCGCCCGCGCCCCACGCGCGCAACAGCGCCTCGTTCGCCTCATTGTGCGCGAGATTCGCCCGCAGCCGCCGCGCCAGGGGCCGCTGCAGCCAGTGAAACCAGCGCCAGCGCCCGTCGAGAAACGACGAATGGTTGTCCGCCGCCACGGGGATGCCGCGCGGCGCGGCGTAGAGCACCGCCTGCAACAGCGCGAAGACCGGCGGCACCTGCACATAGATGGCGGCGGGCCGCAGGCAGCGCAGCGTCCGCGCCGTGTCCACCCACTGCGCAAGGTAGCGCAGCGGCGTCGGCAGGCGGAACGGCCCCAGCGTCCCCCGCCACACATGCACCGGCGCCGCGCCCAGGGCGCGCGCCATGCGCACCCCGCGCCCGCTCCCCTCGCCCTCGCGGCACCAGAACAGGAACACCGCCGGCCCGGGGGGGGCGGCGTCCTGCCTGGGAGAACTCGGCTGCCGACAACTGTCCACCATCCGCTCCGGCCTCCCGCCCGCGCCGGGCCCACCCCGGCCGCGCAGGAAACGGCCCGCCGGATTTAACCACACACGCCCCGGGGCGCACAAGCCC
>JAPXRP010000310.1:0-1692 GCA_033813475.1 Candidatus Hydrogenedentota bacterium
CGGTGATGGAGACCTTCCGGGACATCGCCCTGCACGAGCGCCGCCTCGCCGCCGCGCCGGACGCCGGCCCCGCCACGGTCGCCCTCGTGGCCGAAAGCCCCGCACGGCTGGGCGCGGCGCTGCACGCGCGCTTTTTCGACCCCGACCCCGCCCCCCTGCGCCCCACCTTCCTCCGCGCGGGCGACGCGTCGCCCCGGCCCCTGCGCCCCGGTGCGGTGGTGGAAACCCCGGCGGAACTGCTGACGCCGCCCGCCGCGCCGCCGGACCATGTCCTGCTGTGGTCCCCCGCCGACGGGGATCCCACGGCGCGGCTGGAGACATGGACGGCGGAGCTGCACGCCGCCGGGTATGCCTCCCTCGCCCACCGCCGGGTGCCCGGGCGGGGCGCGCTGCCCGAGGGCTGGCTGCACGCCCTAAGCCGCCGCCCCCCCCTCACCCCGGAGACCGCCGCCACGCTCTTCGACATGTACGACCTCCTGCGCGACCCCGCCGCCGCGCTACCGGAGCAGGCCCGCACGGCGCTGGAGGGACGCTTCGCCGACCTGCTGCAGCCCTACCGGGGCACCGCGCGGCTGGGCGAAGGGCTGCGCCTCCTCGGCATGCACGTGACCCCGCTCTTTCCCGGATGGGCCGCCGTACGCATCGTGCTCCTGCCCGAAACAACGCAGCGGGGCGACCTTGCCCTCACCGTCACCGCCACCCCCCGCCCGGAGGACCTCGGAAAGCTCCCGCCCGTTCCCCGCGAACTCGGCATGTACTACTGGGACTTCTTCCCCGACCCGCCCTCCACCGCCTGGCGCGCCGGGGAGACCGTCATCCTGTCCCGGCAGGTGATGGTGGAGTCCCTCACCTACCGCATCGCCGTCACCCTCCGCGACGCCGAAACCGGCGCCCCCCTCGCCGAAACCGTAGAGGCCGGCACCCTCGATTTCGCGGCATTGGAGAAAAAGTAGGAAACCGGAAAGAGGCCACGCGGGAGCGTGGCGATCCCAGGGCGGCGTCTCGGCGGCCCTCTTCCGTACCGCAGGCGTCCCGCCTGCCTTGTCTTAGGCTGTTTCCCCTCGTTCCCAAGTTTTACTTGGGAATGGGCTTGTGGGCAAAGCTGTGCTTTGCATTTTCGCCCGCGCGGTGGTTGGCCACTCCACACCAAGGAATCGCGAAGCGGAGCTTCGCTGCCAAGTGCGTTCCCAAGTAAAACTTGGGAACGAGGGGGCGGCCCTCTTCCGTACCGCAGGCGTCCCGCCTGCCTTGTCTTAGGCTGTTACCTTTTTCCGGCGTTCAGCGCGGACAGGGCGTCGAGGTAGTTGGTGTTGTGGGGGAGCCAGCATTCGTTGGAGGCGAAGTTGGGGACGTCGGCGCCGCTGAGGTCCACATAGGGGCGGTCGTCGCCGACGGTGCGCCAGGTGACGCCGTTGACGACGCTGCCGGGCACGGCGCCGCGGGGCACGCCGGAGAAAACGTAGCGGTGGTGGTAGGTCGGGAGGAAGGCGCTGCCGACGCCCTCCATGAGGCTGAGGTTGAAGGGGTTCACGCCGAGGACCCAGTTGAACTGGTCGTACACGAGTTTGCGCCAGGCGGGGTTTTCCTGATAGCGCAGGGCGCGGGCGGCGAGGGCGGCCGCCTCAAGGAGCTGCGTGTTGGTGCCGACGCGCCAGCCGCCCTTGTCGGCGGGGGTGTTGAAGTAGTTGGGCT
>JAPXRP010000310.1:1702-3237 GCA_033813475.1 Candidatus Hydrogenedentota bacterium
GCTGGATCTGGCCGGCCGGGCGCTGGCTTGGCCGTGACATCTCCGGCGCGACGCTGGGGCTCGTCGGCACCGGCAAGATCGGGCGCAGCATGGCGCGGATGGCGGGGCAGGGGTTCCGCGCGCGCGCGGCGAGGCTGTCGGCCTTTGCCGCGAGGGCGGCGGCCAGCACGGCGGCGTGGTCCTCGCCGAGGGCGCGGTCGCAGCGCTCCAGCGTGTCGGCCATCAGGGAGTTCACGTCGCCGAGGGGGCCGGGGGCGAGTTCCCGCAGGAGGGCGCGGGCGGTTTCCGCGTGGCGCGGGTCGCCGGTGGCGGTGAGGAGGTCGGCGGCCGTGGACAATTGCAGCCAGCCGCGGCGGCCCTCGGCCAGCGAGCGGTCGAGGCTGCGGGCGGCGGCCTCGGCGAGGGGCTCGCCGCCGCCGTGGCCGGTCTCTTTGGCGAGGGCGGCCATGCGCGCGAGGGCGGCGTGGTGCTCGTCCACGGCGGCGCCGGCATGGCCGGCGGCGGGGCGCTCGTCGCCCGTGCAGGGCAGGTTGTCGGTCTCCAGTTCCGGCGGGCCCCAGTAGCCGTAGCCGGTGGTGATGGACCCGAAGGCGGAGCCGTCGGGCGCGACCATGCGCCGCACATGGTCGGCCCCCCAGAGCAGCTCCTCCCAGAAGCCGTCCTCGTCCGCCGGGCGCAGGGCGTCGAAGGCGGCGGCGCGCAGGCCGTAGGCCCGCGCCAGCCCGTAGACATAGGGCGCGTTGTGGTACTTGTTGTAGTCCCCCGCGTCGTGCCAGCCCCCCGCGAGGGAGGGGCACGCGCCGTCCGGGGTCGAGGCGTCGTCGAGGTGGCACGCGCCGTGGAACCCGGGGATTTCCATGCCGCAGCGCTGGTACCAGAAGAAGCGGTAGGCCGGGCGGGCCGTCGCCTGCCAGAGACGCTCCGGGCCGATCTCGAACGGGTGGGACTCGGCGGTCACGCCGTCGAGGGTCACGCGGACGCGGTAAACCCCCGGCGCGTCCACGGACGAGAAGTCGCCGCGCTGGTAGAAGAAGCCCCAGTCGTGGCCGTAGAAGCCGGTGATCCGCTCGGGGGCGGGCAGGTCGCCCTCGAACACCGCCGCGCCGCCGGCGTCCACGACGGCGAAGCGCGCCTTCTTTGCGGCAAATCCCGCCTGCACGACGAAGGCCTTGGGCGCGCCCGTGTCGTAGCCCGCCTGGTTCACGAGCGCCTCCGCCTTCGCGGGGGCGGTGACCGTGCCGGTCAGCTCGGCGTCGTCCCACAGCGCCTGCGCGTGCGCGCCCGCGCGCAGGCGCAGGGCGGCGTGCGTGGCCGTCGCGGGGCGCGGGGCCGCCTCCAGCGCGAGGGTGCGCCATCCGAAGGGGTCCGGGTCGCCGGACGCGAGGGGCGTCTCGGCGAGCGCGCCCGCCGCGCCCGTCCACACCAGCGCCGCCGTCGCGCTCTCGGGGCCGCGCATCCGCACGCGGGCCGTCACGGCGCGGACCTCCGGCCCGACGGGGACATGCTCGGACAGCGCGGCGCCGCCCACGGGAAGC
>JAPXRP010000311.1:0-3215 GCA_033813475.1 Candidatus Hydrogenedentota bacterium
GCACACCATCACTTGGAACGCGGGCGCGGACTGGCCCGAGCACGCGGTGACCAACGCGCGCGCCCGTGTGACCGCCTGGTCCACCAACGCGCCGCCGCTCTACTGCGCGGTGGACGTGACCGGCGGTTCCGCCACGAACGTCTATCCCGTCTATTATTACGCCAGCGCGGAGGGCGTGCCGGGCGGCGTGACCAACGACCTGTACAAGACGGTACTGATCCTGTTGCGGCGGATCGGCCCCACGGGCGGCGAGGGTTTCCTCATGGGCTCGCCCTCCACCGAGACCGGACGCAACACCGCCCGCGAAACGCAGGTCCGGACATGGCTGACCAAAGGCTACTACGCGGGCGTGTACGAGGTGACGCAGAGCCAGTGGTATCAGGTGATGGGCGACACCGCGCAGGCTTGGCCATCCAAGTGGAACAACAACGACTACAGGCTCACCCGCCCGGTGGAGCAGGTGTCGTACTGGGACATCCGGGAGAAACTCGGCGCGGACGACCCGGACGTGAACTGGCCGTCCAACAAAACAGTGAACGCGAACTCCTTCATGGGGCGGCTGCAGACTAAGACCGGGCTGGCGGGCTTAGACCTGCCTACCGAGGCGCAGTGGGAATACGCCTGCCGGGCCGGCACGACGGGCGCATTGAACGACGGCACGGTGAACCTGACGAACACGACGGCGGACGCGCGGCTCGGCCTGCTGGGGCGCTATACGTACGACGGCGGCAAGATCAATAATGGCACGGCCGACCCCGCGCAGGGCTGCACCACGTCGAACGCGACGGCGGCGGTCGGCTCGTACCTGCCGAACGCGTGGGGCTTGTACGACATGCACGGCAACGTGTGGGAGTGGTGCCTGGACTGGTTCGCGGACGCGATGGAGGGCGGCGAGAACCCTGACGGGGCGGATTCGGGTTCGGCCCGCGTGAGACGGGGCGGAAGCTGGGGCAGCACAGCGTCGGGCTGCCGTTCGGCGTTCCGCAACAACTACGGCCCGTCGGACCGGAACAACAGCATCGGCTTCCGCCTTGTTAGGACCTTGCCCTGATCCTGTCCCGCAGGGTGCGCACTTCCCCCGGAAGGGGGAAAACCGGGTTCGCGGCGTCGTGCGGGCAACGGCGGTAGCCGCCGCACGACGAGCCGAGAACCCGGTCTTGCGGGGGTCACGCAGGGGGCGGCCAGCCCCCTGCGGATGGCAGGCGCGGTTTTTCCGGCGCGCGCTTTGCGCGTGCCGGAAAACGCGCTTGACTGAGGCGGGCGTTGCCGCCGACTGCGGAGGAAATCAGTATGGACGTGCGGGTGATCACGCTGAGATACCAGGAGGGCCTGCAGGGCTTTCCGGAGGAGGCGCTGAGGCGGGCGATCTCCGGGCGGGAGGTGCTGGAGGCGCGCGAGCATTTCTTCATGCGCGGGAACGTGCCGCACCTGTCCCTGACGCTGCTGCTGGGGGACGCCCCGGCGGGCGGCGACGGTTTCCGCCGCCGCACGGGGCCTGACCCGGAGGAGGGGCTGGAGGAGGCGCGGCGGCCGCTGTACCGCGACCTGAAGCGCTGGCGCAACGACCGGGCGCGGGCGGACGGGAAGCCGGCGTACGCGATCGCGAGGAACGCGCAGCTCGCGGAGATCGCGCGGCGGGTGCCGCGCTCGCTGGCGGGACTGAAGGAGATCGACGGCGTCGGCGAGGCGTTCTGCCGGGACTACGGGGCGGAGGTGCTGGGGCTGATGCCGGACGTGACCGCGCCCGCGCCTGAGAAGGCAGGCGCTGCCGGCGGCGCGGCGGACGGGACCGACAAGGAAATCATTGAATCGACGGAATCGATTCGGTCGAATCTTCCGATTCTGTCGAAAACAGAATGAAATCGTACGGACAGCTCTGGGAGCGGGTCACGTCGCCGGAGAATCTGGCGGCGGCGCTGGGGCGCGTGATGAAGGGGCGGGGCTGCAACCGGAATGTGATGGCGTTCGCGGCGCGAAGGGAAGAGGAGTTGGCGGCATTGCGGGCGGAGCTGCTGTCGGGCGCGTGGCGACCGGGGCCGTACGGGCAGTTCCGGGTGACGGACCCGAAGCCGCGCACGATCAGTTGCGCGCCGGTGCGGGACCGGGTGGCGCACCACGCGCTGTGCGGCGGGGTCGCGCCCATTCTGGAGCGGGGCTTCACGGAGGACTGCTACGCGTGCCGCGTCGGGAAGGGCACGCACCGGGCGGCGGCGCGGGCGCGGGAGCTGGTGCGGCGGCACGGCTGGACGTGCAAGCTGGACATCCGGCGGTATTTCGACAGCGTCCCGCATGACCGTCTCTTGGAGCTGCTCCTGCCCATGTTCCGGGAAAAAGAGGTCCGCCGCGTCATCGAGGTGATCGTGCGGCATCCGGTGCCGGGGCTGCCGGACGGGCGGGGGCTGCCCATCGGGAACCTGACGAGCCAGTGGTTCGCCAACTTTTACCTGTCGGGGCTGGACCATTTCGCCAAAGAAACGCTGAAGGCTCCGGGCTACATCCGCTACATGGACGACATCGTCCTTTTCGCGGACGGAAAGGCCGAAATATGGCGGCTGCACGACGGCGTGTGCGGATGGGTCGAGAGGGAGCGCGGGCTGGAGATCAAGGGCGAACGGACGGTGACCGCGCCGGTTTCCGAAGGGCTGGCCTTCCTCGGGCTGCGGATCTTCCGCGGCGGCTGGCGTTTCCAGAGATCGCGTCTGTTGCGGACGCGGCGGAAGTTCAGGCTGCGGGAACGCCAGTGGCTGTCGGGCGAGATAGACAGCGAACAATTGGCGAGGTGCGCGGCGGCGGCGGAAGGCGGTGTGCGCTGGTACGGGTTCAGGGGGATTTTGCAATCGCTCGGGGTCGAAAACTCCAAAGGAATTTGGGCGGGCGGAGAAGGGGCGGATTCGGGTTCGGACCGCGTGAAACGGGGCGGAAGCTGGAACAACACAGCGTCGAACTGCCGTTCGGCGTATCGCAACAACAACGGCCCGTCGAACCGGAACAACAACATCGGCTTCCGCCTCGTTAGCACCCTGCGAACAGGACAGGCAAGGTCCCATCCGCCGCCGCCCGTGCCCCGCTCAGGCGGGGACGGACACGCCCGGCTCCGGGCGGCCGGTAGCCCTTTCGCATAGGTCGGGCAAAAGCCGTGCCGGAGCCTTTTTTTCAAGCAGGTTTGAAAACAAAGAAACGAAAGGAACCAAACGATGATAACGACGAACGGAATG
>JAPXRP010000312.1:0-3180 GCA_033813475.1 Candidatus Hydrogenedentota bacterium
AGGGCTACCGCTGGGATTTCATGAACGCGCCGCTGGACGTGGACGGCGACGGCTGGACGGACATCGTCACGGCGTCGTGGTTCGGCAAGAAGGCGGAATGGCTGCGGAACCCCGGCCCGGCGGGCGGCCACTGGCCCCGCGCGCTGGTGGAGGAGAACGGCAATTACGAATGCGGCGAGACGTGGGACCTGGACGGCGACGGGAAGGCGGACGAGGTGCTGCCCGCGGTGGCGGCCACGGTCTGGTACGAGGCGAACCCCGTGAAGGGCGGCGACCCCGCCGTGCTGCGGCATGTCATCTCGGAGAAGGTGATGGACTGGGGAAACGGCTGCGGCGACGTGAACGGCGACGGGCGGCCGGATGTGCTGCGGCCCAACGCGTGGTTTGAGGCGCCCGCCGACCCGCGGAAAGGGCAATGGAAGGAGCATCCGCTGGCCCTCGGCGGGAAGGAGGAGGGAACGGCGGGGCACACGGCGCAGATTCTGGTCTATGACGTGAACCGGGACGGCCTGCCGGACCTCATCTCCAGCATCGCCCACGACTACGGCATCTTCTGGTGGGAGCAGCGGAAGGACGGGGACGCGGTGACCTGGAAGCGCCACCTGATTGACGACACCTGGTCGCAGGCGCACAGCTTCATGCTGGCGGACCTGGACCTCGACGGCGATCTGGACCTCGTGACCGGAAAGCGGTTCATGGCGCACAACGGCGGCGACCCGGGCGAGTTTGAGCCCCTGGGCGTCTACTGGTACGAGCTGGTCCCGGGTCCCGCGCCGGAGTGGAAGAGGCGCATTGTCTCGCACAACGAGGGCATCGGCTCCGGGTTGAACCTGGTGACCACGGACCTCGACGGCGACGGCGACAGCGACATCGTGGTGACGGGGAAATGGGGCGGCCCCGTCTGGTTCGAGAACACGCTGAAATAGCCGGCGGTCAGACCTCGTCCCTGCCCTCGCCGAAGAGGGCGTCCACGAACTGGCGCGCGTCGAAGGGCTGGAGGTCCTCGGCGGACTCGCCGACGCCGATCATCACGATGGGGATGCCGAGCTGTTTCTGGATGGCCACGGCCATGCCGCCGCGGGCGGTGCCGTCGAGCTTGGTGAGGATCACGCCGGTCACGTCGAGGGCCTCGGTGAAGACCTTCGCCTGCTGAAGGCCGTTCTGGCCCGTGGTCGCGTCGAGGACCAGCAGCACCTCGTGGGGCGCGCCGGGCAGGCGCCGGCCCACCACCCGCTGAATCTTCTTCAGCTCCTCCATCAGGTTGACCTTGGTGTGGAGGCGCCCCGCCGTGTCAATCAGCACGTTGTCCACCCCGCGCGCCACCGCCGCGTCCACCGCCGCGTAGGCGACCGCCGCCGGGTCCGCCCCCTCCTTCTCGCGGACGATCTCCGCGCCCGTGCGCTCGGCCCAGACGGCCAGCTGGGCGCAGGCCGCCGCGCGGAACGTGTCCGCCGCGCCCAGCAGGACGCTGCGCCCCTGCTCGCGCAGCTTCTGCGCCAGCTTGCCCGCCGTGGTCGTCTTGCCCGATCCGTTCACCCCGGCGATGAGGGTCACATGGGGCCCCTCCGCCGCCTCCCAGCACACCGCGCGCCCGTCCCCCTCCATCAGGCCGGCCATCTCCGCCTTGAGCAGGCCGTACAGCTCGTCCGGCGTGGCCAGCCCGCGCTCGCGGACGAGGCGGCGCATGTCGGCCACGATCTGCAGCGTGGTCTCCACGCCCAGATCCGCCTCGATCAGCGTCTCCTCCAGTTCCTGGTAGACCTCCTCGTCCAGCCGGTCGCGGCCGGCGAAGATGCGCCGGACACCGCCGACCAGCGAGGTCCGGGTCTTGCCGAGCCGTTCCCGCAGTCTCGCAAAAAAACCGCCAGAAGCCATGAATCACGTCTCCGGAGTGGGTTGTTCGGGGCGCGCCGGACACGGCACCCCCGCATGCAGGGGGCGAGTGTAGCACACGCGGCGGGGTCCGGGTCAGTAGGAGGCCCGGAGGGAGTAGGCCACCGCCTGGTAGGTGCGCTCACTGAAATCGGCCATGGCCCTGAGGGCGAAACCGCCGTCCGGACTCGCCGTGAGCTCCCCGGAGCCCGCGTAGTAGCTGTCATTGCGGCGGATGCCCACGTCGGTCCACTCCGCGAGGAAGGCGGACGTGGCGGCGTCCTTGCGGCCCGTGCCGCGGATCGTGGCCCCGTCAAGAAGACGGGCCACAAAGTAATACTTGTCGCCCTCCATCCGCACCATCGCGCCGCCGACAAAGTTCAGGTTGGTCCCCAGGCGCTCATACAGCACGAAGGCCCCCTCCGCCGCCGGATTGGGCAGCGGGTTCATGCGCACCGTCTCCGCCTGGCTGGCCGTGGGGAAACTGTCGTCCAGGCTGCGCTCCAGCGCCGTGTACACCGCCGTGTCGGCGCCCTCCCAGAAGATGAAGGGGCGCAGCGTGATCGTCGGGGCACCGTCGTTTGCGGGCACCGAGGTGAGCCGCGCGGAAATGCCCGAAACATTAATGCCCAGCCACAGCACGAACAGCAGCCCCAGCACGGTGAGGGCACCGAGAAGGAAGGTGCGGTGCTCCTGCGCCTTCTCCTCCCCCGCCATCATCGTGTCGGCGGCAAGACGCAGCAGACGCTGGTCACGCAGGTTGTTGCCGCAGTAGCGGCACAGGAGCGTCCCTTCGGGATTCTCCTTGCCGCACTGACTGCACACCGCGTCAGCGTCTATGGTCTCTTTGTATTCCTGTGCGAATGGATCCTGGGCCATGTCTCTTCATCCCGCATCTTACGCGTATTTTCGCATATTGTCTTCCAATTGTCCAGATATTTTTCTGGGTTTCTCAAAAAACCCGTGCTTATTCTGCGCTTTTCCCGCAAAAATGTCAACTATCCGCGACGCAGGAGCCGCACCCGGCCCGCACGACGGCGGTGCACCTGCGGCGGCGGCGCATCGGCGCCGCCCTCCGGAAGGGGGGCGTCCCCGGGGTGCGACGGCTCGGGAACCGCCACAGGAAGGGAGGGGAAGGGCCCATCATCGGCCCGGGGGAGCACGGTGATGCGGTTTCCCGGCTCGTCCTCGTCCAGGCTGCGGCGGCGCTTGTCCCGGCGGGCATTGGGCACCAGGGAGTAGCCGACGATGTCCCCCAAGTCCAGCAGAAACGCCAAAATCAGAAAGAAAATCTCCTTAAACCCCACG
>JAPXRP010000313.1:0-3166 GCA_033813475.1 Candidatus Hydrogenedentota bacterium
ACTGCGGCGATCTCGTGCCCGCCACGGCTTCAGCTCTGCTAATGAAGTGCGGGTTTTCTCGGGATAGCCGCCCCCCCTGGGAACGCCAATCTCCTGATTGGCACGCCTTAAGAGGCCAATCGGGAGATTGGCGTTCCCAGGGAAGCCCTTTCTTCAACGACATTCCCGCCCCCGGGCGGTCAGGGGCTCGCCATGACGGGTTGACCGCCGGTTCATCGCGAAACCGCCGGCCACCCCGTCATTGCGAACGTAGTGAAGCAACCTCGTGTCGGAAGGACCACGGTCGCCCCCCTCATCCCCCCATCTACGATTTACCGTCGATCCCATAGTTTGACACTGCCCGGGCGTTGTGCGAGTCTTATGGGGACACAACCTTCGGGAGGTCAGCCAATGCACCGGTTTATCTGCGTCCTGTTCGCCCTGTGCGCGCTTCTTTGCGCCGTTCCCGCCGTGGCGGAAGGGTACCCTGTCATTCCCCTGCGCGACAACTGGCGGCTCCACACTTCGGACGGGCTGGCCGCCGACGGTGCGGCCCTGTCCACTCCCGGGTTCGACACCGCCGGGTGGCACCCCACCACCGTGCCCAAGACGGTGCTGGCCGCGCTGGTGGACAACGGCGTCTACCCCGACCCGTATTTCGGCGTGAACATGACGCAAATCCCCGGCTATCAGGACGGCGCGTGGCTGCGGATGGCCGATGACAGCCCGTTCCGGTCGTCATGGTGGTTCCGCACGGAGTTCAACGGGCCCGCCATCGGCGAGAACGAGCAGGCGATCCTTTACTTTGACGGACTGAACTACAAGGCGAACATCTGGCTGGACGGCGAGAAGATCGCCGGGGAGGACACGGTCCAGGGCATGTTCCGCCGCTTCGAGTTCAACGTGACGAAGCAGGTGTTGAACAACCTCAACCCCCATGTGCTTGCCGTGGAGATCATCCCGCCGGGGCTGGTGCCGGACAAGAAGTACGGCACCAAGCAGATCGAGGCCACCACCGGCTGGGACGACCACAACCCCCAGCCGCCGGACGGCAACATGGGCCTCTGGCAGCCGGTCTATCTGCGGGTGCAGGGGGCCGTTTCCCTCTGCAACCCCTATGTGGAGACCAAGCTGGCGCTGCCGGGACTGGAGGAGGCGCGCCTGACCGCGTCGGTCTTCGCGCGGAACAACACACCCGACCCCGTCACCACCACGGTGTCCGTGCTGTTTCAGGACACGGCGTTCGCGCAGGAGGTGTCCCTCGCGGGCGGCGAGACCCGGGAGGTCTTTTTCCGTCCGGAGGAATGGGGGGCGCTGGTGGTGAAGAACCCCCGCGTCTGGTGGCCCCACCCCCTCGGCCCGCAGGAACTCTATGACATCGAGTTTGGCTTGCTTCTGGGGGACAAGGTCCGCACCCGTTTCGGCATCCGCGAGATCACCACGGCCATTGACGACGACAACTGGCGCTATTACATGGTCAACGGTCGGCGGGTCCTCATCCGGGGCGGCGCGTGGATGACGACCGACATGCTGCTCAACCTGTCCCGCGACCGCTACGAGACCCTCATCCGCTATGCCCACGAGGCCAACCTGAACATGCTCCGCTCCGAGGGCTTCTCCATCCGCGAAACGGAGGACTTCTACTCCCTCTGCGACGAGCTGGGCGTTATGGCCACACAGCAGCTGTTCGGCCGCAGCATCCCCGACGAGCCCCTCGCCCTTGCCTGCGTCGAGGACACGCTGCTGCGCATCCGCAACCACCCCAGCCTGGCCCATTTCCTCGGCCACGACGAGACCTTCCCCACGCCGACGCTGGACGAGGGCTACCGCGGCCTCATCGAGAAACACCGGGTGAACCGGACCTACCAGCCCCATTCCGGCACCTTCAACATCATGACCCGCAAGAAGACCGGCGGCACGCGCACGGGCACGCGGGAACTCTGGACCTACGCCAGCCCCGCGCACTATTACTTCACGGAGCGCAAGCACGACGTGGCCTGGGGCTTCGCCCAGTCCGGCGGCATCGGCGGCATCCTCGCCCCCCGCGACAGCCTTCGCCAGATGATGCCCGCCGACCAGCTCTGGCCCGCCATGAAAACCGAGGCATGGTCCCTGCACACTGTCACCCAGGGCGCGGAGTACTTCAACGTCGTCCTCCAGATGATGGACGCCCAGTACGGCGCCCCCGCCGACCTGGAGGCCTTCTGCAACCGCCTCTACGCCATGAACTACAACAGCGCCCGAGGCATGTATGAGGCCTTCGGAAAGAACCGCCCCGCCGCCACGGGCATCACCACGTGGAAGTACAACGCCGCCTGGCCCGCCGCCCTCACCTGGCAGTATGTGGACTGGTACGGCCGCGCCACCGCCGCCTATTACGGCGCGAAGAAGGCCTGCACCCCCGTCCACGCCCTCTACGCCTACAACGACGGGGCCGTCTATGTCACCAACAGCCTCTATGAGCCCCGGCCGGGGCTGAAGGTCACCGCCGCGCTGTACGGAACCGACGGCGCGCCCGTGGGGATCGCGCAGGAGGCCGCTGTGGACCTCGGCGCCGATGAGGTGAAAAAGGCCTTCGAGGTGCAGATGCCCGAAGCTGTCGGGTCGCCCTGGTTCCTGAAACTGGAGCTGCGCGACGCCGCCGGGGCATTGGTGTCGGACAACTTCTACTGGCTCTCCGCGACGCCGGACATCCCCGGCCGCGACCTGGAGATGCTGGGCGGCGACTTCAAGGTTGAACCGAAGAGCATGGCGGACTTCAAGGCCCTGGCGGACCTGCCCAAGGTCACCCCGGCCGCCGAGCTGAAACAGACCCGCGACGCGGAGGGCCTCCGGCTGGAGGCGGTCGTGTCCAACCCCTCGCCGCACGTGGCGTTTCTGGTGCAGCTCGCCGCCACGGCCCCGGACACGGGCCTGGAGATCGGCCCCACCCACTGGTCCGAGAACTACTTCAGCCTCCTCCCCGGCGAGACGCGCACCGTCACCGCCGAAGTGCCCGCCTACGCCCTCCCGAAGGGGGAGGCCGCCCTCCGCGTGACCAACTACAACGCCGCGCAATAGGCCGGCTGCAATGGCCCGGAGCACCGGGTGTTTGTGGGCCTTCGTGTCCGCTCCAGGGCGCAGCAAGCAGCGCCCCTACATGTGCGCCCGGAGAACATGTGTGGACCCACGGCACCCGCCCGTAGGG
>JAPXRP010000314.1:0-3164 GCA_033813475.1 Candidatus Hydrogenedentota bacterium
CGCGGTGGCGTCCACGGGGGTGTTGGGATCGTCCGGCGTTGGGGCGGCCAGAACCGTCGCCGCGCCCGCGTAGGGGACTGAAGCGTCAAGGGCTTCATGGACCTCCGCGGCGGCGGGTTGCCCCACGGAAAAAACAACGTCCCTCGTGAGCTGGTCCGGAGGCACCTCCAGTCCAACGCCGGTGTCCGTGGTGACCGTACCCCCCTCTTCCCCGATGACTACATCTTCCGGCTCCGGCCCGAGACTCATGATTAACGCCACCGCGCTTCCCGCTGATGCGCTGGCACCCGCCGCAGGGTTCTGGCTAATAACCTGTCCCGCAGGGACCGTCCCGTGGTGTTGCTCCGTCACCGTTCCAACGGCAAGGCCGGAACCCGTGATAGTGGCCTGTGCCGTGGACTGGGTCATCCCCACAACATTCGGGACGGATATCAGGACGGGTTCACCCTCACCCTCACCCTCACCCTCACCCTCACCCTCACCCTCACCCTCACCCTCACCCTCACCCTCACCCTCACCTTCGCCCTCACCTTCGCCCTCACCTTCGCCCTCACCTTCGCCCTCACCTTCGCCTTCGCCCTCACCCGGATTGCCCGGGGCTGACACAACGACATAGTTCTCCCGGCGGTTGGTGCTGATGGTGCCGTTGCTTGCCTTGACGCTCAGGATAACCGAGTAGGTTCCCGGCGTGGTGTAGACATGGGCCGCGTTCTGGTACGTGCTGGTACTTCCGTCACCGAAGGTCCAGGTCCACGCCGTGATCTGGACCGCCTTTCCAACGGTGGACTGGTCCATGAACTGAACGGTCAGGGGGGCCGTTCCGGAAAGGGGTGCGCCAATAAACGCAGCCGACGGAGGCACCGGCTTGCACCCCACCCCCATGCACGCAACCCCCACCAGCGCCACCACCCCAAGAAGCACCCACATTCTGTTCATTGATGAACCTCCGTGACGCCCTCATCAGGGGAACTACCGCACCAACCTAAACCAAGCAGAAGCCTTGCGCTGTAATACTAAGGTTTTCCGTCTCCCGCGTCAAGTCCCGGCTTGGGTGCTTACATGGATGGACAGGATAGACAGGATAAGATGCGACAGGGAAATCCTGTCCATCCTGTGCATCCATGTCAATTGTTCCCGGCCTACGGTCTGGCGGGAGGCCCCAAGACGAGGCCGGCGGGACGCCGGCGGTACGGAACAGCCCTCCACACGTCTGCCGCCGTACCGCCAGCGTCTCGCTGGCCTTGTCTTCCCGCCTTGCCGTGTCGCCGTCTTGTCCGTCGTTTGCCTTTCTGGAATTCGCCGGGGGAAGGTTGTACACTGGAGGCCCCAACCGAAAGGATTTTCCCATGCGACGTCTTGTCATTCCGGGGCGTGTTTCGTCCCGCGCGGCGGTGTCCGCGCTTGTGTGTCTTGCGGTGTTTGCGGCGGTTTCGACGGCGTGGGCGCAGCCCGCGACGGTGGTGCCGGTTCCCCGCGACCAAAAGGGCTGGATGGACCGCCATGAGTCCATGAACGCCCGCGTAAAGCAGGGGAACGTGGACATGCTGTTCATCGGCGACTCGATCACGCACGGCTGGGAGGGCGGCGGCAAGGGGGTGTGGGAGAAGTGCTACGCGGACCGGAACGCCGTGAACCTGGGCATCGGCGGCGACCGCACGGAGCATGTGCTGTGGCGCCTGCAGAACGGGAACATTGAGGGCGTCTCCCCGAAGGTGGCGATGGTGATGATCGGCACGAACAACTGCCGGGACAATTCGGCGGAGGAGATCGCGCAGGGTGTGGAGGCCATTGTGACCCTGCTGCGCCAGCGCCTGCCGGAGATGCGCATCCTCCTGCTGGCCATCTTCCCGCGCGCGGACGTGGACACGGAGCTTCAGAAGAAGGTGAAGGACGCCTCGGCGCTGTTCTCGAAGCTGGACGCGGACCCGATGGTGGAGTACCTCGACATCAACGCGGTGTTCCTGGACCAGGACGGCAACCTGCCGAAGGAGGTCATGCCGGACCTGCTGCACCCGAACGAGAAGGGCTATGAGCTGTGGGCGGAGGCGGTGGAGCCGTATCTGGGCCGCCTGGCGGCGGAGGCCGACGGCTGGACGCCGCTCTTCAACAACCGCGACCTCACCGGCTGGGAGCAGGTCGGCGGGGAGAACCAGACGTGGAAGGCCGAGAAGGGCCTGCTCATCACCAGCGGCGAGGGCGGCGGCTGGCTGTCCACCACGAGGGAATACGGCGATTTCGAGCTGTCCGTGGAGTTCCGCATGCCGCCGAACGGCAACAGCGGCGTGTTTGTCCGCGCCCCGCGCGCGGGCAACCCCGCCTTTGAGGGGTCGGAAATCCAGGTGCTCGACGACTATGGCGACGAGTACAAGACGCTGAAGCCCTGGCAGTACTGCGGCAGCGTGTACAGCACCATCGCGCCGTCCACCCGCGCCACGAAGAAGGCGGGCGAGTGGCAGAAGATGGTCATCAACATGAAGGGCCAGAAAATTCAGGTCACCCTGAACGGCACCAAGATCGTGGACGGCGACCTTTCCGAGCACGCGGACAAGCTGGCCGAGCACCCGGGCCTCAAGCGCACCGGCGGCTACATCGGCCTCCAGAACCACAGCACCCTCATGGAGTACCGCAACCTCCTCATCAAGGAGCAGTGATCCCCGGCGCGCCGCACGGCGCCCCCTGAAACACCGCCGCCCCGGTCCGCGTCACTGCGGACCGGGGCGGTTTCGTGTGCGCCGGGCCGACGACTCCTGGTCCCCCCTTCAGGGGGGTGGCCGCGTCCTCGCGGACGGGGGATGTTCTTAAAGCCCGCCAGCGTCCCGGACTCCGGAACATCCCCCGGTTCGCTCCCGCGAACCACCCCCCTGAAGGGGGGACCAAGACAGCGCCCGGCGTCAAGCCCATAATCACCGCTGGGCATCGTCTTCGACGTGGTGTTTCGAAAGGTGCAAGATGCCGGCAGTCTTCTCCCGCGACGCGCTCCTGAAGCGGCAAAGGTAACACCGCCGCCCCGGTTCGCGTCACTGCGGACCGGGGCGGCTTCTCTTGTGTCAGGCCGGCCTACGCCTCGAGGGCGTTGCCGGTGCCGAGGTTGAGCCAGCCGATCCCCAGCTTGCTCAGGGCGTAGCCCGTCTCTTTCAGGTGGTCGCCGTAGGACAGCATCCAGT
>JAPXRP010000315.1:0-3164 GCA_033813475.1 Candidatus Hydrogenedentota bacterium
TGCGCATGCGCGGGCGGTTCATGAGGGCGCGCGCCGCCTCCAGCATGGCCACGCACCCCGCGATGTCGTCCGTGGCCCCCGGCCCGTAGGGCACCGAGTCGTAATGCGCGCTGAAAGCCACCGAGCCCGTGCTGTCCGTGCCGGGGATGCGCCCGATCACCGCCTGCTGCAGGCAGACCGTGCTCCCGTTCACGGCGGGCTTGGACATGAACTCCGCCTCCACCCCCATGCCCCGTAATTCCTCCAGGAAGTACTTGGCCACCTCGTCGTTCTGCCGGGACCCCGCCGGATGCGGCACCGCCGAGCAGGCGAATCCGTGTTCAATCGCCCGGTGCGCCGAAAACTGGTCCGCAGGGGCGTCCTTGGGCAGCGCGCGCGGGGGCCGCTGCGCCAGCACACTGTACCCGGCGAGTCCCGCCGCAAACAGGCAGGCGGCCACGGCACAAGCGAAGGGGAGACGATTCGTGGGCATGGTTCCTCCTCGGAGAATTCCGGGCGCTTTTTTGCGGGAATGGACACAACCCTGGCGTTCTTATCGCCAAGTCGGTCTTTGCAAGAGACCGGGGCGGTTCAAACCAGGTTTCATGAGGGGGCCTTATCGGCAGGGAATCGCGCGGGTGCAGGCGAGAACAATCAATAAAATCAATGATGGTCGGCGGCAAAGGAGATTGACAGCACGGTCCGATTGCGTTAGGATTCAGGAGGCAGAACGAGCAGTTGTTCCCAATTATCCTCCGGCATCCCCCGGTGGCAAAGGAGATGTTGACATGTCCTCCCGCAAAGAATCCGCCCGTTTGGCGCTTCGTGTACGGACGATGAACACTGCGGCACGCCTTCTTGCCGTTGCCGCCCTTTTCGTCTGCGGGGTCATGGGCGAGGCCCACGCGGTCCGTCGCATCCTGCTGGTGGGGGACAGTTGGGCGCAGTGGCCCTGGAACATGGGGGCCTTTCAGGCGGTGCTCAACGGGAATTATGAGCCGGGGGTGAACGAGGTGGAGGGGGCCTACACCGCGCTGGGCGGGTCCACTGCGGCGGGGTGGGCGGCGAATTTCACGCCCGACGAGGGCACCTTCCCCTCGCCGCCGGGGCACACAAACATGCGGGCGCTCGACCGCGTCACCTGGTGCCTGAACACCTGGCCGACCATTGACATCATCCACCTGAGCATTTCCGGGAACGACATGTGGTCGTGGCGGACCAACTGGACGCCGGAGCAGGAGGATGCGCTGTTCGACACCATCGAGGCAAACGTGCTGGCGGTCGCCGGCTGGATACGGACGAACCACCCCCGGGTGAAGATTCTTCTCGCGGACTACGACTACCTGAACATCACCGAGACCTGCACCTACGGCATGGCGGAGTTCAACTGGCCCGCCGCCATTCTCGCGGGAACCCTGGGGTTCACGGTGGGGGACCTCGCGCAGAACAGGGCGAACAACCAGCAGATCAACCAGTTTTTCGCGCGCTTCTCCGAACGAAAGCGGGATTTGGCGCAGACTCTGGACCGCTGCGACTACATCCAGAACTTCGGCAACATCCAGTGGCGCGTCGGCTATGTCAACAGCCTGGGCCGGTTCTTTGACCCGCAGGCGGTGCCCTTTCCCGGCATTGCGCCCGGCTACCTGCCGTTCCCGGGCGGCGATGCCAGCTACGGCACGCCGTCGCTGTACATGAACATCATCGAGGGCAGCCAGCGCGACGCGATCCACCTCAGCGACCAGGGTTACCGGCTCCTCTTCGACAACTGTCTCGCCCAGTACTATGCCGGGTGGCTGGCGGACACCACGGCGCCGTGGGTGCAGTCCGTCACGCGCGTCCATCCCAGCCCGACGGAGCTGGACCAGGTGCAGTTTCTCGTCACCTTCAGCGAGGGCGTGCGCGGCGTGGACGCCGCCGATTTCACGCTGGCGGGCAGCTCCGCCGCCGGGGCGTCCATCGCCTCTGTCACCGGCGCGCACAATGGGAACACCCGGACAGTCACCGTGGACACCGCCGCCGCGCCCGACGGCACCCTCGGCCTGAACTTCACCGACAACGGCACCGTCTACGATGTCAACTGGAACGCCGTCGGCGGCGAGGGGACGGGGAACGGCGACTTCACGGCCGGGCAGATCTATGTGATAGACCGCACCGCGCCGTCCGCGCAGCTTCTGCCCGGCGTTGCCGAGCCGACGGAGCTCTCCGCCGTGCCGTTCACGGTGCTGTTCAGCGAGGCCGTGACGGGCTTTGACGTGTCGGACATCCAGGTGTCCGTCACCTACGGCGCCGGAACCACCCAGGTGACCGGGTTCAGCGGCGGCGGCGCCCAGTACTCCTTCCAACTGGTCGCCAACCGCACGGAGCCCATGGCGGTGTCCGTCAGCGTGCCCGCCGGGGCGGCGGTGGACCAGGTGGGCAAGGGGAATGTGCTCTCCACCTACACGGACGGCGTGGACAACGCCTACGAGTTCCTGTTCACCGGCGGGGCGGGGGAGCCCGGGAACCTCTACGCCAGCAGCGGCCTGCTGGGCGGCCTCACCGTGGCGGGCGCGGAGACCGTCACGATTAATACCGGCGTCACGCCCCCGACTCTCCAGGTGGGGGCCGCGCCCGCCCTTCAGGGGAAAGTTGTGGCCGCCGACGGCGGCAACGTCGCCAAGTTTGAGTTTGCCGATGTGGACGTCGCGGCGGCGGCCGCCGTGACGGTGACCGGCGCGCGGCCCCTCGTCATCGCCGCAGCCGGCGACATGCGCTGGGACGCGGCGGTGGACGTGTCCGCCGCCGTGCCCGGACGCGCGGGCGGCGGTATCGGCGGCGCGGGCGGCCCCGGCGCGGCGGGCGTCTCCGGCGGCGCGGGCGCCTCCTCGGGCGGCGCGGGCGGCCCCGGCGGCGGCGGCGGGACGGGCGGTCTTGACCTCAATGACGCGGGCAATGGCCCTGGCGCGGGGGGGACAGGCGGCGGGCGCAACCCGGGCACCACCGGCGGCGCGGGCACCATCGGCACGGCGGGAAACACCGGCACCACCGGAACGATCGGCAGCGCCGGATTCGGCGCGGCGGGAAGTCCAGGCGGCGGTGGCACCGGCGGTGTCGGCGGCGCGGGGGTGACGGCCTCCAACGGCGGGGCTGGCAACACGGCCTCCGGCGGCGGCGGGGGCGGCGGAGCGGGGAAACTGGCCTGGTAC
>JAPXRP010000316.1:0-3154 GCA_033813475.1 Candidatus Hydrogenedentota bacterium
ACACCGTTGAGCATCTCCTCGTTGGTCTGCTTGCGGGTGCTGCCCGCGGCGGTCTTCTTGGCCAGCTCCTCCGCCGTGAGGTTCTCCTGCGTGGCGTAGGTGACGTCCTCCTGGTAGAACTTGCAGACGTTCTCGGTCAGCTCCAGGGTGCCCAGGTCGCCCTGGATCAGCTCGGACGCGCCGCGCTTGGCGTTGCTCAGGATGCTGGTGTAGACGAAGCGCACGGTGTAGTTGCGGTTGGCCGTGCTGTCGTCCATGAGCGTCGTGCGGGACTTGGTCTGGATGAAGCCCGGCGAGCTGCGCTTGAGGTCGTACTCGAAGACCAGCACGATGTTGTCGTGGGCCGTGCGGCCGTCCTTCCAGTAGTCGAGCCCGGCGACGGAGAAGACGCGGGTGGGCACGGACTTGAGGTACCAGTTGGCGATGTCGGTCTGGTGCGTGGCCAGCTCGGTGTAGAGGCCGCCGGACACCTCGTCAAACAGGCGCCAGTTCATGTGCAGCTCGAAGTCGGGGATGTATTTCTTCTCCTCCTCGTTCAGCACGTAGTCCTTCGGCATGGGGCGGCGCCACTGGTTGTTGCGGTGCCACTGCGCGGTGATGTGGGTGATGCGGCCGAGCATGCCCCGGTCGTAGGTCATCCACATGCCCAGGTTGTACTTCGGGTTGTAGCGGCGCTGGTGGCCGACCTGGACGAACTTGCCCGTGTCGTGGCACTTCTGGATGACCGCGCGGCCCTCCTCGATCGTGCGCACCATGGTCTTCTCGCAGAAGACATACTTGCCCGCGTCCAGCGCGTCCAGCGTGATCGGCGCGTGGGTCATGAGCGGCGAGGAGATCACGACGCCGTCCAGCGTCTCCTTCTCCAGCATCTCCTTGTAGTTGTAGTACACGTTCGGCGCCGGAAGCGCCTTCGCCGCCGCCTTCATCTCCTCGGTGACCGGCTCGCCGTCCTTGAGGTGCTGCTTCGCGTTGGACAGCATCACCAGCGGCTTGGCCGACTTCTGGTTCGCCGCGTACACGTCGCTGAACGCCGCCACATGGATGTCGGCGTTGCCGCAGAGGCCCTCGTTCAGGTGGAAGCAGCCCTGGCCGCCCAGGCCGATGCAGCCCACCACGACCTTGCTGTTCTGCGCGTAGGAGAAGGGGGAGTACGCCGTGGCGATGGAGAAGGCCGCGGCGCCGGCGCCCGCCACCTTGACGAAGTCGCGCCTGCTGATGTCACTGCTCATGAGATCTCGCTCCTGTGCCGCGGCCGGGGCCGCGAAATGTTAAGAGGACCACACCGCGCGGCCCGCGCCGGTACTGTACCGGCCCGGACGGGCGCGCCTGCATTCCAACTTTCCGGCGGGCGGCCGTCCCGTGCTTTCCGTGTTTTTCGGCGTAAAGAACGGTTCCCGAACCATTTGACCGCGCCAGAGGCGGAAAGGTTGCGCCGAAACGGCGGAACGGCAAAAAGCCGCCGGGTATTATAGGGGCACCCGGCCGCCGCAGTCCACTTTTCCGCGAAAGCGGGGAGCGGGCGCACGGACAAACACGGACCGGCACCGACAAGCACGGACCACCGCCAGGACGCTGTCCCGGTCCGTGCGGGTCCATGTTCGTCCGTGTTCGTCCATGCCCCCGCGCCTGCTTCTTGCCCCGCGGCGCGCCTTCGCGGTACAATGGGGAGGTCATGAACACAACACGGCACAACGCGAACCTCCGACTGCGGCTCCGACTCGGACGCCGGACGGCTTCCGCTGTGCCCTGCCGTGTGTGACTGATCTGACAGAACGCGCATTCCGGGCCGCGGGGCCAGTCCCCGCGGCCTTTTCTTTTTGTCTGGACGCATGAAAACGGCGGCGCGCGCCGCGCCGCACCCCGAAAGGAGGTGGTGTCTTATGGATTTGGGGCTCGACGGGCTCGAATCCGGCTGCTTGCCCGCCCTGCGGCGGATGTCTGTCTGTGCACATGAAGAAGCAACCAGAAAAGGACCGGTACCATGGAAAGAGAGATTCGTTTTTTCGACACCACCCTGCGCGACGGGGAGCAGACCCCGGGGGTGCATTTTGGCGCGGACACCAAGGTGACCCTGGCCCGCCGCCTGGAGGATTTCGGCGCGGCGGTGGTCGAGGCGGGATTCCCCGCCTCGTCGCCGGGGGACGCGGAGGCCGTGCGCCGCGTGGCGGAGGCCCTGGAGCGGGCCGAGGTCGCCGCGCTGGCCCGGTGCCGCGCGGGGGACATTGACGCGGCGGCGGAGGCCCTGGCCCCCGCCCGCAGGCCCGTCCTCCACGTCGTGCTGGGCGTTTCGGACATTCATCTGGCGAAGAAGCTGCGCATGTCCCGCGCCGCCGCCGTGCGCGCCATTGCCGAGTCCGTCGCCCGCGCGCGCCGATGCGTGGAGCGCGTGCAGTTCAGCGCCGAGGACGCCTCGCGCGCGGACCCGGTCTTCCTGCGCCAGTGCGCCCAGGCGGCGGCGGACGCGGGGGCGTCGCGGATCAACCTGCCGGACACGGTGGGCTGCGCCGTGCCGGAGGAGTACGGCGCCATGATCGCGGACGTGGCGGCCTTCCTGGACCGCTCGGCCGTCGTGTCGGCCCACTGCCACAACGACCTGGGCCTGGCCACGGCGAACACGCTGGCCGCCGTGCGCGCGGGCGCGCGCCAGGTCGAGGTGAGTGTGAACGGCCTGGGCGAGCGCGCGGGCAACGCCGCCGCCGAGGAGGTGGCCGCCGTCCTGCGCCTGAAGCGCGCCGTCGCGACGGGCATCCGCCTGGAGCAGGCCGCCGACATCAGCCGCCTGGTGGCCGAAGCCGCCGGCGTGCCTGTGCAGCCCAACCGCGCCCTCGTCGGCGCGAACGCCTTCACGCACAGCTCGGGCATCCACCAGGACGGCATCCTGAAGGATCCGGAGACCTACGAGTTCGTGTCCCCCGCGCTGGTCGGCGCGCCGGGCCACCGCTTCGTCATCACGGCCCGCTCCGGCCGCGCCGCCGTGGCCCGCGAGGCCGCCCGCGCCGGGGTAAGCGTGGCGCCCGGCGACCTGGACCGCGTCTACCGCGCCGTGCTCCAGGCCGCCGACGCGCGCGGCGGCGCCGTGGCCCCCGAAGAGATCGCCCGCATCGCCGCGGGCGCGTGAGGAGGGGGGGGCTGGGCGGCTGCGGGTTCCGCCGGG
>JAPXRP010000317.1:0-3133 GCA_033813475.1 Candidatus Hydrogenedentota bacterium
GTCCAGTCATTAAGAAACCACGCCAGCTGGTTCCATCGCGCGCCCTGTGGAAAACCCGGTGGAAAACTCCATTGAAAGAACTTGATCTGCCCCATAAAATGTCTGAAGGGGGGACCCGGACAAGTACCCGCCCGCAGGGGCGCCGCTTGCCGCGCCCTGGCGTGGACACGACAGCCGCCGTTCGCGCGGCGACCGGTCACACGGGGCGGGCGCGGATGACCTCGTCGAGGTCGTAGACCCCCTCGACCTCGTGGTCCGGCGGCACGACCAGATAGTCGGCTTCGGGCCAGTCGCCCGAAAGCAGCCCCTCGATCAGGCGGATGCTGCCCGCGATGCGGCGCAGCTCCTTGCCCTCGCCCGCGGCGAGGGCCTCGACCCGCTCGTACACCCCGGCGCAGCGCGTCTCGGGCACGTCAATGAACCAGACGGACCCGCTGTCGTGGGTGACGTTCAGCGTGTCGTAGATGTACTTCGCGTTCTCCTCGCCGTAGATTTCGACCAGCTTGGCCAGGTCCGGCGTGGAGCCGGTCCACTCGCGCGTGGAGCTGTCCGAGAAGACCGACGCGCCGCGCTCGGAATAGCCCGTGCTCGCCCAGGTCTGGCTCGGGTTGTCGGCGAAATGCTCCCTGAAGGCCTCCTTCGACCCGAGGAAGAGGGTGGTGCAGTCGTGGGCGCGGGGGATCACCAGGGGGAACCGGCGCGCGCGCAGGCCGAGGGTGGCGTTGCCGCAGAGGCCGTAGCCCAGGAGCACGGCGTCGTAGGCGGTCTCCCCGGCGGCGACGGCGTCAATCTGCCCCTGGAGCAGCCCGCGGAGCCGCCCCGGCACATTGTGCTCGCCCTTCTCCGTGAACACGGGGTCCACGGTGTGCGGGGTCTTGAAGAGGCAGTAGCCCACCTCGCGGGTGAGGACGTCGCAGGAGAGCAGCTTGAAGCGCATGGCGGGGCGCCTAGTCGCGCGGCGCGGGATCGGGGGAAAGGAGGGAGCGCTTGTCGTCCACGTCCTTGAACTCCTCCGCCGTCTCCAGGGGCTCCTTCTGCTCCTCGATCACGGGCCACTGTTCGCAGAGCTCGCGGTTCAGGTCAATGTACTCCCGCCACTTCTCCGGCACCTCGTCCTCCGAGAAGATGGCATGGACGGGGCAGGCATCCACGCAGACGCCGCAGTCAATGCACTCTGCCGGGTCAATGGCGAGCATGTTGGCGCCCTCGTGGAAGCAGGCCACGGGGCAGACCACCACGCACTCGGTGTACTTGCACTTGATGCAGGGCTCGCAGACGATGAACGCCATGGCCGGATGTACTCCCTGGGTTTCCGCGCCGGACACAAACCACCGGCCGGCGCGTTTCGGATTGTAGCCGTAAACGCGGAAACCCGTCAAAATATTCGCGGATTCGCCGCGTTCTCCCTATTTCACGACGGGGCGCAGGACGAGGTTGCGGTATTGGACGCCGGTGTGGTCGCCCTGGAGGTAGAGGGGGCCGGGACGGAACTCGTCGGCCCAGAGTGCGCCGCCGGTGCATCCGGCGAGGGGGACGTTGTCCAGAATCTTCACGCCGTTGAGGACAACGGTCACATGGCGGTCCACCAGGGTGATGTCCATGGTCTGCCACTCGCCCGCGGGCTTCTCCGCGGCGGCCGAGGGGGCGATGCGGCTGTAGATGCCGCCCATGTTGTGGGTGTCCAGGGGCTTGCCGAAGCTGTCGAGGACCTGCACCTCGTAGACGCCGCGCAGGTACACGCCGCTGTTGCCGTCCTTGGGCACGTTCACCTCCAGGGTGAGGTTGAAGTCCTCGAACTCGGCCTCCGTGCGCAGGTTGGCGTAGTGCACCTTGGGCTTGCCCTCCTCCTGCCGCGCGTCGTTGACCAGAATGCCGTTTTCGGCCTTCCAGCCGTTCCTGCCGAGGCCCAGGGGCTTCCATCCGTCGAGGTTCTTCCCGTTGAAGAGCGTGACGGGCTTGCCATACTTCACCGCGGCCAGGTCGGGGGCCGGGGGCAGCGGGGGAATGCGCTTGCCGGAGACCTCGACGGCGGCCACGCCGGTGCCGTCGCCCCGCGGGCTGGTCCGTGCGCCGGTGATCGTGTCGCCGTCCACGGTGAAGGCGTAGAGATCGGAGACAAACTGGCTGCGGACGACGCCGTCGGGCAGTTTGCGCTCCACCGCCTTTCCGCGCGCGGCGCGCAGGGTGTCGCCGTCGAGGTAGACGCTGTCCAACGGCAGCACGCTGCCGCCGCCCCACAGGACGCTGCCGTCGAGCCAGCCGTCCTCCTGTTTCACCTCCAGCCAGCCGGCGGAATTTCCCGGGAGGTCGAGGGCCCAGCGCCCGACAAAGGGGTCCACGCCCGCCGCGAGGGCGGGCAGGCACGACAGCGTCAGCAATGCGGCAAGGATCATCCGTTTCATGGGGGGTCTCCCGCGTGTCCGGCGCCGCCGGACCGCCGTTTCAGCCGATGTACGAGCAGACATACTCCATGAGGACGCCGTCGGCGACGGCGATGTCGAAGGACGAGTCGCCGGGCACGTCAAAATGCGTTCCCGCCGCATATTCTGACCAGTCGGCCGCGCCCGCAAGTTTCACGCGGCACGCCCCCGCCACCACGTCCATGCGCTCGGGCAGGCCGGTGCCGAAGTTGTAGACGCCGGGGTAGATGAGGCCGAGGGTCTTCTTCTCGCCGCCCTCGAGCAGGATGGTGTGGCTGACGACCTTGCCGTCGAAATAGACGTTGGCCTTGCAGACGGCGGTGACATTAGCGAAGGATTCGGGGCACTGCGGCATCTTGGGTCTCCTGGTTGGGGTGGTCCCGGACGCGCCGGGGCCGCCTATTATCGCCGCAGGCGGGCCGCCCGCGCAATCCCCGGGGTTTCCGGCGAATCGCCGGATGAGAAATGGTCGTGGACGTGTTCGAGGGAACGCACACCTTGGGGATTCGCGCTGAAAGCATCGGCGGTGTAAAAGGGGCGTGTTCATCCATGAGGTGTGGAGACCCTGAGGTCTTCCGACAAGAGATTGCCGCGGCGGCCCGGGGCGGCCGCCTCGCAATGACGCGCGTTTTGCCGTCATTGCGAGCGAAGCGTGGCAATCTCGTTCCCGCCACGGATTCGGTTCTCGCGATGTCTTATCCGGCGATCAGGGG
>JAPXRP010000318.1:0-3095 GCA_033813475.1 Candidatus Hydrogenedentota bacterium
GTTGGAAGGCGCTGCGGGCGCGGGATTCGGCGGGCTGTTCCGCGTCCCGCGCCAGGGGCTCGGGCCGGGACACGGGCTCCGGCGGGTGCAGGCGGTCCAGCCGGGCCTCAAAGCCCGCGAGGTGCGCCCGGATTTCCGGCAGGCCCAGCGGGGCCAGCAGGGCGCGCCAGGCGCGGGCGTCAAACGACGGGCCGTCCAGCTCGCGGCCCAGGGCGCACAGGCGCGCCACGGCGCGGTCGCGGGCCTCCACGCCGTCGCGCACCAGCCCGGCCAGCGCCTCCGGGGCGAGGCGGTGCTCCCGCGCCGTTTCGGCGAGGGCGCGGACACTTTCCACGGGCAGCGGAGTCTCCGCGCGGAGCACGATCCGCCGCGTTTCGGTGCGGCCGCACAGCAGCATGGTCACCCGGTCCTCCGCCGCCGCCCCGGGCACGCAGCGCCCGTCGTCGAGGCGCACGGCGGCGCCGTCCTCGTCGAGCCACGCGGCGGGATGGGGGCGCTTCGCCTCGGCGTCGGCGCCGGGGGCGACGCCGTCCGCCGCGATGCGCCATCCGCGCAGGCGGCCGTGGCCGTCCTCGATGCGGAGGTCGAGGTGGGGGCCGCGGGCGTCCGTGTGGCGGTGGAGCACGAAGCGGGGTGCGGACTCGTCGGCGGGGGCCGCGCCGGGGACGGGTTCAACGGACACAATCTTCCAGTACATGCGCGGGGTCTCCGGGGGTTATTGCAGGAAGCGCTGGGCGAGGACGGCGACGATGCCGCCGAGGTTGGCGAGGAGGAGCATGACGCCGCGGGCGAGCACGGTCTCCAGGCGGGACACGCGCCGGGCGACCTCGCGGAGGCCGTCCGAGAGCGCGCGGAACTCGACCTGGGCCGCCCGCTCGAAGGCGCAGGGGGGCTCGGGGGGGCAGTGCATGGCGCGGTCCTTTCGGGGTTATTCGGCGGCGGGGAAATCGAAGAGGGCGGGGAGCGGCGCACGGGGCGGGCGGAGGCCCGCGCGGGCGGCCTCCAGGGCGCGGGCGGCGGTGGGCAGGGGCGCGGCGCGCTGCCCGCGCCGGGCGACGAAGCCCGTGCCCTGCGACCCCGCCGGCACGACGGAGCCCTCAATGACGTCCACCACGTCGCGCAGGATGAAGTGGCAGGTCTCGCCGTCATAGGCCCGGCCCGGCACATGGTCGCAGGCGCGCAGGTCCTTCCCGCACACGGAGCATTCCGGCAGGCGGAACGAGAACCCGATGGAGGTCTCGCGGTAGACGCCGCCCTCGATGTTGAGGATGAAGGGGCGGTTCTCCTCCGTGCGCAGGAGGTAGACCTCCGGGCGCACCGAAACCGTGTCCCCGTCGCGGTGGAGCCGCGCGCGGAAGAAGGTGCCCCGGGGCAGCGAGCCGCGCAGGTCGTGGCGCTCCATCAGCGGGCGCCCGGGGGTGAGCCGGCAGATCTTCTCCAGCTCCTCCTCCGGGAAGCGGCTGAAATGGGAGTCCACGCGGTTGTTGCAGAGGTCCAGCTCGAACACGGCCACCTCCTCGCGGGCGAGGGGCCGCAGGGCGAAGCGGTTGACGGCCTCCAGGACGCCGTCATCGGGCGGGATGCCGGGGCAGGCGGGCGCGGCGGCGGCGCGGTCCATGCGGAGGACGGCGCCGGGATGCTGGAAGACGAAAGGCTCGGGGTGCATGGCGGGGCTCCTGGGGAAAGGGGGAAGTAGGGGAGGTATGGGAGGGGGACGGAGGGGTCAGGTGGCCGGGGCGGCGGCGAGGGTTTCGCGGAGGGCTTTCTCGTCGAGGAGGCCGGCTTCGCGGAGGCGTAGGGCGTTGTCAATCTCTTTGGCGCGGGCCTCGGCGTCGCGGAGGGGGTCCACGGTGCGGTTGCCGCGCATGGTCACGGCGATGCGTGCGTCCACCCCGGCGAGGGCGAGGTCGAGGTTGAACAGGCGCTCGAGGGCGGCGCGCATCTCGCGGTTCACCGTGTTGACCTGGCGGTTGACCACCTCAAACTGGGCGGTGCCGTAGGTCTCCGTGGAGCCGTAGTTGCGGCCCATGAGCACGGGCATCATGTGGAGGCCCGTGATGAGCTGCTCCTCCACGGCCTTGTGCTGGTCGTAGAAGGGGGCGGCGCGGTGGTCCGCCTGGAGGACCGACACGGCCACGTCGTCATGCGTGACCAGGTTCTGGTCCGGGGCGAGGCCCGACACGGCGTCGCGCAGGGCGGCCAGGGTGCGGGTCTGGCGCTCGGCGTAGGCCTCGGCGGACTCGCCGCGCCCGGGGGCGTCGGCCCTCCGCGCGAAGTGCAGGCGGGCCCACCCGGCGTTGTGCGTGGCCTTCGCCATGTCCTCCAGCAGGCGCTGCTGGATGCGGACAACAAAAGGCACCGCGCGGAGCATGGAGCGCCCGTAGGGGTTCGTGCCGTCGCGGTCGAGGCCGACATAGACGAGGCGGCTTTCCGGCAGCTCCACGGGGTGGCCGTCCCCCGTGTCCTGCCAGGCCGTCACGCGGCCGCCCTCGCGGCGGAAGCGCAGGGTCCACACGTCCACCGGCACCACGTCATGAATGCCCGAGCGCCCCCGGCCGGGGACCAGTTCCAGCGCCGCCGCGCCGTAGGTGAACAGGGCCGCGTAGGCGATGTCCATCAGCCCCGCGAGACCGCCCGCGCCGGGGTTCACCCGGCGCTGCAGGGCCTCCGCGCGGGCGAGGGCCTCGGCGGCGTCGCGGGGCGACCCGGCTTCCGCCACCGCCACCGTGTGTCCGGCGTGGCAGAGGCGTTTCCACGTCCAAACGGCGTCCGAAATGTCCGGCACCGCGTCCCGGAGCACGCGGTAGACCCGGAGCATCTCGAAGGGGGTGTCGTTGGGCAGGGGGAGGAAGTCCTGCCAGGCGGCGAGGGCGGGGGTCGCGCCCTCGGGACGCGACAGGGGGGCGGCGGCGGCGGGAAGGGAGGCGGGGAGGGGATGCGCCGCGCGCCGGGAAGTCATGCGACGTATCCAATGGCGGAGGCGGGACGGCCGGGGGACGTACTCGGGCATGGGCGGAGGGCTCCGGGTTGCGGTGGGGGGCTGTTAAACCGGCGCGCGTTGTTTCAGCGCGGCCCGGAGGCGGCCGCGGGTTCCC
>JAPXRP010000319.1:0-3092 GCA_033813475.1 Candidatus Hydrogenedentota bacterium
GGCGATGTGAGGGGCGCAGGGGAGGGGGATGGGGCGCAGCGTAAGCGAAGACACGCACCCTTGCCGTCATTCCCGCGCACGCGGGAATCCATCTTGGGTCAGCGGGCTGCCCCGCGCGCCTGGGCATGGGCCCCCGCTTTCGCGGGGGTGACGGAGGGGGGGCGGGGATGATGCCGGTGCGGCGGAGGGATGCTCCGCGGGATGCACTGCATGGAGAGTGACAAACGGGAAAGAGTCGGCATGGACGATCGAAGTGTCACCCCAACCGGGCAATTTCGATCTCTACCCCGCCATCTCCCCGAACAACCGGTAGATGCCGCCGAAGGCGCCGTTGCTCATGATGAGGACAACGTCGCCGTCGCGGGATTCCTCCCAGACGGCGTGGGCGAGGGCGGGGACGTCGTCGCAGGTTTCGGCGGGGACGCCTCGGGCGGCGAGGTCGGCGGTCATTTGGGCGCGGTTGAGGCGCTCGTCTTCGGGGAGGCTTTCGGCGCGGTGGACGGGGCCGAGCCAGAGGCGGTCGGCGCCGGCGAAGGCGTCGGTGAGCTCGCCCTGGAACCGGTTGGTGACGGTGGTGTTGGAGCGGGGCTCGAAGAGGGCGAGGATGCGGGCGCCGGGCCATTTTTCGCGTGCGGCGGCGATGGTCTCGCGGATGGCCGTGGGGTGGTGGGCGAAGTCGTTGACGAAGACCGCGCCGTGGTGCCGCAGGAAGACCTCCATGCGGCGCTTGACGCCGGGGAAGTCGGCGATTGCGGCGGCGATGCGCGCCGGGTCCGCGCCGAGGAGGGCGGCGGCGGCGACGGCGGCGAGGGCGTTCTGCCCGTTGTGGCGCCCGGCGAGGGCGGGCTCGGTCTCGAGGAAGGGCTCGCCGTTCCGCAGCACGGCGAGGAGTCGGCGCCCGCCGCGCTCCACGGGGACGCCCCGCCAGTCCGCGCCCTCGCTGAAGCCGTAGGTGGCGGTTTGGCAGCAGGCGTGGGGGACGAGGAACGCGGCATGGTTGTCGGCGCAGGCGATGAGCCAGCCCTCCTTCGGAATCTGGCGCAGCATGCGCTGGAAGGCCGTCTCAATCTCGGCGAGGTCGGCGTAGATGTCGCCGTGGTCGAACTCGAGGGAGGTGACGACGGCGATCTCGGGGAGGTAGTGCAGGAACTTGGCGCGCTTGTCGAAGAAGGCGGTGTCGTACTCGTCGCCCTCGATGACGAAGGGCGCGCCGGGCGCGCCGAGGCGCGCGGGATGCCCGAAGCCGAGGGGCTGGCCGCCGATGAGATAGCCGGGGGCGAGGCCGCAGCGTTCCAGGACGTGGGCCGTGAGCGCCGTGGTGGTGGTCTTTCCGTGGGTGCCCGCGATGACCACGGGCCGCCGGGGCCGCAGCACCTCCTCCTTGAGCCATTCGGGCAGGCTGAGGAACCGCATACGCCGCGAGAGGACGGCCTCCACCTCGGGGTTGCCCCGGCTCAGGGCGTTGCCGGGCAGCACGAGGTCGGGGTTCCAGTCGAGGTTGGCGGCGTCGTAGCCCGTGTAGACGGGCACGCCGAGGGCGGCGACCATGTCGGAGGTGGGCGGGTATAGCGGGTTGTCGCTGCCGCGCACCTCCCAGCCCGCCTCGAGGGCGAGGCGCGCCCCGCCGACCATGGCGGTGCCGCCGATGCCGCTGAAGTGGATCTTGCCGCGGGGGGTCATTTTGCTCCTGCCAGGGCGCGCAGGGCGTTCAGCGCGCGGGTGAAGTCCTCCGGCGGGCCGGCCTCGAACTGGAGGCGCTCGCCGGTGGCCGGGTGGGTGAAGCCGAGGAGTCCCGCGTGGAGAGCCTGGCCGCGCAGGCCGTTGAGGGCGGCCGTGGTGTCCTCCGGCAGGTCCATGCCCCGGAAGTCCGACACGCCGTAGACGGGGTCGCCGAGGATGGGGCGGCCCGCAAAGCGCATGTGGACGCGGATCTGGTGGGTGCGGCCCGTCTCGAGCCGCAGCCGCACGAGGGACGCCGCGCCGAAGCGCTCCAGCACCTCGACATGCGTGACCGCCTCGCGGGCGTAGAGCCCCGTGACGGCCATTTTCGACGGGTCGGCCAGGCTGCGGCCGAGGGGCGCGTCTATGCGCGCGCGGTCCTCGGGGAACTCGCCCCGCACAAGGGCGAGATAGCGCCGGTCGAAGGTGTGGGCGGCGGCCTGCTCCGCAAGGGAGGCGAAGGCCCGCCGCGTCTTCGCCGCGATCATGACGCCGGAGGTGTCGCGGTCGAGACGGTGTACGATGCCGGGCCGGTTCTGGTCGGCCCCGGCGCGCTGGAACCCGGGGCAGTGGAAGAGCAGGGCGTTCACGAGCGTGCCGCTGTCGTGCCCGGGCGCGGGGTGCACCACCAGCCCGGCGGGCTTGTTCACCACGACCACGTCGTCGTCCTGGAACAGGATGTCGAGGGGGATGTCCTCGGGCTGGGGCTCGGCCGGGGGCGGCTCGGGCAGGTCCACGACCACCACCTCGCCGGCGGCCATCACCCGCGAAGGCTTCTTGCAGACGTGGCTGTTGACCGTGACCCGCCCGTCCTGGACCACCTTCTTCAGGAAGGAGCGCGTGGCGTCCTCCACCATCTCCGCCAGGAAGACGTCCATGCGCAGTCCGGCCTGCGCCTCGTCCACCGTCATTTCAAAGGATTCCGACATGTGCCTCTCCAAAGTCCGGCGGGCATGAGCCATTCCAGCCCGCCGCCGCACAGGGCCGCCGGGACGGCGGCGCTATGTGTTTGCATGCGCCTCGCCGCCCCTGTCCGTAGCGCCGGCGTCCCGCCGGCCTTGTCTTCGTTCTCCCTACTCGCGGAACATGCCGCGAAAATGCAGCACCGCGCCCATGAAGTCGTCGCCGAGCAGCGCCGGAAGCCAGCACTCCCCGGCATCCTCCTCCTGCATCTGCTCCGCGCGGGCTGCGATCTCGCCCAGCGCGCGCTCCAGCACCCCCGCCATGGCCGTCCACAGCCCGTGGCGCTCCAGCCAGAACCGGGAGTCCAGCTCCAGCACGGCGGTGAGCAGGTCGCCGGGATGCTCCGCCGCCTCCAGCAGGGGGTCGGCGTCGAGCAGCGCGACGGCGGGCGGCACGGTGTGCGCCGGGGC
>JAPXRP010000320.1:0-3057 GCA_033813475.1 Candidatus Hydrogenedentota bacterium
CTCGGAGATGTGTATAAGAGACAGTGCCGGCGGTGACCCCCTGGAGGTCCACGGCCGCGCCGTCCTCGGGGCCGTTGTCCGTGATCCGGTTGCCCTCGACAAGGTTGCCCCGCGCGGTGAACCCCTCGCCCCGCTCGGGGCGGAACAGCACGCCGCATTTCCCGTTGCGCAGGATGTCGTTGTCCCGGACAATGTTCTCGTCGTCCCGGTGGCCGATGGACACGCCGCACTCGGTGTTGTCCGTGATCCGGTTGCCCTCGGCCAGCCCCACCTTCACCCCCCAGCAAAAGAAGAGGCCGATGGCGTTGTTTTCCAGGCGGCAGTTGCGGATGACCGGACGCTGGCTCCCGGAGCCGGGGTGCAGCCCCAGCCCCGCGTTGCCGTGGCTGTGGCAGTCCTCCACCAGCACGTCATGGCAAATCTGCCAGCTCACACCGTCGCTGTTGTGGTTGCGCGACTCCACGCCGCGGATCACCACGTCCGCGCAGTCCTGAAGCCAGATGCCGCCCGCGTAGTTGCCGTCGAGGTTGTCGTTGTTGTCGCGGTTGCCGTCGAGGGCGAGCCGCTCCACATGCAGCCCCGCCGTCTCCTCCGCCGTGAGCAGGGGAAACAGTGTCACCACGCGCGGCTCGGCGAGCTTCCAGAAGTTCGCGCGCAGGGCGCGGTCCAGTTTGAAGCGCGCCCCGCTGCGGGCGATGAGGGTGCGCTTCACCACCTCACGCGCCCCCGTGTCGGGGTTCTTGGCGAGGAGGCAGACGCCGTCGCCCAGTTCAAAGCCTGACGGGCCGGCGAGGGTGATCTCCTGGTCGTACCAGTCGGAGTCCTCGGCCAGCGCGGACGCCGCCATGGCCGCCTTGAACAGCACGGTCTCCGGCCCCGCGCCCAGCAGGCGCACCCCGGCGCGCAGCCGCACGGCGTTGCGCAGCGTGAAGGTGCCCGCCGTGAGCCCCACGGTGCCCCCGCCGCGTCCGGCCACAAGGTCCAGCGCCGCCTGGATGGCCTTGTCGGTGAAGCCGCCGATATCGGCGTCGGGGCCGCCGACGGTCACGGTGAGGCGCTCCGCCCACTCGGGTCCGGAGCGCAGGTCACCCGAAGTGGCCCGGGGCCGGCTGAACCGCAACGCCTCCCCCGGCGCGCGCTCCGCCCAGAGGCCCGCCGCACCCGCGCCGCACACGCCCAGCCAGTTCCGTCTGGAAAGCGGTCTCACGGCGTCATCCCGCCAGCAGCGACTGGAGGGCGTCGCGCACCGCCATCTCGGATTCGGGCACCACGTGGGACGCCGTGGGCTCATAGCCCCCCTCGGCGGTGAAGCGTTCGGGGTTGATGTAGGCGGGGCCGCAGTCGCCGTAAGCCGCCACGGCCACAAAGGCGTCCGGGCGCAGTGTCTGGGCGAGGAGCTGAAACTCGACGGCCATTTCGCCGGGGAGGTGGACAATGTCCACCCCGCCGACCCGCAGACGGCTGAAGACCAGCGGCTCCGCCGCCCGCGCCTGCCAGGCCAGCACCATGGCGGCGCAGATGCGGTCGTTGGGCGTGCCGTCCGGGTTCAGCATGCGGGCGCGCAGCTCCGGCCCTGTGAACCCCGCGTCCACGCGCGGGGACAGGGCGACGGGGACGGTTTTCCAGTCCACAGGCCCCGCGGGCGTGTAGACCGTGGACGCGGCGGAGGCGCGCATGGCGGTAAGAAGGCGCTCATAGAGCCCCTGCCGCGCCTCCGGCGTGCCGTCGTTGTATTTGCCCGCCGCGATGTTGCCGCCGCAGCCGGTGAAGTACACTTGGAACACCCCCTCCTCCTTTTCCAGCGCCTCGCGGGCCATGCCGGGGAAGTCAATGCTGGAGCGCGGATCCCAGTAGAAGCTCTGGGGATGGGTGGCGTAGTAATGGAGCCGGGCCAGCGGTTTGTCGCCCCGCGCGAAGGTTACCGTCTTAACATAGGGGTCAATGAGCCCCTCCGGGGCCTCGATCAAGGCGGGTTCCTTGCAGGAACTCGCGCGGAAGCCCACCTTGCCGTCGCCGATGGACACCCGGCGGTTCGAGGCCACCCGCTCGGCCTTCGCCTGGCCGGTGCCGACGCGGTCGTAGGGCTCAAGCCGCCCGCAGGCCTCCCGGACCGCCGTCTCGAGCCGCGCCAGCGGCCCGCTGAAAGCCTCGGCCGTGGGCACGGGCGGCGGGGAGGGGACGTCCTTCAGCATCACGAAGGCCTTCAGGTCCGCCATGGGCGCCGTGTGCTGGTGGACCGTGTGCACCGCCACCCGGTCGGGCGAGGTGGTGGCCGCCGCCGCGAGGACCTCGCAGAAGCGGCGGTGGTCGTCATTGCACAGCTCGCACCAGTCCACCACGCAGAGGACATGCCGCGCGCCGCCCTGCTCCAGCACGATGCCCTTGCCCTGAAGCGGCTGCTCGATGGTGTCCAGCCCCTTGTAGCTGGGGTACCACGGCGTGCCCAGGGGCGGCGTCATGTCGCAGGAGAAGGTCGCCACACGCCCGTCCCCCGCGCCGCCGGGTTCGGCGGCCAGGGCGCGCCCGTTGAGCACCGCCAGCGACCCCGCAGCCGCCCCCAGAAATCCCCGCCGTGTCAAGCCGTTTCCGCGCATAGTCTGCTTTCCTTTATGGGTTGGCCCCCGCGGGGGCGCTCTTCACCGCATCCTGCAAACACACCGCGTCCGCCGGGACTTCCGGCGACGCCGCAAAGGGAACGGTCCCCTCCGGGACAAGATTCCCTGTTAGCAGCACCCCGCGCGTGCCGCCGCCGGTCACGTCCACAAAGACCGGCGCGCCGGCTTCGGGCGCGCAGGCGGACACGAGGGCCGACCGCACCTCGTGGAAACGCGCCAGCGGCGCGCCGTCCGGCGCGGGCCGCGCGTCGAAGCCCGACATCCGGAGCCGCGCCGTGTCCTCGAACCACGCGGCGGGGCCGGGGTCGCCGGGGGCGGCCGGGTCCGGCATGCCATAATCGGGCGGCCACTTGACCCCGGCGTATTTCCGCGTGACACCGAGGCGCCAGAAGCCCTCCTCCCAGGACAGGCTAAGGTTTTCCAGCACCTGTCTCTTATACAC
>JAPXRP010000321.1:0-3053 GCA_033813475.1 Candidatus Hydrogenedentota bacterium
TTGCCTGCGCGCGCGTCCCATCGCCATGCCTGACATCTCCCGGTTGGCCTCACGGGAAGCATACCATACCGACAGCTATATGTCAATAACAAACACTACTGCAAGCCCGCCTTTTGCCACAGGCTGCCTAGGTCTGCATGAACGCCGCACCGCCTGCGGCTACCGGAACACGGCGAAGTTCGTCCGCCGGGAGGCGGAGTGGCTCGGCTGCGTGCGGCCGATCCCGACGGTGTGGCTGGAGGTGATCGGCTGCCGCCTGGACATGCTGCGCGCCGCGGTGGACCTGGACGGCGAGGAGTATGACCAGGCGCTGGAGGCGTCGGGGGTGCCGGAGTATTTTGTCATCCGGCTCTTCGGCGGGATGTGCAGCCGCCGTTCGCTGGCGGGCGCGCGCACGCTGGCGGAGGCGGAGGACGCCATCCGCCGGTTTCAGGAGGGGCACCCGCGGCTGGGCTGCGCCCTGCACTGGCCGGGGCTGCGGATGATCCGCTATGAGCGGGGCGTGGCGGTGGAGGAGGACCGGTTCCGTCCGCGGATGGCGTTCACCGCCGAAGGGGTGGTGTTCAACGCGCCGCCGGAGGGCGTCGGGCTCACGGGGTTCCGATGAGGCGCCCCCGCCCCGCCGCCGTCCGGGAGGAAGAGGGAGCAGCCGGCCCATCACGCAACCAAGAGGAGACACGGAATGTCTGAAGAAACCCAGGCCGAAATCCAGGGGCGCTTTCCGCGCATTGATTACCGCGAAGTGCGCGACGGGGATCTTCGCCTCCTTCCGGAGGCGGTCACGATGGACACCTACCGTCCGCACCGGGCCTGCCGGGCCTATGTCGCCCATCGCGCCACCGCCTCCGCGGGGCTCCCCCTGCCGGCGCTTGCGGAAAAGGCGCGCATCCCCCTCGAGGTGCTGCGCCGGAAGAAGCCGCGGTATGACGCCCTCTCCGGGCGGGTCCCCGCGGCGTATCTCGCCGCCATCGGGGTGGATTTCGACAATCTGCGCCGCTGCCATGCGATTGACCGCGCGGAATATGAGATCGTCAACGAGTGCGCGGAGTTTCCGAAAACCTACACGGTGCGCACCCCCAACGAAACCGTCCGCGCGGCCTTTCCGGCGGGCGTGACGAAGTTACACCACGCGCTGGCCCATCTGCTTGGGTGCGCGGCCCGCGCCGCCGCCCCGGCGTCCCCGCAGACGGTGCCGGGAAACCCGGGTACACGCTTCGTCATCGCATGGCCGCACGTCAAGGTTCTGGAGTTCGACACACGGGACCCCCTCCGGATTGATCTGCGCTCCAACCGCCCGGTCCTCGACTGTGGCCGCGAGACGGTTCCCCCTTGGTCGGGGAATGATCAGCTAAGGGTAGAATACCCAGAAGAGAAGTGGCCGCGGGCGTGGGAGCCCGAGTCCGATGCCGAAGCCTTTGTCTGGGGATCGCTCGGCGGGTGGCATGACAGGGACAGCCCTTCCTCTGTCCCCGACGATCCCATTCCAACGCCGCTGTGGCGGTTCCTCCGGCCGCACAGGGCGTTCTTCGGAAACCTTCCGGCCACGGCCGAGCAGATTGCGCTGTTCAGCCCCATCGCCCGGCTCCTCGATGAATGGGATCCGGCCCTGGATGATGACTGGGGTGACTGGCCTTACAGCGGGGAAATCGGTCCGCTTTACTACGTCGGTGCGGCGCGGAAGCTCTGCCTGCGGCTGGGCCCGCAGATGACGCTCAAAAAGGTTCGCCGCTTGCTGAAAAACACCGTCCCTTTCTACGGCTGGAAGAACCAGAGAGACTACGAAACGGTCGTGAAGCTGATGGCGCGCGACGTGCTCAACACGCGCCGCATCTACCGCGGGGAGCCGCCGGTGGAATACGCGCCCCTGGCGGTGCCCGAAAGGCCGTCCTGGGCCTCACGGAATCCGCACGACGAGCACTCGCTGCCCTACGGCGACCCGTACCATTCGCCGCCGGAAGACCTCCCGCCCCGCGCCCGACGAGAGTTGATGAAAACAAAAAACCGCACCCAACCAAGAGGAGACCTGGAATGAACGAGAACCCTGTGAACGGAATCCGTGTGCGTTTTGTCGAGGGGCTTGTGTGGGGCGAGAAGGCCCTCGGGCATGCCTGCTACTGCCGGCCCCTGCCGGACGGCACCCCGGTGGACGCCATCTCCGCCGTCGCCAACGTTAACGGCTTCGTCCCCTGCACCGCCGTCGCGAAGATGCTGGGGATACGCCCCGAATGCGTCATCCGCGCCGTCAAGATGTGCAACGAATCCGGGCGGGTCACCCTTCTTCCCCCGTGCGAACGGGGGCGCGCCGACGGCTCGGGCCACGCAGTCGGCCCCGTGCTGCTGCTCACGCCGCGCCCGCGCGACTACCGCCTCTTCGACGAGGACGCCGCCACGGCACTCATGGAGCGCGTGCTCGGCGCGTGCGCCGAACACGGCTTCTCCACCCTCCGCATGACGCAGTTCGGCATGCTCTTCCGCCCGCTGCCCCTGCACCACCTGCGCGGCGTCCGCCGCGCCCTCGAGAATCCCGTCCCCGGGCGGGTCCCCGGGGAGCGGGCGCTCGTGTTCGATCCCAACGCGCCCCGTCCCCGCAGGGATCGCGCCCCCCGTCACGCCGCGATGGAACAGGGAACGCTGTTTGAGGAGGCCCCCGCGCACGGGTACTTCCCCAAGGAAATCATCTTCGACCTCGACCCCGACGACGCGCCCGGACTGCGTGCCGTCCTCGCGCCCTGGACGCGTCCCTGAGGCGCCCCCGGCATCGTGGCGTGCGTGTCCCGCAGGCATCCCGACCCTTTTGGCGTCCCAGCCACCAGTGTTTGTCGGGCTCTGGTTATGAATGGGACATGCCCGTTGTCGGGGTCCCCCCTTCAGGGGGGTGGTTCGCGGGAGCGAACCGGGGGATGTTCCGGATTTTGGTCCTCGGCCTAAGAGAAGAACATCCCCCGTCCGCGAAGACGCGGCCACCCCCCTTATAGTTGCCACGTTGGTTACCCACACCCGGCAGGGGGCGGCTCTTTGGACCGGGCCGCCGCCGCCTGCCGGTTGTGGATAAC
>JAPXRP010000322.1:0-2978 GCA_033813475.1 Candidatus Hydrogenedentota bacterium
CACGGGAAGCATACCATACCGACAGCTATATGTCAATAACAAACACTACTGCAAGCCCGCCTTTTGCCACAGGCTGCTAGGAACTTTGCTCTGTAGCCTCGCTCTGCTTGCAGCGGGGGGGGGAGTGCAATAATTGGGCGCCTCGCCGCGGGCGGGAATGCTGCTGATGATTCAACAGAAGGAGGCGTTGTATGGGGATGCGCTCTGCCGTTCTTTCTGCCGTGGCCGTCGCGTTGCTGCTGACCGCCTGTGGTCCGGACAAGGCCGCAGCCCCTCTTCCCCGGTTTACGCAGGAGGAGGTTGCCCAGTTCACCATCAAACTGCGGGAAGGGTGGGGGCCGTTTACCTTCACCACGTCCAGCGCGCAGATTGAGCAGGCGCTGGGACCGGCGGAGCGGAAGCTGCAAGAGAACGCGCTGGAGTACATGAGCCTGGGGATGGCGTTCACCGTCAACGACCGGGGCCTGATCTCCCAGATGCTTTTTGGGCGTGTCTGCGCCGAATCCGAGGACGACGCGCTGATCAAGGCCTGCCGGTACAGGACCCCGGAGGGGATCGGCATGCTGAGCGGGCGCGAACAGATCATCGCAGCCTACGGGGAGCCCTCGAGCGCGCGGCCTCAGGGAGAAATGGAAGAGCTTCAATACCGCGAACTCGGAATGATCCTCACCCTGAGAAATGGCAAACTCTTCCATATCAACCTGATTCCCAGGTAATCCCCGCTGCCCGGAGGTTCGACGTCCCCTTGTGACGGTGATAACGGAGGGCCGGGGGGCCGCGCATCTTGTGCCTTCACACTGCAAACTCCGGCGGCGTTGGAGGTGTCCGTTCACCCATGGGATGCGCCGGACACAGGGCGTTTCGACAGGGGATTGCCGTGTCTGTCAGGGCGTTGGCGGGAACGAGATGGCTTCGCTTCGCTCGCCATGACGGGCATTTTCCCGTCATTGCGAAGGCGCGGAGCGCCTGAAGCAATCTCTTGCTCGCCCCGGCTACGGCTCTCACGTCGTCTTATCCGGCGATCAAGCCTGTTCCCGCCGCTTGCAGCGGGGGCGGGCTGTGGGCTATATTTGGGGTTCGTGCCACGGACGGGCATGTGGGCTGAACCCTAAACACAAGGAGACGGGTACATGAAGAAGCTTGCGGTGATGTCGGTTGCGTTGTGCGTGCTTGCGGCGGTGATGACGGGCTGCGCCACGACGGCGAAGAAGAGCCCCGAGGAGGCCATCCAGGAGCAGATCGCGGCGTGGAAGCTGGCCATGGAAGCTCAGGACATTGACAAGGTCATGACCTTCTTCTCCGGCAACTTTGAGCACTATGACTGGAAGGACAAGGCGGGCGCGCAGTCCTTCCTGTCGGACGCAAAGGACATGGGCTACCTTGAGGGCGCCGAGATCCTCACCACGGACATGGAGATCAAGCTGGAAGGCGACAAGGCCACGGTGTACCCGATTGACGTGAACACGGTCGCGGGTTCCGTCACCCTGGAGCTGACGCTTGCGAACGAGGGCGGCACCTGGCTGGTGGTCGGCCTGGACGCCGCGGGCCTGTAATTCCCAGTCCCCACAGGAGTTTTCCGGGGCGGCGGGTGCGCGTCACTTGCCGCCCCGCGTTTTTTCACCGCAAAGGAAAGGCGGATTCATGAGCGAGAACGGCGCCGGGGGCGCATGCCCCCCGAATGTCCTGGCGGAGCTGCGGGAGTTTCTGGCAATCCCCGGCGTGTCCACGCTTCCCGAGCACGCGGGCGACGTGCGCCGCACGGCGGAGTGGCTGTGCGGCCGCCTGCGCGGGCTGGGCATGGACGCCGTCACCCTGCACGAGACGCCCCTGCACCCCATCGTGCGCGCCGAGTGGCTGAACGCCGGCGACCGGCCGACGGTGCTGGTGTACGGACACTACGACGTGCAGCCCGTGGACCCGCTGAACGAGTGGGCCAGCGGCCCCTTTGACGGCGACGTGCGCGGCGACTTCATCTACGCGCGCGGCGCTTCGGACATGAAGGGCCAGCTCTTCGCCCTGCTCAAGGGGCTGGAGGCCCTCCGCGACGTCGGGGAGGCCTACCCGGTCAACCTGAAATTCCTGCTGGAGGGGGCCGAGGAGATCGGCTCGCAGCACCTGCCGGAATTCATGGACACGCACAAAGAAACGCTTGCCTGCGATGTGGTCCTGAACTGCGACGCGGGGGTCCACGCGCCGGACACGCCGTCCATCGTGTACGCCCTGCGCGGCCTCGCCTATTTCGAGCTGGAGGTCCGCACGCTGGGCCATGACCTCCACAGCGGCCTCTTCGGCGGCTCGGTGCGCAACCCCATCCATGTGCTGGCGGAGGCCCTCGCCGCGATGCACGACGCCGACGGCCGGGTCACCCTGCCGCGCTTCTACGACCGCGTGCAGCCCCTGGACACGGAGGAGCGCGCGCTCATCGGCGAGACGCCCTTCTCGCCGGAGGACTGGATGGCCATGACGGGCGCGGCGGCGCTCCAGGGTGAAAAAAGCTACACCACCATGGAGCGCGTGGGCGCGCGCCCCACGCTGGAGGTCAACGGCGTCTGGGGCGGCTTCACCGGACAGGGCGCGAAGACAGTCCTGCCCGCGCGGGCGTCCGCGAAGCTCTCCATGCGCCTCGTGCCCGACCAGCGCCCGGAGGAAATGGAGGACATGCTCCGCGACTTCCTCGCGGAGGCCCTCCCGCCGGATGTGTTCTGGGACCTGAAATGCCATTCCCTCGGGCCGGGCGCGGTGATGAACCGCAAGTCGCCCTTCATGCGCGCGGCCGCGGACGCCCTGGAGGCCGCCTTCGGGAAGAAGCCCCTCTTCAAGCGCGAGGGCGGCAGCGTGCCCGTGGTCGCCTTCTTCCAGCAGAAACTCGGCGTGGACTCGATCATGCTCGGCTTCGCCCTGCCGGACGACGGCATCCACGGCCCCAACGAGCGGCAGCACCTGCCCACGCTCATGCGCGGCGTGGGCGTGTACGCGGA
>JAPXRP010000323.1:0-2967 GCA_033813475.1 Candidatus Hydrogenedentota bacterium
GCCCCCGGCGGGAGTGTCCGCCGCCGCCGCGCCGTGGACCGAGGGGGGCGGCGTCAGCGACCCCTTCAACGGCGAAAACGGCCGTCCCGCCGAAGGGGGTGAGGTGACCTGGTCCCAAAGGCCCGCGGAGGAGACGGCGTCCGCGCCCGTTGGCGCCGCGGTTCCCGCCCCGGGACAATGGGCCTCCTGGGAAGTCACCGCGCAGGTGCGGGGCTGGCTGGCCGACCCCGCCTCGAACCACGGGCTGCGGGTGATGGCGTCGGGCGCCGGGGAGGGGTCGGCGCGCTTCTTTTCCTCCCAGGCGTTTCGCGCGTCTGAAGACGGCTACTGCGGCGGCACCCGGGTGGCCTTCCGGCCCATGCTCATCCTGCTGCCCTGAGAATCAGGGGAGGGTTGGCGTCGGCGTCTCGGCGGGGTAGCGGTCCGGTCCCGGGGGCAGGCTTCCGGGCGGCGCGCCCACAGCGGCGAGGTCGCGGAAGTTCGGCAGGGCGGGCCGCGTCTCCACGATGCGCCACACATCCCCGCGTTTCGCCCAGGTGACCCAGGTTTCCGCCGTGGCGTCGCGCGGGAAAAGGACCGGCCTTCCCGCGCGCATGCCGCTCTCGTCCGAGACGGCCCCCGCGGTGAAGAGGGCGTAGAGCTGCACGCTCACCCGGCCCTCCAGGGCATGTGCGGAAAAATCCCACAGGCGGATCTGCCGGTGCATCCGCTGGCCCGTGAAGCGCTCGAAGAAAAACTGCCACGCGCGGACGGCGTACTCCGCCCCCCAGCCGGACCCGTCCCGGTAGTCCTCCGCGTACAGGTCCGCCACCGCGTCCAGCGACGCCGCCGCGACGGCGTTGTCCCATGCCTCGATCCGCGCGACAATCTCCTCCGCCACGGCGCGCTGGGCGTCGTCCAGCCCGCCGTAGTAGGGCCACCAGGGGATCGAGGCGGCGGCCCCCTCCAGCGGGGGAATCGGCGGCTGAATCCGCGCCGTCTCGTCGCCGAACCCCGGCAGGGCCGCGCTGTCGGCCACCACCGTCAGCGGCGTGAGCAGCGCCTCCTCGGCGATGCGGCTCTCCACGGTGCTGAAGACCAGGAACTCGCCATAGCCCACCTGCCCCTCCAGGGGCTCCTTCTCCCCCGTGAGCGCCGTCACCGCATAGGCCACAGCCTGCTCCGGCGCCGGGGGCTGCGGGTCTGTGAACTGCCGCTGGTCCATGCCTTTGGAAATGAGGGCGAAATGCGTGTCCGGCGGCGTCCGCCGGTACACGTTGTAGGCCACGTCCCCCTCGCGGAACCCCCACGAGAGCGTGATGGCGCCCCCGTCCCGGCGCGCGTTGAACCCGCGGATGGGCGCGGGCAGGTCCGGCACGGCGAACGACTGCCGCTCCACCGCGTTTTCCCGCGTGTTCATGACAAAGATGCCCCGTCCCGAGCGCGTCACGGCGGCCTGCCCGGCGGCCTCCAGGGGATGGTAGCGCCCCAGCACCTCGGACCACTGCTCCGCCGAGGTGACGGACTCCGGCCTCGCCACAAACGCGAAATTCCCCGCGGCCCCCGGCGGCGCGTGCGCCGGCAGCACAGGCACCCAGAACCGGTCCCCCCGGTTGAGGATCAGCTCCGGAATCTGCCCGGGCCGCTCCACGCCGTAGGCTCCGTGCATCAGCAGGCCCGCGTGGAAAGCGGCGTCCAGGTGGCGCGCGTTGGTCTCAAACTCCGCGGGCGAGGCCGCCGGGGAGAGCTGCATGGCCGCGGGCGCGCGCTTTGCCACGAAGTCCCGCCGGGCGATGAACCCGCCCTCCACCACCTGCTGGAGGGTCGGCAGGATCGCCTGGGTCCACGCCTGCGGCGTGCCGCCGTACCACAGGCCGCGCTCCCACGGAAACAGGTAGACCGCCGCGCCCGTCATGGCGCCGTTCAGGATCATGGCGCGGTACAGCGACGCGGGCATCCGGTCGGGGGAGGTTTCGGGGCCGAAAATGCCCGGCTCCCGGAACCGCGCGTCGGCGTACCACCGGGCGTCCGGGGCCACGCCCCAGTTGGCGGCCGCGCCCGCCAGCCACAGGCCCATGAGGGCGCCCATGGCCGCCGCCGTGTTCGGCCCGCGCTGGAGGCACACCGGCAGCACATGGTCCCGGTGCTCCACAATCGTCGCGTACAGGGCGGCCGTGTTCGCGTTGGCGAGCATCCGGGGCGCGGCCATCCCCTCCAGGGACACCATCACAAAGCGGCCGTATCCCGCGGCAAGCCGGATCATCGCCGCCAGCCGCGCCGCGTCCGGCTGGACCCCCGCATCGTCCGCCAGGGCGGGGTCGTACCCGTCAAAGGCCATGCCCCGGGCCTCCACGCCCCGCACAATGGGAAAGGCGTCCAGCATCTCCCGCACCGCCGCGAGGGGGACCAGCGGGGCGCCGCCGTCGTCCGTGACCCGCAGGCACACGGGCACCCCCGCCTGCTGGAACGGGGCGAGCAGCTCCCGGAAATCCGCGATGCCCGCCGGGGAGACCAGCATCATGCTGTACGGGCGCACGCCCTTCGGAATCTGCGCCCAGTGTTCCACCACGGCGGCGGCATAGCCCGCCGGGGGCAGCAGCGTCGTGTTGCCGTCCTGAAAGACGAACAGGGGGTGCTCCGCGCTGATCTCCACCGCCAGCGGTGGCAGCGGCGTCTGCGCCTGCACGGCGGCGTCCGCGATGAGGGATGTCAAAAGAAGGAGAATCATGCACATGCGACCCCGGATTTTGCCGGGCCATTGTAGGGCGGCGGGGCCCGCGCACACAAACCGGGCGGCTGTTTCGAGGCGCGCCGCCTCTGGATGGATGCCCCGGAAGCCGGGAATGGTTCCTGAACCCGGCGCGCCGCATGGTATGATGCGGGGTGTGCAACCGTGGGGATGACGTTAACTATGACCGCTTTCCTGCTCACGCTGGCCCCTGTTCTTCTGGCCGCCGGACAGTTCCCCGGCCAGCTTCCCGGCGCGGA
>JAPXRP010000324.1:0-2893 GCA_033813475.1 Candidatus Hydrogenedentota bacterium
ACAGGTCTACGAGGACCTGCGCAACGAGACGGCGATCATCCAGGCGCGCCAGCGCGGCCTGGTGGCGGAAGTGGAGCGGCTCACGGGCTATGTGGGCGAGCTGGAGGAGGCCAACGCCCGCAGCATCGCGACCAAGGACGCCCTGGTCCACAACATTGACCGCCTTCTGATCCAGGTGAAGGAGGCGATGCCGCTCATGCCGCAGAAGTACGACTACACCGCGCGCCTGGGTGCCGTGCAGTCGCTGCGTGACAAGGCTTCGGCCGCGAAGTGGGTGGATCCGGCGCTGCAGGAGGAGTACGCGTCCTTCTACATGCGCGAGATGGAGATCGCCCGGTCGAACGAGTATTTCTTTGCGCGCCTGCCCGTGACGGACAGTCTCGGGGTGACCACGCAGAAATGGGCCGAGTGCCTGCTGCGCGGCAACTGGGGCGTGTACTACCGCACGCTGGACGGCAAGAACATCGGCGTCTATGAGAATCTCGGCACGATGGACGCGCCCAAGTGGGGTTTCCGCGAGGGGCTGCCCGTGGACGCGCAGAAGGCCATCGAGGCCACCGTCATTGCCAACCGCGTTCCGGACTATCAGAACAAGGTGCAGATGCTCGCCGAGCGCCAGATTGCCTCCGAGGACGGCACCCCCTGGCAGCGGAACTTCGACTCCCTGTAAGCCGGGGAGCCCGTCTGAACATCCGGGCGGACGGTCCGAAAGGGCCGTCCGCCCGTTGCTGTTTAAGGAAACGGGGAGGGAACCACCGATGAACGGCGATGAACACCGATGGGGGCGGCGGGGGGGGGCGTCACGGGGGCGCGCCGCTCTTTGTCTGAACGAGGATGCCGGAGCCGGATGCTGGGGGGACACGGGCTTCCAGCCCGTGTCCCCTCCCTGGGCGGTCCCGGCATCCATGGCATCACAACCGCATTTCGCTCCAGGGCATCCCCCTTCCGAGCACGCCCCGAAAGGAACGGGCGGGCGGCCCGAAAGGGCCGCCCGCCCGCGAAATGCAGGGGGCGGGTCAGGTCACACCTTCTCGCGGGGCGTGTAGCGCGTGTGCAGGAGGTGGTGGGACACCTCGCCGAGCGGATGGCCAAGGAACTCCTCGTAGATCTGCTTGATGGCGGGGTTCTCGTGGGACTTGCGCAGCGGCCGGCCCTCGTCCTCCTGGTAAATGGCTGCTATGCGGGCCTTGCGGACGTCGTCGGTGCAGAAGCGGGGCTGGCCGCCGCCGCCGATGCAGCCGCCGGGGCAGGTCATCACCTCGATGAAGTGGTACTGGCGCTCGCCGGCCTTGACGCTCTTGATGAGCTTGTCGGCGTTGGCCAGCCCGTGGGCCACGGCCACCTTCACCGTGACGCCCTCCAGGAACTTCCAGTCCTCGACGGCGCCCTCGATCGTGAGCGCGGCCTCCTTGATGCCCTCAAGCCCCATGATGGGCGTGACGTGGAGGTTCTCCACCGGGAGCGGCCTGCCGGTGATGATCTCGTACGCCGTGCGGAGGGCGGCCTCCATGACGCCGCCGGTGTTGGCGAAGATGTCCGCCGCGCCGGTGGACATGCCGAGGGGCGCGTCCATCTCCTCGTCGGGAAGGTTCTTGAAGTCAATGCCCGCCGCCTCGATCATGCGTCCGAGTTCGCGCGTGGTCAGCACGGCGTCCACGTCCTGCACGCCGCTGTCATTCATCTCGGGGCGCTCGCACTCGAACTTCTTCGCGGTGCAGGGCATGACGGAGGCGCAGAAAATCTCCTCCGGCTTTTTGCCGAGCTTCTTCGCGTAGTAGGTCTTGGCGACGGCGCCGAACATCTGCTGCGGCGACTTGCACGTGCTCAGGTTGGGCAGGATGTCCGGGTGGTAGTACTCGGCGAACTTGATCCAGCCGGGGGAGCAGCTCGTGAACATGGGCAGGGGCACCTGCTCGCCGTCCACCAGCGCCCTTTTCAGGCGGGTGAGCAGCTCGGTGCCCTCCTCCATGATCGTGAGGTCCGCCGTGAAGTTGGTGTCGAAGACGCCGTCGAAGCCGAGGCGGCGCAGTGCGGCGGTCATCTTGCCCGTCACCAGGGTGCCGGGCTCGTAGCCGAAGCACTCGCCGAGGGCGGCGCGGATGGCCGGGGCCGTCTGGACGACGACATGCATGTCCGGGTCGTCAATGGCGTTCCACACCTTCTCGATGTGCTGCGCCTCCGTGATGGCGCCGACGGGGCAGACGGCGGCGCACTGGCCGCACTGGACGCAGGGGACCGAGGCGAGCTCGCGCGCGAAGGCGGGGCCGATCACGCTGTCGAAGCCCCGGCCCTGGGGGAAGAGCGCGGCGACGCCCTGAATCTCGCCGCAGACGCTCACGCAGCGCCGGCACTTGATGCACTTGCTGTTGTCGCGCACCAGGGCGGGGGTGGACAGGTCCATGCGCGGCGCGGCGGTTTCGCCCACATACCGGTTCTCGCGGATCCCCAGCTCGTGGGCGAGCTTCTGGAGTTCGCAGTCCTCGTTGCGGTCGCAGGTCGTGCAGTCGCCCGCGTGCTCCGACAGGAGAAGCTCGACGACGGTGCGGCGCGCCTCGCGGACGCGCTTCGTGTTTGTCCGCACGACCATGTTGGGGGTGACGGGGGTGGAGCAGGACGCCGCGAGGGCGCGCGCCCCCTCGACCTCGACCAGGCAGACGCGGCACGCGCCGATGCACTGGATGCCCTCAAGATAGCACAGCGCGGGGATGCGTATCCCGGCGGCGCGGGCCGCCTGGAGGATGGACATCCCCTCCTCGGCCTGGACGGCGGCGCCGTTGATGGTGAGATTCACCGTTGCCACAGTTGTCTCGCTCATGGTTGTCTCCTTGGTGTTCAAACGCGTTTGCCGAATTCACACCGGAGGCAGCGCTTCGCCTGGCGCGTGGCCACGGGC
>JAPXRP010000325.1:0-2877 GCA_033813475.1 Candidatus Hydrogenedentota bacterium
CTTGAACTCCTGAACGCGATGAAGGCGGTGGAGACGGGGCTGGGACGCCGGCCGGGGCCGCGGTGGGGCCCCCGGGTCATTGACGTGGACATCGTCCTCTTCGGGGACACCGTGATGGACACGCCGGAGCTGACCCTCCCCCATCCGCGTTTCCGGGAGCGCGCCTTTGTGCTGGCGCCGCTCGCGGAGATCGCCCCGGATGCGCCGGACCCGGTGTCCGGAAAAACCGTTGCGGAGCTGCTTGCGCTGCTGCCGGACGCCGAGCGGGCGTCGGCGGCGCCGGCGGGTTCGCCGGCAGGGACTGCTTGAACCGCTCCGCTTGGAGCCCAACACGGGACCGGGACGGATTCGTCACGGGTTCAAGGACACGCGATGCGGGACAGAATCACGCCGGTGTCTTTCCGGCGGAAGAAGGAGGCCGGCGAGAAGATCGCCGTGCTGACCGCCTATGACTTCCCCGGCGCCAGACTGGCCGACGAGGCCGGGGTGGACGCCGTTCTGGTGGGGGATTCCGTGGGCATGGCCGTCATGGGGTTCGACTGCACCCTCCCCGTGACCATGGACATCATGCACCACCACACCGCCATGGTCGCCCGGGCCGTGTCCCGCGCGCTGGTCGTGGCGGACCTCCCCTTCCTCTCGTACCACACGGGCGAGTCGGACGCCGTGCGCAACGCGGGCCGCCTGACGGGGCAGGCCGGGGCGCACGCCGTGAAGCTGGAGGGGCCCGCCGACCAGTTCGGCGGCGTGATCCAGGCGATCCTCCGCGCGGGCATCCCCGTGATGGGCCATGTGGGCCTCACGCCCCAGTCCGTGCTGCATTTCGGCGGGTTCAAGGTGCAGGGCCGCTCCGGGGAGGACAGCCGCCGCATCCTCGCCCAGGCCCTCGCGCTGGAGGAGGCCGGCTGCTTCGCCGTCGTGCTGGAGTGCATCCCCTCCCCCCTCGCCGCCGAAATCACCGCCGCCCTGCGCGTGCCGACCATCGGCATCGGCGCGGGCCCGGCCTGCGACGGGCAGGTGCTGGTCATGCACGACCTCCTCGGGTGGGGCAAGGCCCGCTTCGCCAAGACCTACCACGATGTGCGCGGCGAAATGGCGGGGGCGTTTTCCGCCTATGTCCGCGAGGTGAGGGACGGGGCCTACCCCGGGCCGGAGCACCAGTACGAATGATCCTTCTTGAGACAGCCGACGCCATGCGGGCCTGGTCGCGCGCGCGCCGCGCCGAGGGGCTCACCATCGGCTTCGCGCCCACCATGGGCGCCCTGCACGAGGGCCACGCCAGCCTCGCGCGCGCCGCGGTGCGGGAGTGCGGCGCGGCCGTCGCCAGCATTTTTGTGAATCCGGCGCAGTTTGCGCCGAACGAGGACTTCGACAAATACCCCCGCACCTTTGAGGCGGACCGCGCGATGCTGGAGGGCATCGGGGTCCACGCGCTGTACTTCCCCTCGGCGCGGGACATGTACCCGGAATCCTACAGCACCCATGTGGAGGTGGGCGGCGTGAGCGGCGGGCTCTGCGGCGGGAGCCGCCCCCACTTCTTCCGCGGGGTGGCCACGGTCGTCACCAAGCTCTTCAACGCCGTGGAGCCGGACCGCGCCTATTTCGGGCAGAAGGACGCCCAGCAGTGCGCCGTCATCCGGCGCATGGCCCGCGACCTCGACACGGGCATTGAAATCGTCCAGATGCCCATCGTCCGCGAGGCGGACGGCCTCGCCATGAGCTCGCGGAACCGCTACCTCGGCCCGGAGGAGCGCGCCCGCGCCCTGTGCATCTCCCGAAGCCTCTTCGAGGCGGAGCGCCGCATGCGCGGGGGGCTGCGCGACGCGGCGGCGGTGGTGGCCGGCGTCGGCGCCGGGCTTGCGGAGACGCGGATTGACTATGTGGAACTGGTGGACGCGGAGACGATGCGGCCGGTGGCGGCGGTGGACCGCCCGGTGCTCCTCGCCGCGGCCGTCTGGGTGGGCGACACCCGGCTGATAGACAACATCCTGTTCACCCCGGACGCCCCAAAGGAGGACGCGCCATGCTGCTGACGATGTTCAAGAACAAGGTGCACCGCGCCACCATCACCCAGGCCGACCTGAACTACACGGGAAGCCTGACCCTGGACCGCGACCTGATGGACGCGGCGGGCATGCTGCCCTACGAGCAGGTGCATGTGCTGAACATCAACACGGGCGCCCGCTTCGAGACCTACCTCATTGAGGGGGCGCCCGGCAGCGGCGTGGTCTGCCTGAACGGCGCCGCCGCCCGCCTCGGAGCGCCCGGCGACCTGGTCATCATTCTGACCTACGGCCAGATGACGCCGGAGGAGGCGAAGACACACCAGCCCGCGGTGGTGCTGGTGGATGCGGCCAACCGGATCACCTCTGTGACCCGGGGCGTCTCCGCAGGCTGAGGCAGGACAGAAAGCAACCGCCCCGGCGCGACTTTCGGCGCGCCGGGGCGGATTTTTTCCCAGGGGCTGGATTCAGGGGTCGGCGACATCAAAGTTGAACTCGCCCTTGTTCTCCCGCGTGAGGGACGCGGTCATAATCACTATGCTCCCCTTCTTCTCCTCGCGCAGGTCCAGCAGCAGCGGCGCCTCGCGGGTCAGAAATTCCGGCCCGGAACGCGTGTCCGTCGAGGGAACATAGAAGTCCACCGAAATCTTGTACAGGGACTTCCGGAAAACCCAGGGGATATTCACCTCGTCCCTGGCCGCCAGCGGACGCGTCGTGCCGAGCTCGTCAATGGGCATGCGGTTGAGCTCCGCCTCGGCGGCCTCCACCACCGTGCCGTCCTCCCGCACCTCCCACACCCGCAACTCGCTGATGGCATAGTCGCTCTCGTTGACCAGCTTCATCTTGATGGTGGCATCCTTGCAGCCGGACAACG
>JAPXRP010000326.1:0-2787 GCA_033813475.1 Candidatus Hydrogenedentota bacterium
CGCCCCGGGGGGCACAAGCCCGGGGCCGGGCGGGGAGCGCAATCCGGAGGACGGGGCATCTCTAAGACGCGCTCATTCGCAAGAACGAGGTTGCTTCAGTCGCTTCGCTCCTTCGCAATGACGATGAAAACCCGCGTCATCGCGAAGGAGCAAAGCGACTGAAGCGATCTCGTGCCCGGAATGCCCGGTTGCATCGTCGGGGGCGGGGGGGTATGCTCAGGGGGAAACAGGAGACTTCCCCCATGCTGCTCTGCGGAATGCTGCTCACGGCGCTGTGTGTGACGATTTCGGCGGCCAACGCCGCCCCGGAATGGAAGGCCGGGGTCGCGGCGGTGGACATCACGCCGCCCGGCCCCCTGTGGATGGCGGGCTACGCCGCGCGCACCGCCCCCGCCGACGGCACGATCCACCCGCTCTGGGTGAAGGCCCTCGCGCTGGAGGACGCCGCCGGGAACCGCGCGCTCCTGGTCACCAGCGACATCCTCGGCTACCCGAAGGCCGTGTCGGACCGCCTGCTGGCGCGCTTCGAGAAGGAGGCGGGCCTGCGGGCGGACCAGGTGATCCTGAACAGCTCGCACACGCACTCGGGGCCCGTGGTGGACGGGTCGCTCATGTGCATCTACCCCCTGGACGACGCGGAGCGCGCGAAGATCCGCGCCTACACCGGGTCGCTGGAGGAAAAGACGGTGGCGGCGGGGCTCCAGGCGCTGGCGGCGCTCGCCCCCGCGCGGCTGGAGGCGGGCGCGGGCGTCACGCGCTTCGCCGTGAACCGCCGCAACAACAAGGAGGCGGAAATCGCGTCCGTCTTCGAGCTGAAGGGGCCGTCGGACCACAGCGTGCCCGTCCTGCGCGTGACGGGGGCGGACGGCGCGGAGCGCGCCGTGCTCTTCGGCTACGCCTGCCACAACACGACGCTGGACACGCTCCAGTGGTGCGGAGACTACGCGGGCTTCGCCCAGCTCGCCGTGGAGGAGTCGCACCCGGGGGCTGTCGCGATGTTCTTCCAGGGCTGCGGCGCGAACCAGAACCCGCTGCCCCGCCGAAAGGCCGCCCTCGCGCGGCAGTACGGGCGCGAGCTGGGCGCCGCCGTGGACGCCGCGCTGGCGGGCGACCTGCGGCCCCTCCCGGCGAAACTCGCCACCGCCCTCGCCGTGGCCGAGATCGTCACCCAGACGCCGAAAACCCGCGCCGAGCTGGAGCAGATTGCCGCCACCGCCTCGGGCTACATGAAGGAGGCCGCGCTGGCCCTGCTGCGCGACCTCGACACCCTCGGCGCGCTCAAGACCGCCTACGACTACCCCGTCCACTGCTGGAACCTCGGCGGCCTGCCCCTGGTCGCCCTCACCGGCGAGGTCGTGGTGGACTACACCGTCCACGCCAAGGCCCTCCTCGGCAACGACGCCTTCGTCCTCGGCTACTGCTACGACCAGGTGAGCTATGTGCCCACCGCCGCCATCGTCCGCGAAGGCGGCTACGAGGGCGAGTCCTCCCAGTTCATCTACGGCTGGGCCGCCAAATGGGATGAGGGCATCGAGGAGCGGATCGTGACGGCCATGCGCTCCGCCGCGAAAAACGCGGGGTTTCAGCCGGCGGGAGAGTAGACGCGCAAGCAGGGTGGACTGAGTGGACGAAGTGGACCCAGTGGACGGGCGCCCAAGACGCACCTAAGACCGGCGCTCATCCTCCTGCCCTTTGCGTCCACCCTGTCCACTGCGTCCACCCTGTCCACTGCTTTCCCCCCCCGCCCTACTCCGCGCGGAGGGCCGCCGGGGTGATCCGGCGCAGGCCCGCGCCGACGGCGGGCGGCACGGCGAGGAGGTAGGCGGCGAGAATCGCGCACAGCACGGCGGCGAGGGCCGCCGGGGATGCGCCGGTGGCGGAGAGGAGCACGAGGGGGGCGACGGCCACCGCCGCGGCGGCAGCGCCGATCAGAACCCCCGCGGACACGAGGAGGGCGTTCTCGGCGAGGAGCATGCGCCGCACGAGGGCGGGCGGGTAGCCGAGGGCGTGGAAGAGGGCGAGTTCGGCGCGGCGCTCGTAGAGGTTGCGGAGGATGACGACGCCCGCGCCGCCCGCGCCGAGGGCCATGCCCAGCCCCCCCAGCACGAGGAACAGGGACAGGTAGGCGGTCTCGACGGCGTAGAAGGCGCGCAGACGGTCGAGGGCGGGCACGGCCTCCATGCCGAGGCGGGCCTGTTCGCGGTTGAGCCGCGCGGCGAGGGCCGCCGCGCCGCCGCTGTCCGCCTCCAGCAGGAACATGCGGTGCCCCGCCTCGCCGGGGTACAGGCGCGTGAAGTCGCGCTCGGACACAAGCAGCATCCCCTGGAACACCGACAGGCGCATCGGCAGCCGCCCCACGAGGCGCACGCGGACCTTGTCGCCGCCCTCGGTGAGGTACTCCAGTTCCGTGCCCGTCACGGGGTCGGTCGTCGCCTGAAGGCCCCACATCGCCGTGTCGGAGTCACCGACCAGCGCGGGGATCACGCCGTCGGGCAGGGGCGCGTCCAGCAGCCCCCACAGCGCCTCGGCCGCCCCGGACGGGGCGAAGGCCCCCTTCGCCGCGAGCCGCGCGGGGTTCACCCCCGCCAGCCGCGGGGTCTGCCGGAACACCCCCGAGACGAAATCCGACAGCCGGTCCAGCTTGCCGATCATCAGCTGGGCGAAGGCGGCGAAGGAGACGATCTCGCCCACCGTGATCTCGCCGCGCTGCGCCAGAACCGCCCCCACCGCGAAGACCAGCACCATGGCGATGGTCGCCGCCGCCCGGGTCAGCACGGTGAGCAGGCC
>JAPXRP010000327.1:0-2742 GCA_033813475.1 Candidatus Hydrogenedentota bacterium
AGCCGAACAAGGACCTCGTCCTGCGGATGCAGGCCGAGCAATGGTCCGACGAGGAGTTCTACAAGGACTTCTTCTACGAAAGATACCGCCACCGGAGCGAGCCGCGCACCTTTGCCAACCTGACCCTTCGCAGGGAGGATTTCATCGCCACGGGCACCGCGCGGGTTAACACCCACTCCTGGGTCGGCGAGACCGAGCGGCTGCCGGAGGCCACCTTCCATCTGGTCGAACGGCCGCTCGCGGACCGGCTGATGTTCTCCTTTGACACGATTAACGGCTACAACGACCGGAACCCCGGCCGCGAATACGGCACCCGTTCGGTCAACGTCGCGCGGATGTCCTACGACTGGGATCCGGCGTCCTGGCTCTCCGTGACCCCCTTCTATGAGCTGGAGGGCGCCTGGTACCAGCGTGAGCGGACCAGTGAGGACAGCGCGACCCGCGTGTCCAACCTGGCGGGGGTGACGCTGCAGACCCGCCTGCACCGCGAGTTCCCCGGATTCTGGGGCTTCTCCGCCTTCAAACACGTCATCCTCCCCTCGGTCACCTACTCCTACCGCCCGGAACCCACCCTCTCGGCGGAGGACGCCCCGCGCTTCGACGCCCTGGACAATGTGCACGGCCGCAGCCGCCTGGAGACGAAATTGACCAATGTCGTCTACGGGCGCGACGCGGAGACCAACGATGTGTGGCAGGCCGCCCGCCTGACCCTCTACCAGGGCAACGACTTCTGGAACGAGACGCGCAAGGCGGACGACTACGAGGCCGAACTGGACCTGAGACCCCGGCCCTGGTGGGGCATGCAGCTGGCCGGCGAGCGCCACAACACGCGCAAGCCGGAGTCGCTGCTGGAGGAGAACTACCTCGAGAACCGTTTCTACAAGGCCTACGAGCGGGCCACGGGCAAGGCGCTCAACGACCGCGCCGCCGACCTCAACCTGCGCTACGCCGACTACACCCGGCTCCTGACCCAGCTCTATTACGACGACACCGTGGTCGGCGGGCGCTTCAACACGCGCGTCGGCTTCGCCTATTCGGACACGGACGGCAACATCTACAACCGTGACGTGCTGTACGGCCTGGGTTACCGCCTTTCGGAGAACTGGGGCGTGAGTTTCGAGCACATCTACGACCTGAACGAGGACGAGATGCGCAGCCAGACCTACGAGATCCGCCGCAGCTTCAAGTGCTGGGAGACGGCCCTCCGGTTCCGAGACCGGCAGAGCGGCTTCGACGTGAACATGGAAATCAGCCTCACCGCCTTCCCGGACACGGCGATCGAGTTCTGACCCCTCAGACCGCCGGACCAAACACCCAGCGGCAGGTCCATTCGTGGCAGACCCCCCACGGCGCCTGCAGGCACTCCCACGAGGACCACAGGGACACGGCGCACAGCAGCGCCGCCATCCCCCAGAAAGCCCACCCCCGGGGCCGCGCCAGCGCGGGCGCGGCCGTCAGCAGCAGCGCGGGCACCGCGCACAGATGCCACCGGAACCCGTAACTCGCCCCGCCGTAGTTGTTCGTGGAGGTGACGTAGTACGCCGTCAACACGGTGAACGCGGCCATGCACGCCCAGACGAAGGCCGGGCGGCCCCTCCCGCGCAGGGACGCCGCGGCCCCCCACAGGCCGAGCAGCGTCACGGGAAACAGCGAGAACAGGCCAAACCGGCCCGCCACCGCGTGGAACAGGTACACCGCGCGCGGCTCGTTCAGCCCGTCAATGCCCAGGGGATGCCGCCAGAGCGACGCCTCAAACATGTAGGCTTCCGGGCGCGTCTGGACCGGCATCAGACTGCCCGTGGCCGCCAGCATCATGCCGAAATGCGCCGCCAGGGGCGGGGCGAGCCCCAGCCCCGTCCAAAACGCCGCCCGCACCCCGCCCCGGAGCAGAAGGAAGGGCAGGAGCATCGCGGGGAAGACCGCCGAGGGAAGGTCAAACACAAAGGCAAGCCCCCAGCAGAACCCGAAAAGAACAAAATGCCGCCGCCCCGGAAGGATGCCCCCTGTGACGACGCCGGCGGCGACATAGAAGCACGCGCACAGCGCGGCGACCGCCGGGACATGGTTGTTCAACTGGGCCGCATACCCGAAGAGCGGCGTCGCAAAGGCGAAAACCGCGACGAGAAACAGCCACGGGACGCGGTCGGGCAGGAAGAAGCGGAGCGCCAGGGCGAACAGCACCACCGCCACCGCAAAGGGAAGCTGGCAGAGTGTGAAAATCACCAGCAGGAGAAAGGGCTTGAGCGTGTCCGGATCGGACAGGTCCCATCCCGCCAGGGCCCGCAGGGCGGCGTACTCGGCGGTCATCAGCGCGGGCAGCACCGGCGGCTTGCTGGAAAGAATCCGCCCGTCCACCCGCACGCGGTCCACCGTCTGCTCGAACGGATTGGGCGGACGGTCCGGGGGACGGTCAATCCGCCAGGTGTGGTCGTGCACCAGGGCGTACACCGTGGCGAGGCGGCTGTTCACCGTTTCCCCGGCGAAAACCCCCGGCCTCAGGGCGCACTGCGCCGCCAGGGCCGCCGCCGCCATCAGGACGGCGGCGGCCAGATGCCCCCCCCGTGCCGGCCGCTGCCCCGTCCCGCACACCACGCCCTCCGCCACCGGGCTATTCCGTGTCCCGGCCGGTGATCTTGGAAAGCGTCCGGGCAAACCACCCGGGCCGCGCCTCCGGCGCGACACGCCTCTCCTCCTCGCGGCGCGGAACCCATTCCCCGTTCAGGAACTCCTCGGTCTTGTCCG
>JAPXRP010000328.1:0-2659 GCA_033813475.1 Candidatus Hydrogenedentota bacterium
GGCCGGCCCCGAACCAAGGCGGAATCCATGCCGGGGCGCAGTCTATACGCGAGGCTTATCAAGCGGCTTAAGCGGACCTTTCCGGACGCCGATCTGGAGGTGGTGCGCAAGGCCTACCGGATGTCCGCGGACGGGCATCTTGGGCAGCAGCGCGCCTCGGGGGAGGCCTACATCACGCACCCGGTGAACGTGGCGCTGATTCTGGCGGAGATGGGGCTGGACCCGGTGACCTGCGCGGCGGCGCTGCTGCACGACCTGCTGGAGGACACAAAGACCCCGCGGGCGGCGGTGGAGGCGGAGTTCGGCGAGGCGGTGGCCCGGGTGGTGGAGGGGGTGACGAAGATCACGCGGCTGAATTTCCGGGAGGACTCCGAGGCGCGAGAGAACCGCCAGGCGCAGAACATCCGGAAGCTGCTGGTGGCGACGGCGCAGGACCTGCGGGTGATCCTGATCAAGCTGGCGGACCGGCTGCACAACATGCGGACGCTGGAGTTCCTTTCGGAGGAGAAGCGGGTCTCCATCGCGCGGGAGACCATGGACATCTACGCGCCCCTGGCGCACCGGCTCGGCATCTCGGAGTGGCGGTGGGAGCTGGAGGACCACGCGTTCCACATCCTGGACCCGGAGTCCTACAAGGAGGTGGCGAAGGCGGTCTCCATGAAGCGCCGGGAGCGGGAAATCTACCTGCGGCAGACCATCACGCTTCTGGACAAGAAGCTGGCGGAGGTGGACATCCCCGCGCGGGTCATCGGGCGGCCCAAGCACCTGTTCAGCATCCATGAGAAGATCAAGAGCCAGAACAAGGACTTCTCGCAGGTCTACGACGTGCTCGGGGTGCGCATCATCACGCAGTCGGAGGGGGCGTGCTACAGCGCCCTGGGCGTGGTCCACTCCCTGTGGCCGCCCCTGCCGGACCGGGTGAAGGACTATGTGGCGGTGCCGAAGGAAAACATGTACCAGGCCATCCACACCACCGTGGTGCGGGAGAACGGCCGCCCGATGGAGGTGCAGATCCGGTCGGAGGCGATGGACCGGGTGGCCCGCGAGGGGGTGGCGGCGCACTGGGTGTACAAGGAGGGCGGCCGCGACGACGCGCTGGACGCGCGGCTGATCTGGCTGCGCCGCCTGCACGACTGGCTGAAGGACGAGGACATCGGCGACGGGCTGATGGACAGCATGCGGCAGGAGATCAACCCGCGCTCGTATGTGTACGTCTACACGCCCAAGGGCGACGTGATCGAGCTGCCGGAGGGGGCCACGCCCCTCGACCTGGCCTACCATGTCCACTCCCATGTCGGCCACCACTGCCTGGGCGCGCGGGTGAACGAAAAGATGGTTTCGCTGCGCTACAACCTGCAGAACGGCGACGTGGTGGAGATTCTGACGTCGAAGAACCAGGAGCCCCACCGCGACTGGCTGGACCTGGTGATTACGGGGCGCGCGCGCACGCGCATCCGCCAGCGGCTGCGCGAGCTGGGCGAGCTGCCCCCCCTGGCGGAGGAGAAGAAACCGGAAGCGCGCCCCCGGACGGCCCATCACCCCGGCCGCGCGCCCCTCCGCCCGGAGACGGTGCGCGAGGTGGACGACGCCACACGGCACAAGCTGATCCGCATCGAGGGGCACAAGGGCATGGCGGTGCAGTTTGCCAAGTGCTGCAACCCCATGCCGGGAAACCGGATTGTGGGCTATGTCACGCGGAACCCGGGCATCTCGGTGCACCGGGTGGACTGCCGCAGTTTTCTGCGGACCGCGCAGGACCCCAAACGGGTGGTGGAGGCGGCGTGGGAGGGCGACAGCGCCTTCGTGGCGACCCTGTGCCTCGAAACGCGCCGGCGGCCCAACCTGCTGGCGGACATCACCAACGTGCTGCGCCCCATGAACATAGACATCACGGGGGCGCACTTCGCCATGCAGACGGAGGACCGCAGCGACTTCGTGTTCTCCTTCGAGACGCCGGACGACAAGACCATCACCCGGGTGCTCCAGACCGCCCTCACCGTGCCGGGCGTGTTTGACGCGCGGCAGGTGGAGGTGAAGGCGCTTCCCGCCGGACCGGGCCGGTCCGGGACTTTGGGCGGGTGAGCGGCGTGGACGGGGAACCCTTCCGGATCGCTTCGGGCTACGCGCCCGCCGGAGACCAGCCGGAGGCCATCGAGGCCCTGGTGCGCGGGCTGGGCGAGGGGCGCGCCGCGCAGGTGCTGCTCGGCGTCACCGGCTCCGGCAAAACCTTCACCATCGCGAACGTCATCGAGCGGGTCCAGCGGCCCGCGCTGGTGCTGGCGCACAACAAGATCCTGGCCGCGCAGCTCTACGGCGAGTTCAAGGCCCTCTTCCCGGACAATGCGGTCGAGTATTTCGTCAGCTACTACGACTACTACCAGCCCGAGGCCTACATCCCCACCACGGACACGTACATCGAGAAGGACTCGGCGATCAACGACGAGATTGACAAGATGCGCCACGCCGCCACGCGGGCGGTCCTCACGCGGCGCGACGTCATCGTCGTGGCCAGCGTGTCCTGCATCTACGGCATCGGCGCGCCCGAGACCTACCGCGGGCTGAGCGTGGAGCTGGCCCCGGGCGACGCGCTGTCCCGCGACGCGCTGGTGGCGGGGCTCGTGGAGATGCAGTACCAGCGCAACGACGTGGACTTCCACCG
>JAPXRP010000329.1:0-2633 GCA_033813475.1 Candidatus Hydrogenedentota bacterium
GCAGCACCAGCCCCTCGTCCTCCGGCCAGACCCCCGGCGTCTTGTCCGTGGCGAAGCGGGTGAACCCGCAGCTCGCCACGCACGCCTGCACCCGGCTGTCCAGCCCCGCCAGCAGCAGCGCGTTGAATGCGCCCAGGCCGTGGCCGATCACGCCGATGCGCGCCGGGTCCACCCGCTTCAGGTCGCCGAACACCGCGACGGCCTGCATGTGGTCCGAGAGCGCCTTGCCCGCCAGGCTGAGCTTCGGGTTGTCCCTGTGGAACTGCTCCCCGTCATAGGGCTTCCGCTTCGCGCCCGCCCGCTCCCCGGCCGTCGGCATGTCCACCGCCAGCGTGGCATAGCCCCGCTCCGCGTAGTGCTGGGCCAGCGCCAGATGCATGTCGCCCTCCAGCCCCGCCGGCTCGTCCTTGCCATAGGGCGTGTACCCGTGGCAGCACAGGATGCCCGGCACCTCCTCCTTGCTCCCCTCCGGCACGAACAGCCAGCCCGTGACCAGCTCGTCGTCCGCCGCATAGAAGCCGATCCGGCGCCGCGCCGCCTTGCCCTTCGACTCGTACTCCTCCAGAATCTTGAACTGCCGGTCCTTCGGCGGCTTCGGAAGGTCGCCCAGCAGGTCCGTCACCTGCTTCACGATCTCCTCCTTCACCCCGGGCCAGGCCGAAAGTTTTATGCTCTTTGACAGGTCTGTCATCGTGTGGTTGAACTCCATGTCGTGGGCCGAAGCCGACTACATGGTATGAAACGCAATCGGCCGATTCAACTTTGTCGCGCCGCAACCCCCGGCCATCCATTCCGACCGCACCGCCTGCGGAAGACCCCTGCTCGGCGGAAGGCGATGGGACGCGGAAAATCCGTACCGCAGGCATCTTGCCTGCCCCGTCTTCATTCACCGGTGCGCCTGTGTCCGCCAGCAGGACCTTCGGGCACCATGTGAGGAGTACCATCCATTCCGGGAGTGGCGAATATTCTGGAAGCGCCCTCTGCGGAATACCCATCACCGCGGCAAAAACCTCCTTGACAAGGAATGCCCAAATTGCTATTCTGATTAAGGTTGGTTGTTGGCTATAGCATGTCTGTGTCATGTGAAAACCTTATACCTGAGGGGGCATGCGTCCCGTGACGAGGCCGAACGCGCGCTTTTCTGGCTCATGTTTTTCCCAGTTCCCATTCAAGGGGGTGTGATTCCATGTTTACTGCGGGTCTGTTGGTCCTTTTGTCCGGCGTTCTGTGTGGTGTTTCCGATGCCACGAATGCAGGCACCGTCTGGCTGTCTCCCCTTGATCCCGCCAAGACCGGGGGGGAGAAGTACGATGTGACCATCACGCACCAATGGATCGCCGCGGAAGCTTCCTACCTGTTTGAGACTTATTACCCCGACTCCGAACTCCCCCAATACCGGGGAGCCCTGGCCACCGCGTCCCGCGATGATCGGGACAATCTTCTGGAGGGGACCGTGGCGGAGGACGAGGCATCCAGGCCACCGCTCGGGCAGTGGTTTCCCTATCTCAGACATTTCTGCCGGGGAGGAGACGGCAACGAAATCTATGAAGGAAATTTCAGTGTGGGCCCCCTCGTGGATGGGACCAATTCTGCGCTGGAGAACGCCGAAGAGATTTGGGACCATGCGGTGGCAAGTTACCCATCCAACAAGCCCTATGCCTTTTATTGCCTGGGACATGTGGCGCACTTGCTTGCCGATATGACCGTTCCGGCGCATGTGCATCTTGACTGGCATCTCCCGGACAGACCTGATACTTACGAGTCCTCCGTGGGCGGCATCGTTCGGGACTACTTCTATGGAAACCCGGAGAAGGGCGTTTGGGACAGGCCGCCAACGCTTTGGATGGATTTGGAGAGTCTGTTCCGCGTGGCTGCGAACCGGGCGGAAGACTATGACAGCAATGACGCGGACGGCGAGGGGACACAAAACTCAGGCGTCCACCGGCCGCTCGACGTGGACAATTTCGGCGGTATCATTGATTCCAGCGAAGTAAGAATCTTGGCTGACGATCTGATTCCCTTCGCCATAAGAAGCGTCGCTGAACTGTATGCCCTGTTTTTCCACACAGTGGAACAGGCCAGTTTTTCGCCCCTTCGTCTCACGGTGGTGGGGAATCCGGACACGGTCAGTCCCGCGGAGACGGTGACGTACTCGGTTGTCGTGACGAACACGGGGGGGATAGGGCTGACGGGGGTTGAGGTGGAGACGGTTATCCCGCATTACATATATGCATATTCCCTGCTAGGCCAGACGTTCTACAGCGATCAGGGCAGGGCGATAACCGCGCAGCTGGGGCCTCTCGGTGCCGGGGAGTCGCGGACGCTTCTGGTGGGCGCTAAGGTGAATTGGGGCACTTCTTCTCCCCCCGACGGGACGGTGATCCATTTGAGCGCCTCGGCGCGCTGCGTGGAGGGGCACGCGGCGAACGCCTCGGCGAACGTGGTGACGGACGCCACGCCGGGCCTGTCGGTGGGGGTCAGCGGGGACCGCAGCCCGGTGTTTCCTGGGGAGGAGCTGACCTACACGGTGGTGTTCGGGAACCGGTCGGGGATCACGGTGCCCAACGCGGTGTTGGAGGCGACGCTTCCGGCGGGAACGAGCCTGGTGAGCGCGACGGGGACGCACACGGTGT
>JAPXRP010000330.1:0-2624 GCA_033813475.1 Candidatus Hydrogenedentota bacterium
GTAGCCGCCGATGTAGGTGGCGGCGAAGCGGCGCAGGCGGTCGCCGCCGTAGATGTCCGGGGCCTGGTAGCAGAAGCTCTCCGGATAGGTCGAGACCACCAGCGCGGCGCCCCGGTCGCCGAAGCGGTTGGACAGCTCCTTGATCTTGTGCCAGATGGCGAGGTTGTCCCAGCCGAGGCGGTGCCGCTCGCCGGGCACGGCGGCGATGCCGTTGGCGACCCGCTCGTGGAGCTCCTCCAGGAGCTGCTCGTAGTACTCGATGCAGATGGGCGTGCCGCGCAGGGTGACGATGGGGCCCAGGTGGATGAAGGTGTCAAAGGAGTTCATGGGGGCGGGGCGGTGGGCCAGCAGCCCCTGCACCTCGCGCCAGAGGGCGGCGGCGCGCTCCGACAGGTCGAGCACCTCCTCGAACTTGTCGCGGTTGAAGGGCTTGCCGGTGGCGGCCGCGATGGCCTCCATGGACTCCTTCATCTGGGCGGTCATGTATTCGACGGCGTGGGGCTCGTCGTCCATCCCGTACTGGTAGGGCGCGTCAATGAAGATGAGCGGCACGTCCCAGATGCGCTGGAGCTCCTGGTACCACTTGGTGACGGTGCCGCAGATGTTGTTGCAGCAGAGCAGGAAGTCCGGCTTCGGCAGGCCGCCGATGGGGCTGGTGCCGGTGAAGATCGCGCCGAGGTCCGTGCGCGCGTAGGAGCACAGATCGCGGCAGAAGCCCCGGTCCTCCGCGGCCTCGCAGAGGGCGTCGGCCATGCGCGAGGCGCCGGCCATGGCGGCGTGGTTCTCCGGGTAGAGGGGGATCACGTCCATGGCGTAGAGCAGCTCCACGGGCGCGCCGCTGGTGATCCAGGCGAGCTTCTGGTCCGTGCCCTCGGCCATCTTCGCGCCCATGTAGTACATGGTCATGATTTCTTTCATGCGGGCGTAGGACTTCAGGGGGACGCGCTGCGTGCTCATGTGTCGCTCCTGTGCCGCGCGCGGGCGCGGCGGTTGTCTGGTCGTCTCATGTCCGGGCGGCGGCGGTCTCGCGGGCGATCAGCGCCGCGCCGAGGGCGCCCATGGTCTGGGGGAACTCCGGCAGCTCCAGGGGCAGGCCCAGGGCCTCCTCCAGAAAGCGCACGACCCCGCTGTTGAGGGCCACGCCGCCCGTCATGACGCACGGGGACTGCACGCGCACGCGCGCGGCCAGCGACCCCGCGCGGCCCGCCACGGCGCGGCACACGCCGGCCAGGATGTCCTCCACGGCGCGGTCCTGCGCGAGCAGCGAGATGACCTCGCTCTCGGCGAAGACCGTGCAGGTGGAGGAGAGCTTCGCGGGGTCGGCGCTGCGCAGGGCGCGGGGACCGAACTCCGCCAGGGGGATTTCCAGCGTGCGGGCCATGACCTCCAGAAAGCGGCCCGTGCCCGCGGCGCACTTGTCATTCATCTCAAAGCGGCGCACCGCGCCGTTCTCCAGGGCGATGGCCTTCGAGTCCTGCCCGCCGATGTCCACCACGCCGCGGGCCTCCGGGAACACCGACGCCACGCCGCGGGCGTGGCAGGTGATCTCCGTCACGGCGCGGTCGCTGCCGGGCACCTTCTCGCGGCCGTAGCCCGTTGCCACGAGGCATGCCACGTCGCCGCGCGCCGCGCCTGCGGCGTGAAGGGCCGCGTCCAGCGCGCGGGTGGCCGCGTCGGCCAGGCGCGCGCCGCTCGGCACGACGGCGCTCCCGCGCACGGCGCCTCCGGCGTCGGCAAGGACGGCCTTGGTGGTGGCGGAGCCCGCGTCCACCCCCGCGTAGAGCGGTGCGCTCATGCGCCGCGCCCCCCGCCGAGGGTCTCGAGGAAGGCCTCCACGCGGGTGGTGAGCTGCTCCGGGGGGGTCTGGTGCTGCTCGACGAAGACGGTGACCGAGGGAATGCCCGCGTCGGCAAGACACTTGTCGGCGCGCGGGTGGTCGAAGGCCATGGGGTCGCAGAAACTGGTCATGAGGAAGACCACGCCGTCGGCGTTCGTGTTGCGCGCCATCTCCACCAGTTGCGGCCCGGGGTCGTGCCCGGGCTTGTGGAACGCCGGGCAGGGGCGGCGGGAAAGGTAGTTCTCCATGATCAGGTCCAGCGGGTCGTCCCCGTCCGCGTCGGGCAGCTCGAAGGAGCGCGAGCCGACGCAGAGGTCGTCGTCCACGATGACGCATCCCGCGCGCTCGATGGCGTCGGCGAAGTCGCACTGCTGGCACATGCTCCCGGCGACGAGGATGCGCGGGAGTCCGGCGGCATAGGGGGCCTCGGCCTCCTGCGCCAGCGTGTCCAGCAGCGGCTCCAGCAGGGGGAGATGGTCCGCCTTGTCCATGAGCATGGACGAGAGGACCACGCGGAAGGCGTCGGCCCCGGACAGGAGCCCGGGGTTCATGCGGCGCAGGGCGTAGAGGCGGCGCATGGCGGCCTGGTGGGCCAGATGCAGGCGCACGCTGGCGAGGAGGGCCGCGTCGCTCACGGGCCCCGCGAGCTGCTCCACCATGCCGCGGATGCGCTCCAGGTCGGCGCGGAAGTAGCGGCGGGCGGCCGCGCCCTCCAGGCGCGAGGGGAGCGAGGTGATCATGACGGGCACGGGGCCGCGCCAGAGGTCCGCCACGTTCTGCATGGTGT
>JAPXRP010000331.1:0-2585 GCA_033813475.1 Candidatus Hydrogenedentota bacterium
CGCCTGGAGGGTTGCCAGATCGCCGTTGCCGCGAAGTATGTGGGGATGAATGTGGCGCAGGCCTCCGAGCTGCGCAACCGTCTCCGTGCCGCGGGGGTGGAGTTCAAGGTCTACAAGAACACGCTGGCCCGCCGTGCCCTGCGCTCGCAGGGGATGGAGGCCGCCGCGGACTTCATGGAGGGCCCGACGGCGTGGGCGTTCAGTTCGGACCCCGTCGCCCCGGCGAAAATCCTCAAGGAGTTCGGCAAGGAGGTCGCCTTTGTCGCCATGGTGGGCGGCGTGCTTGAGGGGAAGCCGGTCACGGCGGCCCAGCTCGAGGCGCTTGCCGGTCTTCCGCCGCGCGAGCAGCTCATCGCCCAGGTCGTCGGGACCATGGCGATGCCGCTCCGCAACACCGTCGGCGTGCTTGCCGCACTGCCGCGCAACCTGGTCAACGTGCTCGACCAGATTCGTCAACAGAAGGAACAGGCCGCCTGAGACGGCGGATGACAGAAAAACACACGGCCGCCCCGGGCGGCCATACAAGAGGAAATGTGACCCATGTCTGAGAAGCTTGATGCGATTATCGAGAGCGTGGCCAACCTGACCGTGCTTGAGCTGAGCGAGCTGGTGAAGGCCCTTGAGGACAAGTTCGGCGTGACCGCCGCCGCCCCCATGATGATGGGCGCGATGCCGGTCGCCGAGGCCGCCGCGGCCCCCGAGGAGCCCTCCTCCTACGACGTGATCCTGAAGGACTTCGGCGCCCAGAAGATCGGCGTGATCAAGGTCGTGAAGGACCTCGGCGGCCTGGGCCTGAAGGAGGCCAAGGACCTGGTCGAGAAGGCCCCGACGGCGATCAAGGAAGGCCTGAGCAAGGAAGAGGCCGACAAGTTCAAGGCGTCCCTCGAAGAGGCCGGCGCCACCGTCGAACTCAAGGGCAACGTCTGATCCCAGCCCCCGCACTCCTGCGCCGCGCGCGGTTTCACGCCGCGCGCGGCGCTTCTCTTTTCCCCGCGGGGTCAGAGGGACTGCTTGATCCAGGTCTTAAGCAGGCGCGTCTCCTTGTCGCTCAGGTTGAACTGCGCGCCGCTGCACAGGGTCATGGTGTTCTGGATGAAAAGGTCGGCGAGTCTTGCCGCCGTGTCCCGGGTCTTCCCGAAGCGGTGGCTGCCGAAGGTGATGCCGCGCACGATGAAGTTCACCGTCTGCCGGCCCACGGGGATGCCCGCCTCGCGGCACTTGTCGCGGACCTTCTTGGCCAGCTCGCTCAGGCTCTCATAGGACGGGCCCGTCTCCTCCGCCATGGCGCCCAGGACAAAGGCGTAGTCCTCCGGCATGAGGAACGGCGTGTCCGTGAGCTGGCTGATTTTCCGGGCCAGCGGCTCCAGGTCGGGGTGCTTTGACTTGAAGGCCTCCTCGTACTCGGGAAGCGCGTCCTTGGGCGGCGCGTGCCGCGCCGGGTCGTAGACGTGCCCCGGGGAGGCGTTCGAGATTTCCAGCCCCGTCAGGTCCAGCCCCGCGACAAACTGCTTGAAGGTGCTGTGGGCGCCCCAGGTCTCCCCCAGCTCGGGGAACTGCTGCCGGAACGCCGCCGCCAGCGTCGCCATGGCAACGGGCTCCGACGCCGCGTCCACGAGGGACCGCAGGTATTCGGAGAAGGGGTCCTTCTCCCGTTTGGCGGGGGCCTCGGCGGCGGCCGCCGGGCGCGGCGCCGGTTTGCGCGCCGGCGGCGCCGCCTCGCCGCCCTGGGGTTCCGGCGCGGGCGGCTTCGGGCGCGGAGACGCGGCGCGGCGCGGCCGCTGCTCCCCCGCCGCCTGCAGGGCAAGGTCCACAAAGACGTCCTGGTCCACGACAATGTCGGCCGCCGCGCGGTAGGCCGCCGCCGAGGGGCCCACGGCCACCACCACCGTGCGCAGGTCCCACTTCCGCAGTTTCAAGAGAACCGGCGTGAAATCGGCGTCAGCGGAGAGGAGGATGACCTCCTCCGGCCGCACCTCGTGGTTCAGCAGCTCCAGGATGTCCAGCACCATGTGGACGTCCGCGCTGGTCTTTCCGTACGTCGTGAGGACGGGGCAGTCCACCGTCTCAAACCCGGCGCGGATAAAGTACGGGCGGTAGTCGCCGAACTGCTTCGGGTTCAGATAACACCGCCGCACCAGGATGCGCCGCTGGCCCAGGGCCGGCGTGCCCTCGTGGAGGGGCAGTGATTTTTCAAACCACTCCAGCCACTTGAGAGGCGCCGTCGCAAAAGAGCGCGCAAGCGCCTCGTCCTGCGCGTTCAAGCCTATGAACACATTGTCAAAGTCAACGAATATCGCGCTGCGCATGGATGGCTCCTCTGTCCGCCCGCCGATTATATGGGCGACGGCTCCCATCATAAGCCTGCGGGCGCTTTCCGCGCCACCCTCGCGTCTACCCCCTGATCGCCGGGCAAGGTGAGGGGCGGGATCAGGCATGTTGTGTGAACGCGCGGGGAATGCATGTTTTCGTGACAAGCGCGCTCCCCACCCGCCGGGTGAGACAGTCCTGCCGAGAAAGAAGAGGGCGCGGCAAGCGGCGCCCCTACCCGCCCACACCCCAGGCATACGCGAAGACACGGGTGTTAC
>JAPXRP010000332.1:0-2539 GCA_033813475.1 Candidatus Hydrogenedentota bacterium
CGATTGCCCTGCCCCGTGAACGGCGGGGGCCGCATCCAGTACAATGGGGGCATCCGCAATGACCACCCTTGGAGCCTTGTTTTCCCATGAACATCGAAACCCCGGCGAAGCGCTTCTCCCGGACCCTGGTGACGAGCGCGCTGCCCTACGCCAACGGCTACATCCACCTCGGCCACATCGCGGGGGCCTACCTGCCCGCGGACATCTATGTCCGCTTCAAGCGGATGCGCGGCGAGAAGGTGCTGTATGTCGGCGGGTCGGACGAGTTCGGCGTGGCCATCACGATCACGGCACTGAAGGAGAACATCCCGCCGCAGGCGGTGATTGACCGCTACCACACGGCGAACGCCGACGCCTTCGCGCGCCTGGGCATCTCCTACGACATCTACGGGCGCACGTCGTGGCCCCTGCACGCGGACACGACGCAGGCGTTCTTCCGCAAACTCCACGCGGCGGGCGCCATCCCCGCGCAGGAGATGGAGCTGTGGTACTCGCCCCAGCTCGACAAATTCCTCCCGGACCGCTATGTGAAGGGCACCTGCCCCAAGTGCGGCTACACCGACGCCAACGGCGACGAGTGCGAGGCCTGCGGCGCGCAGTATTCCGCCCGCGACCTCGTCAGCCCCCGGTCGAACATCCCCGGCGACGCGTCGTCGCCGGAGCTGCGCGCCTCGCGGCACTGGTTCCTCGACCTGCCGCAGTTCGCCGAAAAGCTGGCCGCGTGGCTGGAGACCCACCCCGAGTGGCGGGCCAACGTGCGCGGCATCGCCGGCGGATGGGTCGGCGACCTGCGCCCCCGCTGCATCACCCGCGACCTGGACTGGGGCGTGCCCATCCCGCTGGACGACCCGGACGCGGCGGGCAAGCGCATCTATGTGTGGTTCGACGCGCCCATCGGCTACGTCACCAACACGCGCCAGTGGGGCCTCGACCGCCACGGCGACCCGGACGCCTGGATTCCCTGGTGGAAGGACGCGGAGACGCGCCTCATCCATTTCATCGGCAAGGACAACGTGCCCTTCCACGCCGTCATCTTCCCGTCCATGCTCATGGGCCAGGGCGACTACATCCTCCCGGACCAGGTGGTGGGGAACGAGTACCTGAACGTCTTCAACCGCCGCACGGGCCAGTCGGAAAAGGGCTCGAAGTCCAAGGGCAACATGATCAGCGTGGCCTGGGCGCTGGAGCATTTCAGCGCCGACAGCCTCCGCTACTACCTGTGCGCCGTCGCCCCGGAATCCAAGGACGCGGACTTCGACTGGGACGACTTCATGAACCGCTACAACGGCGAGCTGTGCGACGTGGTGGGCAACTTCGTCCACCGGTCGCTCACCATGACGGTGAAGAACTTCGACGGGAAGGTGCCCGAGGCCGGCGAGTTCGAGGCGGACGACGTCGCCATGCTCGACGCCATCGGCGAGCACGCCGAGCTCGTCGCGGAGTCGCTGGAGCACTTCCGGTTCCGCCAGGGCATCGAGCGCGTCGTGGACCTGGGCCGCAAGGCCAACGTCTATTTCGACGCCCGCCAGCCCTGGGTCACCCGCAAGACCGACCTCCCCCGCACGGGCACCACCCTGCACGTCTGCTGCCAGGTGGTCCGGGCGCTGTGCGGCCTCATGGCCCCCTTCCTCCCCGACGGCGCGAAGACCCTCGCGGGCACCCTGGGCGTTTCCCCGCCCCAGGGCGGCCCCGACGGCGGGCCGGACGGCTGGGTGGACATCATCACCCGCCTGCCCGCCGGGCACCCCCTCGCCCCGCCGCAGGTGCTCTTCCCGAAGCTCGACAAGGACCGCATCGCCGAGCTCGCCGAGCTGCACGAAAAGGGCCTTGCGAAGTAAGAAACGTGCTACACTGAAATAAACCGCGCGGACGCGGCGTTTTCCGGAAAAGTCAAGGAGGCCTGCCCATGTCCGCCCCCATGCGCACCTGGTGCGTGAACCACCCGAGCCACGAGGCCGTTGCCCGCTGCCGCCAGTGCGGCGCGGGGGTCTGCAAGGCCTGCGCCGTGCCCGGGCGCGGCGGGCAGTTCTGCTCGCAGGAGTGCGCCGAGAAGTACGGCGCGTTCATGGACCGCGCGAAGGAGATGGGGGTCTCCAGCAAGCAGGGGCTGGGGATCATGCACCGCCTCAGCAAAATGGTGGGCAGCCTGCTGGTCGCCCTCGTGGCGCTGCTGGCCCTGGGCGTCGTCTCGGTCATGTTTGAAATCCCCGTGCTGGCGGACATCGCCTGGACCGTGCGGGGCTGGCTGGGCATCTAGGCGGCGCGGGGGGTGCCCGCGCCGGGAAACGGCTCGTAATCATCTGAAAGGAACCGGATCATGGACCTGAGCAGGCTGAAGTGGCCGATCATCATTCTGGTTGTCGTGGGCGTGGGCTGGCTGGGCTCCAGCGCGGGGGTCAACTACATGGTGAAGAAGTTCACCACCGCCACCCCGGGACAGGACGCCGCCCAGGACAAGGTGGACGAGGCGGGCCTCAGCCGGGTGGGGGGCTACCTGCTCATGACCTTCCGGTACGCGCCCGCCGCCGAGGTGTACCAG
>JAPXRP010000333.1:0-2538 GCA_033813475.1 Candidatus Hydrogenedentota bacterium
ATGTCATGGTAGTAGCACTTCTCGGCATAGTCCGGCGTGGGCGGGTCCATGACGTTGTGCTTCTCCTGGCCGTCGCGCGCGTGGTCCGTCACCGGCGCCACCCGGCGGCTGGGCGCGTAGAGCCGCGACCCGCCGTCCACCGCGGGCCACCCCACGTTGCAGTGGTACAGCAGCATGAACGGTGACCGGCGGAACCCCTCGTTGGTGAGCACGTCCTGCACCCAGAAGCGCTTCTCGCCCATCACGGTGAAGACATTGCGGGTGAGCGTGAGGTTCTCGCCGAAGACCACGGCCTCCCGCATCGTGCCCTCGACCGAGAGGAGGTAGTAGCCGTCCTCGTCCCAGCCCTGCTCCACCTGGATGTCCCGCGCCGGGGCGTTGCCGATGCGGCCGTGCAGGCCCACGCCGCTCACGGCGCTGTCCGCCGCGGGGCCCCCCACGTTGGACAGGCCGCAGGTGGTGAGCAGGCCGCCGAAATAGCTGCGCAGCCAGCGGAAGCCCTCGGGCTCGAAATACTGCGGGGCCACGTCGCCGCACACCGAGCGCCAGCCCATCGCCCTGCCGCAGAAACTGGCGGCGGAGATGTCCAGGCACCGGTCCAGCATGACCGTGAACTCCAGGCCCGAACCGGTGTGGAAGACCGCCGCGCGGTTGGGCCGCTCGTTGCCGTCGTCCAGCACCACCCGCCGGACGCCCGCGATCTGGTCCATGTTCCCCACGCGCCTGCGCAGGTCGTCGGGGCTGTGACTCTTCTTGGATGCTGCCATGGCCGTTGCTCCTTAAGGTTTCTTCGCTCTCTCGTCCGGCCCCCGCAGCCGGTTCTCCGAAGGTCAAGGATACGGGGCGGGCGGACGCCAGTCAACTCGCCGGGGACCCTCCGGCGGGGGGCGCGCCGGCCAGCCCGTTCCGGACAATGAAGTCGGCGAACATCCCCGCCTTAAGCGCGGCGCCCGCCTCGTTGCTGTGCATGAAGTCCGCCCAGTAGTCCCCCTCCGGCATTTCCGAGGCGAAGTCGTAGACGGGCACCCCCCGTTTCCGCCCCTGCTCGAGAATCACCGCGTTCATCTCCGCCAGGGCGCCGGCGAACTGTCCGACATCGGGGCCGAGAAGATCCCGGAGCCACCGGTTGTCCAGGGCCACTGTGGCGAGCATGACCCCGGTGCCCTGGCCAAGCGCCATGGAGACGCAGGCGTCCAGGTTGTTGGCAAACGGAGTGGGGGGCGCGCCCCGGAAGACCTCCTCGAGGCTGACCGTTTCAAAAAGACCCCGGGGGTAGGTGCCTGTGCTGTGCTGCTCGAAGTAGTCCGCGAGAAGCATGCCCCAGTGGTCGTGGGACGGGCCGGAAAACATGGTGCGCGCCGGGAAAACCATGCCCAGACGGACCCCGATGATGCGCGGAAGGGTCAGGTCGTTGGTGAGGCTGGGGAGCAGGTAGTCGGGAAGCGGCGCCCCGGGCACGACATAGTCGCTCCGGTATTTCCATGACGGCCAGTGGGCGCGGTGAACGAGGTCGTTGAGCCCGTCGTAGAAGACGAGGAGGTCGGGCTCCAGATTCCGCACGCGCAGCGCGATGTTCAGGAGCGTCTCCCGGCTGCTCCACCCGGGAAAGCCCGCGTTCACCACCGTGACGGGAAGGCCGCGGGCGCGAAGTTCCTCCCCCAGAAGATAGGGGTACGCCTTCCGGTAGTCCTCAATCTCCTCGTCGTAGGTCGTGGAGCCGCCCAGGCACACGATCCGGAACTCCCCGGCGGGCTTGGGAAGCGCAATCTCCTCTCCGCGGTACCCGGCGGAATTGTGCAGGTTGGCCCCCCGGCGGAACCCGGGGGTGGGATACATGCCCCAGGGAACGCAAAGCGTGACCATCTGCTGCCCTGGCAGGGCTTTCTGCAACTGGTCCAGGCTGGCGTAGTCCCAGAACTGCTCCTCCGACGCCGCATGGTGGAGCCAGAGGCGCGCCGAGCCCTCCGCAAGCGCCAGGGCAAGCGCAAGCACGCCCGCCACGGCGCACACGCGGCGCGCCGCCTTTGTCACGCGACCGCTCACCTGGGGATGTTCCTCCGGGGTTGGACAACCAAACGCGCGCGTCCCCCGGGCAGGGGGCCCCCGGGGTGAAATGCGCGCGCAAACCCGCCCTCATTATAGCACGGCCTTCGGCGGGCCGCCACCTGCCCGTGCCGGTGACTCGTCATGGCACGCACAGCGGCAGCGACGGGTCCGCCGCCGTGTCGAGGCCGCCCTCGACCAGCCCGTGCTCCAGCCGCGAGGCGGCGGCGGCGCCGATCATGGCGGCGTTGTCCACGCAGTACTTCATGGGCGGGAGAAACAGCTCCGCGGGCAGCCGCGCCGCGCGCTCGCGGAGCAGGCGGTTCGCCGCCACACCCCCCGCGATCACGAGGCGCTCCGCGCCCGTCTGGTCGAGGGCGCGCTCCGTCTTGGCGACCAGCAGGTCCACGGCGGCCTCCTGGAAACTCGCCGCCAAGTCGGCGCGGCCGGCGTCGGGATGGTCGCGCAGGGTGTACAGCACCGCCGTCTTCAGCC
>JAPXRP010000334.1:0-2528 GCA_033813475.1 Candidatus Hydrogenedentota bacterium
CAGGATCGGCACCCCCGCCTCCAGCAGCATGATGAGCTGCCGCAGGAAGACCGTCACGTCGGCGTGGCGCACGCCGCCCGAGGTGGCGAAAAATCCTGCCGGGCCGCCCTTGGCCGGCGCTCCTGAACCCGCCGCCATGTTGTCCGCGGGTCTCCTCTTTCGTCCCAGCACGCGCCCCTTGCGGGGGGCGTCCTTTTCCTTGCCGCCGGATGTGTCCGCCATGGGAATCAGTCCTCCGTCACCGCGGGGGGGCCGCGTAGGGTTCATCCGTTCCGTTCCAGTAGACAAACACCGCCCCGCCGCCGCCCACCAGCGCCACCGCCTCCACCGCCGCGGGGGTCCGGTCCCGGCCGCCGGCGCCCTCCACCAGCGCCGCCCGCGCCGTGATGCGGAACAGCCGCCCCTCCGCAGGGGCGATTCCCCGGACGGCGCCCGCTGCCGGATCGTCCGCCGCCCCGGCGGCCGGGTCCATTTCCGCCACGGTCAGGCGCACGCGCACAAAGGTGTTGGGCAGGGGCTGCGGTGTCAGCGCGTGCTCCCCGTTTCCCAGGCCCGTGCGCGTGAGCGCCTGCACGGGCATCCGGAGCGTCCGGTCCGTCGGCGCGTCCGGTCCGCCGCCCGCCGCCAGGGTCCGCCGCAGCTCCTCCGCCGCGCCGCGCACGGCTCCCGCCGCCGCCTCTGCGGTTCGGGCCTGGCGCGCGCGCAGGGCCGCGGCGTCGTCCTCCAGCGTCATGGCGCGGACGTAGGCCGCCCCAAGCACCGAGAACAGCGCCAGCATGCCCAGCGCCATGAGCAGCGCCGCGCCGCGGCGGCCGATTCCGGTATGTGCGCGCGGAGCGTTCATTTCACATGCAGCTCAAAGGTTGCGGCGCGGCTCAGGCCCGCGCCGGGGTCCGCCGGGTCCGCCATGCCCAGCGACACCACGACCAGTTCCGGCGGTTCCGGGGCGTTCCAGCCGCAGGTCATGTCCGGCGGGTCGCCGCACAGGACGCTCATGCTGAACACCCCCTCGGCGACGACCACCGACGTCCCCGCCGGCGCGCCCGCGTCCGTGCCGCGCACCCTGCGCAGCAGGCGCGGCAGGGCCGTGTGGCGGTCAATCTCATACGTCACCACGGCCCGCTCGAAGTTCCCCGTTGCCGCGTTCTTCTGGACGACGGGAAAGATGAGCTTGTCATCGTTGGCCGGGGCCTCCGCCGCGCCGAAGGAATGGCGCGCCGTCTGGCAGACGGACGCGAAGGCGCCCGCCCCGGTCCGGGGGGAAAGCATCCGGTCCAAGTCCTCCCGGATCGCGTCCAGCGCCGCCGAGGCCTGCGTGTCCAGCCGCTGCGCCCGGACGGCGGCGGTCCAGTGGTCCGCCACGCGGAAAAAGGCCGTCACCCCGATGGTGGACACCACCCCGAGCAGGGAAAGGGAGACCAGCAGCTCCATCAGGGTGAATCCGGCGCGGCGGCGGGTCATGGTGCCGTCTCCCCGCCCGCCGTGTCCGGCACCCAGGCGGTCAGCACCACGGCCGGGGAGGTCCCCCCGGCCCGCACAACCACGGTGACCTCGCGCACGGGCAGCGGGTTGTCCTGCGCCGGCGCCTGGGCGAACAGCCGCCAGTGATACCGGCCGTGGCGCGCCTCCATGCGTTTCTTGGCCGCCTCTCCCGGCAGGAGCACCCGGGGTGGATTTGCCTGCGCCTTCTTCTCCGCCGGCAGCGCCACCTGCTGGAGACCGTCGTCCGCCGGCCAGGGATAGTCCCCCGGGTTGCGGGCCACATCGTCCAGCACCGACCGGGCAAGGTCCAGGCACGCGGACCGGTCGCGGGCGTTCCGGGAAAGGGTGAGCGCCATGTCGAAGAGGCCGACAAAGACGGCCACGCCGACACTGATGACGGTCAGCGCCACCAGCATCTCAAGCAGGGTGAACCCCCCACGGCGCCGAAAAGACGGCGCCGGTGCGGCATTTTTCACTGTACCCGGATTCGGCATGACAGTCCTGCGCAAACGCGTTCACGATCCCATGGGCGTCATCATAGGCAAATCTGCCCAAAATGTCAAAACGGGCGCTGCTCCCCTGATTGCCGGATAAGACGTTGTGAAAACCGAAGCGGTGGCGGGCACGAGATCGCCGCAGTCGCTGCGCTCCTGCTAAGAAAGTACCGGGTTCGCTGGAGCTGCCGCGGCCCTGGGATCGCCAAGCTCCAGCTTGGCTTTCGGGGAAACACGGGGCGACCAGGCCCGCGCGGAAGAACCCAAGAGGCCAAGCTGGAGCTTGGCGATCCCAGGGGCGCGTGGTTTGGGCGATGAAGGGAGCCGAAGTCGTGGTGAGACGAGAGGGGCGGGCGGCGTCTCCTTTTGGAGTGCGGCGGCAACGACGCCGCTTTGGTTCCCGGGAAAGAGCTGCCGTGAGGGGCGCGGCATGGATCATCCCCGGGCAAAGCGGTGTCGCCGCTTCGCTCTGCCACCGCACTCCACATAACAGACGGACCCGCCAAGGACGTGCGGGGGCTCCCGCGACATCTGACGCCTGACACGCCTTTC
>JAPXRP010000335.1:0-2512 GCA_033813475.1 Candidatus Hydrogenedentota bacterium
TCAAAGCCGCTCGTGGTGACGCGGGTCAGGGGCGCGGGGGGCCGGTCCTCGAACACGGCCTCGATGGTGAAATTGAGCATTTCGCCCGCCCCCGCGTCCGCGCAGGTCCCGTTGCCGCCGGTGTTGATCAGGAAGTGGAGCGCCCGGTCCACAATCGAGCCGCCGGACACGGGCACAAAGAACTGCCCCTGCGGCCCGGGCACGCCCGTGCCCACGAGGCTGTCATTGACGGTGACACGCGGCTGGACCATCGCGGCGTCGCCGTCGGCGTTGCCCACCGACCACAGCAGGGTCGGCGGCGTGGTGTCCACGAGGAAGGAGCAGTCCCCCGCCCCCTGGTCCGTGGGGCCCGGCATGCCGTGGCCATAGAGCACCGGGTCGGCAAGGTTGGTGCCGTCGTTGAGGTAGACGAGGTTGATCCCCTCGGTGCACAGCGCCGTGTTCTGGACGGAGCGGAAGTTGCACGGCTCGCTGAACGTGACCGTGGCGGTGGCGGTGTTTTCGCCGTCCGCCGCCAGGGGAATCTCGTAGCACTGCGTGGGGATGGTGACGTCCGCCACTTCGGTCATCCCCGCCAGGGGCTCCTCGGGCACGATGCGCAGGCGGGCGAGGCCCAGGTCCATCCCCTGGGTGACCACGGTGATGGTGACGGGCTCGCCCCGGCCCACGACGGCGGGGCTCACGCTGCACGAAATCCACATGGGCGCGCCCAGGGTGCCGCCCACCTGGTCCGCCCCCACCTGAAGCTCCTCCCCCGCCGCGGAGCGGGGGTCCTTCTCGAAATCCGCGGCGCGGTCCGCCGCGGCCACCAGGCCCGTCACCTCGTCAACCGCCGCAATCGTGTGCCCCGACAGCACCGGGATGACCCCGTCGAGTTTCCCGATCCAGGGGGAGTCGAGATAGTTCACCGTCGTGCCCGGATCCAGATTCTCGAAGCCGGCCTGCTCGTAGGCGGCCGGAAAGCCGCCCCGGATGAGGTTAAGCCAGGTGTGCACCTCGCCCGCCACGGCGCCGCTCTCGATGATGCTCGCCGCGAGGTTGATGCGGCCGCTGGTGGCCTGTATCCCCCCGCCGTTGCCCTTGACGGTACACTGGTACACCGTCACGAGGCCCGTGCTGTCCGAAAGGACCGCCGGCCCGGAGCATCCCGTGAACACGGCGTTGGACGCCGTGCCCGTGGCGGAGCCCGTGAAGCGCAGGCCGGGGCCGCTGATGTTGTCCGTGGCGCAGCGGACAAACGCGAGGGACGCTCCCTCGTCCACGCTGACCCCCGCGTTTCCCGTGGACACGGTCAGGTTCTCCAGCCGCAGGTGCGCGTTGCTGACGCTGAGCACGGGGCCCGCCGGGGGCTGGCCGATGCACACGTCGTCCACCAGGAAGCTGGCCGGCGCGGCGCCGTCGGCGAGCTGCGCGGTAAAGCGCAGCAACCGGGAGGTGTTCCGCCAGGCCGGGGGATAGGGAAAGATGAACTCCTTCCACGCGCCGAGCGAGGCGTCGGACGCGTCCGTGTCCAGCAGCACATCCCCCCCCGCCTCCACTTTGAACGTGTTCTCGGGGCCGCCGGGCTGGCCGACCCGCAGCTTGAACCGGATTTCCTCCCCCGCCGAGGGGAAGGTCACGTCCTGCGTGAGGGTCACGACGGTGGCGCCGCCGGGCTCACGGGTGAGCAGGAGCGCGCTGGCCGACGGGCCGCAGCCGGGCCCGGTGAAATAGCTCGGGGGGAGCGGCGGAGCGAGGATTTCGCAGGGCGTGGCGGCGGACCAGTCGGCGGACGCCAGGCCGACGTCCTCCATGTCGCCGTTGGGTATCCCGCCGGCGTTGACCACCTGCGCGAACAGCCATGCGCCCAGGGTGGAGAGGCTGAAGTCGTCAATGATGAACCGGGTGACCGGTCCCGCGACGGCGGCGGGCGGCTGGAGGGTGGCGCGGAAGACCGGGAAGACCGGGTCCGGGGGGGGCACCGGCACCGAGAAGGTCTGGCAGTTGGGTCCGGCGAGGGTTTCCGACGCCGCGCTCCACACGGCGGCCTCGCCCGGACGCGGCAGCAGCTCCAGCTTGTCGCCGGGCTGCGGGATGTCGGCGCGCACGCTGAAGCGCAGGGCGGGCGGGACCAGCCCGCCCAGGCTCAGCGCCTGCGGGGCGCCCGCGAAGGGGGCGGCCAGCTCCACGAGGGACGCGCCGGGGCTGAACAGGGCGAAGCCCAAATTCAGCGCGCTGGGTGTGGGATTCGCCAGCGGGCCAGCGCCGAACTCCACGCCGCCGATGAGCGCGCAGGGCGGGTCGTCCGGGGCGCCAACGGTGAACTGGGACTCAATGGAGAGGGACATGACGGTCGCAGCGGGCGAAAGCGCCGGGACGAAGGTGTTCAGCGGAAGGGGCACGGCCCGCCAGTCGGCGGCGGCGGTGAGGTCCGCGTCCTCGATGAAGACGGTCCCCGTGTTGCCGCCGGAGTCGGTCAGGGTGACGGCCAGCCGGTTTCCGGCAACGGGCATGTGCGCCTTGATCCAGACCG